>NZ_JBNILJ010000002.1:0-415219 GCF_050107635.1 Metabacillus sp. 113a | reverse complement strand
TGCGGGCCAGGCACGGTGCCTGACCCCACTTGCTTCACCGCATGTGGGGTCAGAGACAGCGTGCCGTAAACCCTGGGCGCTGTAAGAGTCGTAGAGACGGTGCCGGAGCTTTCGTGCTTTAGCAGAGTGGGGGTCGGAGGCAGGAAGGCTGCAGGTGCAATATTTGAAGGGGCGGATGCAGCGAGACTCCTGGCGCAAGTGGTGAAGATCTTGAAGGGCAGTACAGTGCCTCCGACCCCCGGTACGGTGAAGCATCAGGGGACAGAGACAGACGTCTCTCTTCCCTTTCATACCAACGCTTCTGGCGATTGGGGGACGGAGTGAGTCTAGTAGACATAATAGGGGACGGAGGCAGCCTCCGTCCCCTTTTTCCACCTGAATTGGGGACGGAGCTAGTGCGCTTATTACCCTTGGCGCTGTAAGAGTCGTAGAGATGGTGCCGGAGCTTTCGTGCTTTAGCAGAGCGGGGGTCGGAGGCAGCTAGACTTCAGGTGCGATATTTGAAGGGTCGGAGGCAGCGACCCTTCAGGTGCGATATTTAAAGGGTCGGAGGCAGCGACCAGCGACCCTGCAGGTGCAATGTTCGAAGAGTCTGGAGGCAGCCAGGCTCCAAGCACGATATTTGAGCGGAGATCGGAGGCACAGAACAAAAACCGCAACAAGAAATCTTGAAAAGCCGTCTTTCGCACGCTAGGTACACAAAAAACCCCGGCAGCATTCACCCGGGTTCAAATTAGTTTTTCTTATAGGTCATGGTGCGTTTGTTGTATTCCAGATAGTAGCCGTTGCCTAAGATCAGTTTGTTTCCTTCTGTTTTGACGATTTCAAATTTTTCTCCTGCCTGGAGCTTGAAGATTGGAAGGTTTTCGCCGTATTGGAACATCATGGAGTTGCTATTCAGCTCTACTGTTCCGATGGAAAAAGTTACAGCGCCATTTTTCTGGATTTTGTAGCCTTCTCCAACGTCGTAGCTTTGATCATCGTAGCTGTAAACCTTCATATTTTCACCGGGCTTCAGCGTCCGGTATACGGAGCCGTCGGGTTTGAGAATGGCAGCCTCTCCCATTGCGTATACTCTTCCGACGTATGCGGATACCTTGTGGGGCTCGTTATAAATATAGTAGTCGTTCCCTATATGGTAATAGTTTTTATACGTTCCATATACACGGTACGAAGAGTCGGCCTTTAGCTGTTTAACCGGCACCATGGTGGAGCCTTTTTTCCGATAGAGAAGAATGGTGTGCTCGGAATAGACTCTTGCGACCGGAAAGGAAGAGTTGGTGGATGAGACATTCGGAAGGGTGAGCTCTCCCGGTGTTAGGATATGATCCTTTGTTAAATCCTCCGGCCGGATTTTCCATAGGTTGGACCGGCTGTTGTAATAGAGATTTCCTTCGCTGTCGTTGGCTAGCTGGAATACATCACTTGTCCGGTAGCTTGTAATTTCCAGGCTCTCGATATCCACCTTGAACAGCATTCCCTGGAATGTTCCGTACAGGTTTTTGCCCGATGGGTCGAGGAGCAGGCTTTCGGTTTTGTACATGCCTTTGATCTGGTTTGGTGTGATTGGATATAAGCTTGGTTTTTCCTTTTCGGGGTCGTAGACAAGCAGTTTATTGTCGACGATTCCCCACAGCCTTCCGTCGGGTGTGATTGTTAAGGCTGAAATCTTTACGGCATAGCCGCCCGGAAGCTGAATGACTTTTTTTCTGTATTTGGGGCTGTTTGTGTCAACAGCATAAAGCTGTGCGCTTTTGTTGGACAGGTTTCCGCTGCCGTCATAGGCGCTGGTCGCAAAATACAGGATGTCTTTTTGTTCGCTGTAAACCATGGCGGACGCACTTTGATTGTAGGAGAGTTTTTCTTTATAAGAAATTTTTCGTTTGTTCACATCATAGACGAGGAACATTCCTGTTTTTTCTCCGCGTTTCGGAATGGTTCCGGCGTAAAGTCTTTCTTTTTCTTCGTCTCCTGCCAGCGCCTTTGGACGGTCCTGCCCGCTGTCTCCGAGATTGATGATTCTTTTAGGATTTTCTCCCGGTACCCAGTTTTTGGCGGTATCGTATTCATAGAGGATGGCGTTCGGATAGACTCCAAAATACATTTTCTTTCCAACGGACGCCATGTCCTCCACCTGGCCGACGCCTTTGTACATTTTTGTTTCTTTGGATTCAGGGTTGTACACTCCCAGCTTTCCGGAGATAAAGCCGGAGCTGTAGATGTTTCCGTTAACTCCCTGGCCGACGTTATAAATATCCACAGCCTGGGAAGGGAGATTGAGCATGGTGTCCTTGTATTTATCTTCTTTTAAATGATATTGATAAAACTTCCCTCCGTTTGCCGAGAGGCCGACAAGCTTAGGCTGACCGTCTATCGAAATGATATCCAGAGAAGCGGCTGTTGCAGGTAGATCTGAATTGACTTCCTTGCTTTTTCCGTCCTTTGGATTCAGCTCGTACAGCTTTTTCTTATAGCTGTAAAAAACTGTATCCCCGTCCCATGCTTGGGAGATCCCTCTGGAATCCGCAGGGATTTCATGCTCAACCTGATCATTTTTCGTGTTTATGACTAAAAGCATACTTTGGTTTTCCATCTTGGCATAGACTCTTCCGCGGGATAAATTCAGGTCGTACACGGATGCATCCTTTTGATACTTTTCCGGAAGGATGTTTGTCTTCTGGTTTGTGTCCAGATCCCATTTTATCAGGGCGGCAGGAGATCCTACCCCTACATAAAGAGTGTTTGTTTTTTCATCGTATTCGACACTTCTCGCGTACCGCCGGCCTTTCATTACCCCTCCGAGACTTTTAAAGCCTTCTTCTTCGCTGTAAGTAATAACAGATCCGCCATAGGAGGTTACCCCAAAAATCCGGTTGGACTTTTTATCGTACGTTAAATCCCAAATGGTGGTGTTGGAAGTGGTGGTTGCTTTTCCAAGATCCGTAATTTCTTTCGTTTCCGGATCGTAGCGGTACAGATGCTCATTCGGGGTGGATCCAACCCAGACACGGTGCTGGGGATCTATTTCAATGGACCAGGCCGCAGAAGCGCCCGGGAGTGTTTCAATATCCACGATTTTCTCTGTCTGAAGGTCAATCACTGCAAGCTTGGCAGGCTCACCCTGCAGCAGGGCGTAAAAACGAGGCTGGCCATATTGATCGAGTCCCGCCTTTCCGCGTATCACATTTACATACTTAACCTGAGGACCAAGGTTCTCAAAAGGTCCTCCTGTGGCCGATGCAGGAAAGGTCAGCAATGAAATGAGGAGCAAAAACGAAAAAAATAATCGAAGTAACTTCATGAAAATCCTCCATAACGATCAATATTGCATCATTGGATCTTTCAACTATGTTCTGCATTCAGCTGAAAAATTATGTCAAAATCGTGCAAGGTCCGGAGAAATATTCAGCTTGAAACAAGCAGCTGACCGTAAAAAAACACAAAAGCCCGTGAGATTCTACCTTCTGTTTTATCGCATGGTCCTGTTTCCTTAATGATATAACCCTTTGCTGTCTGTGTCACTGTTTACCCATAAAGAATAATTCAGCAAAGAAAAGTCGGCTTGCCGGAAAGAGCCCTCTGACTGGTCAAAAAGACTTTCCAGTATTTTCACATCTTCCTTCAGTCTTTTTATAGAGGTGTAGGCCTTTCGTTTTTGGCTGGAATGGAGGTGGAAGTGGATGTACTCCCTGATGATGGTTTCATCAATATGCTTTCCGCTGGTCAAATTTGTGTAGTTAATATAATACTGGCTGAACAATTCCAGCGCTTCCTCTGTCTTCGGGTTCCGTTTGATGTTTTTCTCTTTCATTAAACCCGTCAGTTCCCGCCTTAAAGTCTGATACCTTAATTGTTTGTTGTTTCGAATTCTCATGTTCGGTTCCCGATACAATGGCTGATCCTCCATCAAAGTTCATTTTGTTCTCGAATGTCTGGGATGATCTACATTGAGACGAAAGCCATCTTTTTCTGAAAGGCTTCGTTAAACACGGCAGGCGGATTCGCTCTTGCCAGGTTAGCGGCAGCGGGTGAAAACCAAATGTGTGTTTGAACATAGCCTTTCCGAATTGCAATTGGCAGCCTGACAATCCTGGCATGAATGCTTTAGACTCATGGCTTTGCGTCCTTATCTTTCAACAAGTTTGCCTTTTACGTCTGCTCCAGCTTCCCTGAACACGAGGACTATTATACTACAAATGATCCGGGAACCGTAAAAAAGGCTGGCAATTTAGCCAGCCTTTTCCTAAAATGCCATTATTGCTGTGAAGCGGCGTCCGTGATGCGTCCTTCTCCGCCTTCTTTAATCTCTGGATTCGTTTTTACGTACTCGCTGAATGTTTCCCAGTCTACGTAGCCAGGCTCGCTTACACGGCCTTCTCCGTATGCATTTTCAAATACAGTGTAGTTGTCTCCGCCTGCAGCTGTAAAGGTGTTGGTCGCTACTTTGTACATTTTTTCAGGGTCAAGAGCGGCATAAGCATCTCCGTCTCCTTTCACTTGAACGTCTGTGACACGTTCTCCGGCAGGTTTTGTGCTGTCATACGTGAACTTCATGCCGGCAACCTGAAGGAATGCACCGGATTGAGCTGGCGCCGTATCGACACTGTGCTCCAGAGCTTCTTTAATTTCTGAGCCCTTTAAGTCCATGATGGCCAAGGAGTTTCCGAAAGGCATAACGGTCAGGATTTCACCCATCGTAATGGTTCCCTGATCAATGGAAGCACGAATTCCGCCGCCATTTTGAAGAGCGATTACAGTATCAGGGTCGATTGTTTTCGCTTTCGCAAGCATACCGTCGGTGATCAGGTTTCCTAGGTTCGTTTCTTTTGTTCGGACATTATCACGTGCACCGTCAAGAGCAACAGGTGTCTCGGCTACCTCTTCGTTTTTCACTTCTTCGATTTGAGGCTTGTACTTATTAACAATTTCCATCGCTTCAGCATCATCTGCTTTCGCGCTTACATCAATCAATTGCCCTTCGTGTGAAATCACTTTTCCCATGTAGTCAAATTCCACATCAAGAGATCCAAGGAAGTCGCTGTACTGGTAAGCCTGAACGATTACAGTCGGTTCTTCTCCTGTTTTGTCAAAGACAGGTTCATCAAGACGTGTATGGGAGTGGCCGCCTACGATGACATCCAATCCTTCTACTTCCTTCGCAAGGGTTACATCGTTGTCGCCGCCGCCATCTTCATATCCAATGTGAGTAAGGGCAACAATTTTGTTGATTCCTTTTCCTTCAAGCTCTGCTACTGCTTTTTTCGCTTCTGCGATGTAGTCCTCGAATTTCACGCCTTCTCCCGGGCTGGAGATAGTCGCTGTCTCAGCAGTCGTCAAACCAATGATTCCCACTTCTTCGCCATTGACTTCTTTTACGATGGCGCTGTAGGATTTTCCGTTTTCAGGTGCTTCGGAAATCGTATCGCTGTGAAGGTTTTTCATGTTTGCATCATTTGAGAAATCTACGTTTGCACTGACAAATGGAAATTCAGCTTTTTCTACGAAACGGGCCAAAGGCTCTGTTCCAAGATCAAATTCATGGTTTCCGTACACCATCGCATCGTAGCCTGCAAGATTCATAAGCTCAAGGTCTGCTTGTCCCTTAAATTCGTTGAAATATAGAGTTCCAGAGAAAACATCGCCGGCATCAAGAAGAAGGGAGTTTTCTTTCGCCTCTCTCATTTCTTTAATAGCCGTAATTCTTTTTGGAGCTTTTTCAACATTTGCATGTGTATCGTTGGAATGAAGGATGGATAGATCGAAGCTTGCAAACGCAGCGTCAATCTCTTCTTTCAGGCGCTCGATTTCCTCCATGATGGCAGGATCAATGTTTTCTTCTACCTTGTCTGCATCCTTCTTCAGTTCTGCAGAGTTCGGGAATAGGGCTAAAAGTGCTTTTGTAATTTCCTGATCCTTTTCTTCCAGCTTCTCTGAAATTTCGATCATTTTAAGTGCAGCTTCTTTATCATTGTCAGAAATAGCCTGATCTGCTTTTAGATTGTATTTGAACTGAGTAAGGTCAAAGCCAACCAGCTGATAAGCTACCTTTGCAGGAAGGATGTATTCGGAACCCATCGCTTCGCGGACATTGGAGCGGTATACTTTTCCGACGAGCTTGCCGTAGTTTTCGGTTTGATCAATCAGGTCAAAATACGCGGACTGCATTTCTTTGCTTGGAGTTTCGCTGTATTGTGCGCGGAAATCATTGGTGGCCCGCTTAAGCTTTTCTCCGTATCTTACAGCATCGAAGTAATAGGCGGCGCGCATTTGACGCTCAACAGCCATTTCAAGGCGTTCTCTAAGAATGCGTTTGATCCGCGGGCTGGACACTTCATTAATAACGTCCCAGCCTTCTTCGATTGCATCCTTGGTCAAGTTGTATCTCGCTTCGAATTCAGGAGTGATTTCAGGTCCGTTCGGGGTAACATTGGTGTAGTATCTATGCAGGGAGCTTGCAAGAGTTTCGGCTTTATGTACGGTTTTTGACGCGAAAGTGCCTGTGGCAGCGGATGCCGGTGTGGCTGCTAAACCAGAAGAAAGTACGGCAGCTGCAATACCCGCAGTTAGTGCTTTGCTTTTGAACATTCAGATATTCCCCTCTCAAATTAAAAAATGGTAAAACGGATTTATTTAAGCGGTTTCGGTCCCAACTAAAATTCTATCGCAACATCAGAGCTGTTTCTATGAGAAAATTGTAAATTAATTGTTTAATTTGTAAACAGATTATTATATTTACAATAAATTAGGGACTTTCAGCAGGTCGCTGACAAGGGGATAAAGCGTCAAAAAAAGAGCTGTCCGAAAACGGATCAGCTCTTTTTCATGATTATTTTATTCCATAATAGCTTTTGTACACATTTAAAACCGGGACTTTATACGCGCGTCCATTAACGGTCACTCTTCTCAAGTCCCCATAATCTTTTAATCTCTTTCTTACCCATTCAACTCTTGCTCCGTTTTTCGGTCCGTGATAAAGAGGAAGAAGCTTGGCCGCGCCTCCTGCTGCATGCGGCGCAGCCTGGGAGGTGCCGCTGAGATTTTTATAGGAGCTCTTAAAAACGGTTGAGCGAATGTCCACTCCCGGAGCAAGAAGATCGAGGCTGCTTCCGAAGCTTGAAAAAGAAGCAATTCTGTTAGTTTGATCCACAGCACCGACAGAAATGGTATAGGGGGAGGACGCCGGATACTCGACTCGCTTCCCTTTATTTCCGCTTGCCGCAATGATGACAACGCCTTTATTGTAAGCACTTTTTAGAACCTGCTCGGTTATTTCATTCCTGCCGGATTCGTCGCTTAAGCTTACATTAATGATGTCCGCTCCGTTATTGGCGGCCCAGGCGATTCCGGCTGCCTGGTCAGAGGCGTAGCCCTCGTCATTTTCATCTAACACTTTCACAGCTAGCAGTTTAGCTTCAGGGACCATTCCTACCGAGCCGAATGTATTAAAATTCGCTCCGATAATGCCGGCAATATGTGTTCCATGCTGAAGCTTCCCGGTGTCAGGCGCCATCCCCCGCTTTTCGCCATTTATGAATGAAACCCTCGAGATGACCCTTCCCTTTAAATCCTCATGCTCGGCAATCCCGGAATCTACGATGGCAATTTTGCAGGCACAGGGCTTAGAGGCGAGACGGTGGCTTTGGGAGTTTTTCACTCCCCATGAAATCTGCTGCGAGTAGCGCGGGGCTTTAAAGGCAGCGGCTCCCGATGTTTTTAAGTCGTGCTGTGCAGAGATAATGACCGGGTTCTTTTTTAGCTTTCTGATGGATCCGCTTCCTGTTAAAACAGCATAATGGCGGCCATCCAGAGAAAAGGTTTTTGTGATTCTCCATGGCTTCAGCTGTTCTTTAACCTGTGAAGGCTCTCCTTTGAGTTCGGCCAAATAGCGGAATGAAGCTGCTTCCGCTTGCTGCGGCAAATAGACAAAAAACAAACCGGAGACACAACATACAATCATGAATCTAAGCAATTTCCCCATTCTCAGCACGCTTCTCTCTTTTTCATTTTGGCGACGCAACAACCATGCCCTTTGCTTAATAGTAATCCGAAAAAATAAAAAAAACCAGATGGAAAATTTCCATCTAGTTTCGGTTAAGGATTGGTTTGCGGCCGACAGAGTAATATTCTACCGGATGCTCTGCTGCCTGCTCAAGGGAGTAGCAGTTGCGGCCGTCGAAAATGACCGGCTCATTTAATTTTTCTATATAGTCCTGGAAGGTCAATGCTTTCACTTGCTCCCATTCCGTTACGATCATGGCAAAATCCGCTCCGGTGATGGCTTCTTCCGGGCTGTCTGTATAAAGGGTCTCTGCCGGAAGCAGCTTTTTCGCATTATCTGCCGCGATCGGATCGTACGCTACGACTTCGGCACCTTCATTGACAAGCTCGTGAGCCAGTGTAATGGAGGCCGCTTCACGCATATCATCCGTGTTCGGCTTAAAGGCAAGGCCGAGCATGGCGACACGCTTTCCTTTTAAATTACCAAAGCGCTCTCTCGCTTTGGATACAAGCATTTTCTGCTGCTCTGCATTCACCTGAATGACAGATTTCAGCAGGTTGAAATCATGCTGAACATAGCTTGCGATTTGAACAAGGGCGCTTGTGTCTTTCGGGAAGCACGAACCGCCGTAGCCAATTCCCGCTTTCAGGAATTTGCTGCCGATCCGGTCATCCATCCCCATCCCTGCCGCAACATCTTCAACATCCGCTTCTAGCTTTTCACAAAGGTTCGCAATTTCGTTAATAAAGCTGATCTTCGTTGCAAGAAATGCATTGGAGGCATATTTAATCATTTCAGCGCTTCGGATCCCGGTCTTAAAAATCGGAATGCCGAATGGGCGGTTGATTTCCTCCAACAGTGCAGCTGCTTCCTCACTGTCTGCTCCAATGACAACCCGGTCCCCTTCAAAGGTATCTTTTACCGCTGAGCCTTCACGGAGAAACTCCGGATTGGAAACAGAGTAAACCTTGTAATCATCTTTAAGATGCTCTTTAACGATGGACTGAACCCGTTCATTTGTTCCAACTGGAACGGTGCTTTTGGTTACGACGACTACATCATTGTTGATGTTATTGGCGATATCAATGGCAACTTGCTCGACAAAACGCAGATCTGCCTGTCCGTCTTCACGCTGAGGCGTGCCTACCGCGATGTAGATTGCTTTTGCCCCGGCAAATGCGTCCTTGTGCTTCGTTGTAAAATGCAGTCTTCCTCGCTCGATGTTTGCCTTCATCAGTTCATCAAGGCCGGGCTCATAGATTGGGGACAAGCCCTGTCTCATGCTCTCTACCTTTTTTTCATCAATATCCACACATGTTACTTCATGTCCGATTTCGGACAGGCATACTCCTGTAACCAGGCCGACATAGCCTGTTCCAACTACTGCGATTTGCATGATGTAAAATCCTCCATATTGCTGATAGCCTCAGCGTATTTACTTTTTCACTATTTCTTTTAAATAGCTGTTTACCTGATCTCTTAGATCATCGCGCTCAAGGGCAAAATCAACAGTCGCTTTAATGAATCCGAACTTGTCTCCTACATCATAGCGCTGTCCGTCAAAATTGTAGGCATAAATCGGCTGTGTTTCATTCAAAACCTTCAGTGCATCTGTCAGCTGAATTTCACCGCCTGCACCAGGTGGAAGCTCGTCCAGAATAGAGAAAATCTCAGGCGTTAAGATGTACCGGCCCATAATGGCATAGTTGGAAGGAGCCTCTTCATTTTTCGGTTTCTCTACAAGCGTATGAACCGAAATCATTTTGTCCCCGTTTGGAGATTTCTGCGGAGCGATGATGCCATACTTAGAGACATCTTCATCCGGGACCTGCTGAACGCCTACAACACTGCGCTGATGCTGATCAAACGCATCAATCAGCTGCTTTGTGCACGGGGTTTCAGAACGGACAATGTCATCTCCAAGCAGAACTGCGAACGGCTCATCGCCTACAAATCGGCTCGCACAGTTAATCGCATGGCCCAATCCTTTAGGTTCCTTCTGGCGGATATAGTGAATGTTCGCAAGACCGGAAATGGCCTGAACCTCTTCAAGTATTTTATCCTTGCCTTTTTTGGCAAGCGTTTCTTCAAGCTCATAGGATTTATCAAAGTGGTCTTCAATCGCGCGCTTGCCTCGTCCGCTGACGATAATGATGTCTTCAATGCCCGAAGCGACTGCCTCTTCGATTATGTATTGGATGGTCGGCTTGTCCACGATTGGAAGCATTTCCTTTGGCTGTGCTTTCGTTGCAGGAAGGAAACGTGTCCCGAGGCCTGCTGCCGGTATAATCGCTTTTCTTACTTTTGTCATCTTTCATTCCCCCAATTGTGTATTTTATATAGCAAGGTTAAATGGCTTCGCCCGCTTTACTCAGCGTCAGCATTGGATTTCCCCTTAGCTTTTTCTATTTAAATAGGTTTTCTTGACGGCATTCCAGGCATACCCTGCAAAACAGACGGCTGAATACGGAAGGCTCAGTTTTTCTACTTCTCTGTAAACCTTCCATGTCTGTTTCGCGGCTTTCACTTTATTGCTGGAGATGGATCCCGGAACGAGCCTGTAAGAAGCAAGCGTTTCCTGCAGACCATGTGCCGTTATTCCTTTTTTCAAAATGGACAGCCAGAGAGCAAAATCCTGTCTCGTCCGGATATTCGGCATTTGAATTGGACCGGTTTTTTCCAGATTCACTACCGCTGTCAAGCAGCCGATGATCGTGTTTTTCAGCAGTCCATGGTAGCCGATGCTGTCAGGAATTTCCACTACCTGATTCAGCCTCCCGCCATCCTCTTTCATCAGCTCGTATTTAGTATACGTAAACGCATAATCGTTCTCTTCCATAAATCGGATTTGCTTATCCAGCTTTTCCGGGTGCCATAAATCATCACTGTCGAGGAACGCTGCGTATTTTCCCTTCACCATCCTGAGCGCAGTGTTTCTAGCCACGGCTGCCCCGCTGTTTTCATCCAGCTCAATCAGCTGAATGCGGGAATCCGCTCCGGCAAATTCCCTGATATAGTCTCTGGAATGATCGGTGGAGCAGTCATCGACGATCAGCATCTCCCAGTGGCTGTACGTTTGGGCCTGTACAGAACGAATCGTGTCCCCGATGGTTTTCGTACTGTTATAGGAAGGCGTGATCACGGATACAAGCGGTTTTTCCACGCTACCTCACCCTTCCTGCCAACGTGCGTTCATAAATATCAGACATGAGCTCTGCATTTTCTTCCCAGCGGTAGAGAGATAAAACGTGCTCTCTTCCTTTTTTTCCCATATCCCGGCCCAGAACCGGATCTTCCATGAACAGCTTCATTTTTTCTGCCAAAGCTGTGCTGTCTTTTGTTGGCACGATAAAGCCGGTCTCTCCATCCTTTACCACCTCAGGAAGACCGCCGACATTCGCCACAACGACCGGAACCTCGCACGCCTGTGCTTCCACAGCAGCTACACCGAAGCTTTCACTGTCCAGAGTGGAAGGAACAAAAAAGACATCAAAGGAATTAATGAGCTCAGGCACTTTTGCATGCGGAACCCTCCCGTGGAATACGGTCTGACCATCAATTTTTAGAGATTTCGCCAGCTCCTGATATTCCTCAAGCTTTGGGCCGGGTCCGACAATTTCAAGCTTTGTCATTTCAAACGCTTCAGGAGGAACCATCTGTTTCAGCTCTGCATAGCCCTCCAGCAGGTAGCGGATCCCGTACTTTTCAGCCATCGTTTTCACAATTCCGAATGTAACGATCTCATTTGGTTTCCGGTCAGGGAGCGGCTTGAATTTTTCCATATCCACGCCGAATGGGGTGACATCAATAGGCTTGTTTGTATACTGCGCCGTCACTTCTTTCATAACGTGGCTTGTGGACCCGATAACATCCGCTTTGCCGAGCGCATACTTGACCATGTATGTATTCAGCTTTCCTTCTTTCGGAAAATCATAAATATCCATTCCCCATACTGAAATCATATAAGGGTGGAAGTTGGCCATTGCGCCGACAAGGCCATAGCTTGAAACATAATGACTATGAAGAATATCCGGGCGAAAGCTTTTAAGCTGCTGTTTGATTTCAGGCACGGTCAGAAAATAGGAAAGCTTGTTTGAAAACTTCAGCTTTAAATAATGTGTTTGGACATTGGGCCACATGGTACGGTCCTCGTGATCCGTGTGGCTGTCAAAACTGATATTCAGGACTTGATAGCCCTTGCTGTTGTAAAAACCCAGCCACTTTTTTGTATGAACATTATTTGCCGGAGCTAAAATGGCAATCTTCATTTCTTTCACCTCTTATTTGCGGGCCGCTGTCAGATCATGAGCAACCTTCTGAACCCTTGCATCCCAGCTGTTTTTTTCAAATGCATGCTCTTGAATGGAACGAACCAGTTCCTGATGAATTTCAGGCTTTAAGGCCTGCTTAACCGCTTCTGCGAAATCTTCCTTTGTAACGGCGGCAGTCACGCCAAAATGATTGTCCTCAATAAATCGTGATTGTGCGTCGCAATTCGTCGCGACAATCGGGAGGCTGTAGGACAAATATTCAAATAATTTTACCGGCATGGCAAAATCATGATACGTATTTTTTCTGTAAGGAATCAATGCCAAATCTGCCGTTTTGTATACTTCATGGAGCGCATCACCGGACAAGTGCTGAATGCTGATCCAGGGTTCATCCTTAAATTTCTGCACTTCAGGATATTTTTCAAATTCAAAATCCCGGCAGATGAATTGCAGTTTTACGTTTACGGCATCATGATTCAGAATCCTGAAGGCTTCAAGCATATTCAGTATGCCGGCAGTATCCGTGATTCCCCCGACATAAATCGCTGTCGGAACTTCCGGGAGTTCGTGGTTTCTGGATGTTGCATGTCCCATTCCGGGAGGAAGCTCATCAAAATCCTTTTCCCATTGAACAAAGCGGTTCATTTCCAGTGACGGAAGGTACAGCTTCTCTAATACTTTATGATACGTGCTTAACTCTTTTCTGTAAATATTTCTCATGATAGGAGTGAGCGCTTTTTTACGGAATGGCGGCACATACATATCGTCAAACTGCCAGTAAACATCCCGATAAAAGCAGCCAATCGCTACTCCGTTATCTTTTAGTTTTTTCCAAAAAGGATAATCCAATCCAACCGCCCGGGGAACGTGGTCCTTATCTGTCAGCCAGTAGGGCATTGTGCTCGTTTCCATGTAGCAGAATTGTGCATCCTTCACATCGTGATTTTCCAAGTACTCCCGGATTCGTTCTTTCCGGGCACGGGACTGGCCGGAGATGACAACAATTTTAAGGTTTTCCCTTTCTCCAAAGCGCGTAAAGGCCTCTACCATCCGTTTCGGGCGGACACCCGATCCGCTTCTTGGGTTTGTTTGAAGCTCATATGGAAAATAGACAATGGCGTGTTTCATGAGAATCTCCTCTATAGGTTAGTTTAACGGCTTGTTGACCTGCCGGCAGATATTTTTCCATAAAAAAATCTCCCGCTTCGCAATCCATTTAACCTGGTTTATGCGAATGGCAGCGGGAGATTTCGATCCATCATTTTGATGCACTTTTATAAAATTCCAGAGTGTTGGCAAGACCCTGTGGAAGCGTAACCTCAGCATTCCAGTCCAGGGCCAAAATGGTGTCGCTGTTGGATAGCACGCTATCCCTTATATCACCGCTGCGTTCTTCTTTGTAGACCGGATCAAGGCTGTTTCCGGAAATTTCGTTCATAAGGAAAAACAGTTCATTCACCGTAATTTTGTCCGCCGAGGATACATTTAAAATCCTGTTATCCCCGCTCGTTAATGCTTTCACATTCGCTTTTGCAACATCGCCTACATAGACAAAGTCACGCGTCTGTTCTCCATCACCAAAAATAAACGGTGCCTCTCCCCGTCCAAACGCCTCGGCAAAAATGGCAATAACGCCGCCTTCTCCAAGCGCATCCTGGCGCGGTCCGTATACGTTGCCGTAGCGGAGAATCGTAAAATCAATTCCATAAAGGATTTGCGCCATTTGAAGATATTTTTCTACAGCGAATTTGGACACGCCGTATGGAGCCATCGGCTTCGTCTCATGGTTTACGTCAACAGGAAGATACTCCGGATTTCCGTAAACGGCTGCCGAAGAAGCAAATACAATTTTGCGGACCCCGTGCTTCTTAGCACTTTCAATCACATGAAGAGAGCCCCTTATATTGATTTCCTCATCTGTAAAAGGATTTTCAATCGATCTGGGAACACTCACCTGCGCCGCCTGATGAATGATCGCTTCAGGCTGAAACTGTTCGACTGCCGCATCAAATTCCGGAGAATTAATGCTGCCTACAATATACTGTGCTTCTTTATTGACGTTTTGTTCTTTCCCTGTGCTCAGATCATCCACAACCATTACGTCGTGCTGCTCCTGCACCAATAGGTCTACAATATGCGAGCCGATAAATCCGCAGCCGCCTGTTACCAAAACTTTCATAATTGAGGGAATCCTCCTAGACAGATCTTACCTAGCGCCTTCACCAGTAAAGATAACACGTATTGTTTTGAAAATAATTTTCAGATCAAGTACAAGACTCATGTTGGAAATGTAGTACAAATCATGCTGCAGTTTTTCCTTTGGAGTTATATCGTAGCCTCCGTTCACCTGTGCCCACCCGGTTAACCCGGGCTTAACAGCAAGGCGATGAGCGAATCCTGGAATTTCACGTTCAAAAGCCTCTGCAAACATCGGGCGCTCAGGTCTTGGACCGATCAGGCTCATGTCCCCTCTCAGTACATTGTAAAACTGAGGCAGCTCATCGATGCGCGTTTTTCTGATGAAAGCTCCGATTTTCGTCACGCGGGGATCATTTTTAGATGCCCACTGCGCTCCGTTTTTTTCTGCGTCCGTCCTCATGGAACGAAGCTTGATTACGTTAAATTTATGTCCCTTTAATCCGACGCGCTCCTGAAAGAACAGCGCCGCACCCGGGGATTCCAACTTGATTGCAAGCATGGTTATGAGTACGATGGGTGCTGAGAATATAAGACCGATTATTGCTAAAAAAATATCCGTCAAACGTTTGCCATATTCGTTATATGCTGTCTTTTTCGGGTTAATTTCTGCTGTTTGTGCGTAGGCAACGGATTGATACTTACGATACAAATTGGATTCTGCCCGATTAATCGCCACCAAAATCACCTCTAAATTTCTTTCGGCTAACTTTATAATTTTTTGTGTCAAGTTTTAAGCTTGGTTCATGAATTCACTCATAAGAACAATATCACTTGTTAAAAAAAAGGTCAATAAAATTCAGAGTGAGGACATACTGTGCAATGAAACGTTCATAGACTGGACAAAATTAAAGGATCTGTACTGAAATGTGCAGCGCCCATAAAGCATGGACAAACCGCATCCTTTAGCAGTATACCCGGCTTTTGGTACTTGCAGTAATCTGCCTTTATTGTTTGAGTAAATCCAGCACTTAATGCGCCCGTTTTAAAGAGAACTCTGCATTAATCTGGATAACTGAAAGCAAGCGGGCCCAGCCACGCAAACATAAGGCTTCCTTGCCATACATATACATATGACGAACTGTTTCTGAAATGGTTGCATATGCCAGGTAAATTTTTTGTAAAGGAATGTGGGAATTTTCCCTTAAAATGATTCGCCGGTCTATTCGCTTTTGCGAGCACCGTTTTCTAAATTTTTTTTGAGGTGCGCCGCTAAGCTTCTTTACCCATCCTTTCGAATTTCCTAAACCCGCCTGATTATTTTTTGCTAATAAATACTTTCGCCAGGTATTCAGCCCAGGCACTATGCCCCTTAGAAGAAGGTCCATTCCCGTCTTCCTGCAGGTAAGCAGCCATCTCCTCAGAATCACCCGCCGGCCAGTTTTCCCAGTGGTTTAAAAAGGCATATCCTGCTTTATCCGCAAACTCCTGAAGCTGCTCCACTTCTTTTGGATAATAAATGGCATTCTGCAGAGGATAGGAAGGCTGTAGCATAATCACGGCATCCTTGCTTTGACTGCGGATCCCCTCAATCATCACAGAAAGGTTATCGAAGGTATTCCGAATGCCAACCTCTCCATTATCCTCAAGGATGAACGGCTCAAATAACAGAAGATCCGGCTTCGCTTCTGCTGCCTTGCTGTAAAGCTTTTCCCCGATTACCTCTTTGGACGTCTTATCCTTAATAAAAATAGTCTCGATCTCCAATAAGCCTGACGGGTACTCCGCTTTGATCTGTTCTGTAAACTGATTGGCCCAGGAATCCTTCTCGCCATAGGCAGTATCCGAACCGAACAGAACGAGCTTTGCCGGCTTCCCTGTCTTTTCCGCCTGAACGATTGCCTTAGCAGCGGCAGGAGGCAGGTTTTTCGTTAAACCTTCCGCTTCCCCCATCGCGTTTGCAGCCGGCTGATCAGCAGCTGGTGCGGTTTCAGCCAATGCTTTCCCCGAAACAGCCGATGTCTGACTTTCTATTTTTTCATTCCAATATAGTTTTCCTGCTGTAATTCCGCTGATTGATACGAGCGCAGTAAGAACGACCGCTGTCTTTTTCAAAGCATTTCCTCCATAGTCAAAGTAACTTTTGATAGTATACTACAAAACGTGGAAATATTGGGGAATTTGTCGAACATTTTACACGTATTTACAATGGGTGGGGGAGGCGGGTCTGGTGTAGGGGATTGGTTTGGTAGGGGAATGAACTTGGGGGCGGGGTGGTTTACTGGCGGAGGCGGGGGGAGAGAGCTTGGGGGCGGGGATTACTGGCGGGGTCTGTCCCGCACTGTGATAAAGGACTAAAGCTCCGGTACCATCCCGTCTATCCCTTGTGCCACAGAGCTTTCAAAACACTCGCCTCTGGCCCGCACTGCTTTAAAGCGTTAAGGACCAGGCACCGTGCCTGGCCCCACTTTCGCTGCCGTACTAAAGCTCCGGCACCGGATCTGCCGCCCCTTGCTGCATAAGGTCTCGTTACGTCATGTCTCTGTCCCCCACCTCTTTACAGCGGTGAAGCTCCGGCACCCGCCCGCTCTACCTGGTATTAAAAGGTGGCGATGCTGGTGCCTCCGACCCCCGTTACGGTAAAGCATCTGGGGTCAGAGGCAGAAGCTGGTTGTCCTTACTCTCTCAGCTGTTTTGATGGCATGGGGACGGAGAAGGGCTAGTAGACATAATTGGGGTCGGAGGCTGCCTCCGACCCGGATTTTCTGCCATTTCGGGGACAGAGGGGTGATCATGTCATCCCTTGTCGTTTATGAGTTCAACCAGAGCGGGGACAGAGGTTTAGTGCTTTAGCATAGCAAGGGACGGAGGTTTAGTGCTTTAGCATAGCAAGGGACGGAGGCAAGAAGTGCGTTTCAAAATAAAAGTGCTCAGAGCATAAACTCTGAGCACTTTGATCCTGTCCTTATTTCCCGTTGATGATTTCCCTCAATTGGACTTCATCTTCGTTCAAATCATTTAGGATTTGTTCTGGCAGCGGCTTGTACACGCCTGTTTTTTTCAGGTCCTCTGCTTTTTTCTTCAGAGCATCCAATTCAGGCAGCCGGGCTTTTGCTTCATCTTTCTGAGCCTGCTCTGATGACTGGGCCAGTTTGAACAATTCGCTCATGAGACGGTAGCGGGAGATTTCGTACATGGAACGGGCGATTTCTTTTTTGCCGGGCTGAATGTAGGCTTCCAGCAGCTGGTTTCGCGTCGTTCTTCCTGAAACGTAGCCGATTCGCTTGTCTGTTTCACTTATGTGCTTTTTCAGGTAATCATACATATTATTGGCATAATAAATGCTCTTGTCCTGAGCAATTAAAATTCTGTAGCCGTCAATGTAGGTAGAGGTATATTCACCTTCCACTACCGCTTCTTTTTTGAGCAGGGAATTGGTGATTTCCGGGTCGAGGGCTGGCAGGTTTGCTGATTTTTTCACTTCAGCTGTACGTCTTTTCAGCCGGTCCAAAACGCCGAGATCCTGATCAATTTTGTAATCGGGCGTGTAAATTCTCGTCTCCATTTTTTCCAGCAGACGGTATTGAGAGATCTCGTATGTTGTTTTATCCCTTGCAGCTTTAGCAGGGCTGATGTACTTTGTCAAAAGAGCCTGGCGCCTGCTTGCCCCTGAGACTTTTCCAATTAAAATTTCCGTCGATTTGATGGCGTTCAGTACTCCATTGTACTGACTGTCAATGACAGACATTTTTTTCGTTCCAATGGCTTGCTCATAAGCTTTTGTTTTTGCGGCCAAAGCGTTTCCGCTTTTGTCAGCCTGGACATAAGCCTGTGATGCAGCAACGGCGGCCGGGGCGGTATGGAATGCACTGATCAGCATAAACGTTCCGATTCCTGCCAGTAAAACTTTCTTCATTTTGTTCCTCCTATTGTGCTGTTATCTTTCTCACCGTAAGCTTGTTCTACCTTAAAGTATATAGGGGAATCGTCCCTTTTTACAGGGTAGAATTTCCTTTCATGAAAAACTTTACGTATTTTTTACGAAAAGACTGGTTACAGCGTCTGCTACAATCAAAGCCCCCTGTCCTCGCTGCTCTTAGCTCGGAGTCTCAGCCTTCCGCTCAACTCAACAGGTGTAAAAATTAATACTGCGCTTTAATAATTCCATAATTTACCTTACTGTTTTCAAGAGACGTTTTCCCTGAGGGCTTGACGATATAACAGCTCAAACCTGAAACCCTCTGTACGAGCCTTCCCCCCGCCTTTTGATGGGCAGTCGCAGAGATTGGTGTTTTGTATTTGATCATGAGCGTGTGCTGATCAAAGGGTTCTGATTGGTCTTTCGTTTTTACACTCTGGCTGCCGGCAAGCATTTCTTTAAGGGCGGTCTCTGTTTTTGGCCCTTTTTCCGCTGCTGCAGCAGAAGCTCCCGGCAAAGCCCCGATCATCAATACGGCTGCCATTACCATGCTCATGATTTTTCTATGGCTTCTTCACACTGTTACCCCCGGCATCTCATATGTGGAATATAATTCCACTAATGTAAATACGACGGACCCGGTCTATTTCCTTTCCCAAAAAAGCTATTTTTTATGCGACAATATATGAGAAAAATTTCCCGGGGAATGGAGATTGTGGTCACAAAAAGTCGGAGTGCAGGTAATCCTGCACTCCGGTGGCTCGCCTTATTTTTTCTTAAAGCTCCAGATGTCTGAAATGGTTCTGCCCGTATACCGGTCCCGTACTTCCGCATACCAGGAGTACTCTGATCCGGCCCTTAATCCATTCCACTTCACTGATGCCATGCCCCCGCTTTTGATTTTTTGTTTTTTACCGATCCGCTCATCCGTGAAAATGTTTACGGCGAAATAATCGGTTGCTACGCGTTTTTCCATTGGGGACAGATCCAGGTTTAACGTGAATTCATCTTTATTCGGGAAATCTTCAGGGTTATAAAAATTGTAATCATTCAAATAAGGAGAATACGTATTGACGATAATCCGGTTGTCATCTGCATCAAAGTGCAGCAGCCTCATATACCCTTGGCCGCCCTCTGGACCGGATTGATAGTCTGCAAGGATTTGCGGCACAGACCGGTCCGGTTTCCCGTCCCCATTGTCATCAATTTCATCGGTGTAAACCCGGCTCTCATGGTAGTGGCCGCTCAGCACCGCGATCACATTTTGATTTGGAACAACGATTTCCTGGAAAAGCTTTTCTCCCAGAGGGTGTCTGGTTCCGGTTGCCATTAAATACTCATGGAAATTAAGAATGGCTTTCCGGTCTGGATGCTCGCTCAGCACCTTATTCATCCAGGCAATGCTTTCATCATCCACGCCCCAGCCCATATACACCATGATGTAGTCATTTCCATTCGCAGAGATTAAATCATAGTGCCCTTTATTGTTTTGGTAGGATTCACCATAATGCGGCTGGTCTTTAAATCGGTTTTCACCAAAGTATTTCCAGTATTGGCTGTAGTCACTTGTTTTGTGATCAACATCGTGATTGCCTGCCAGGACCCCGTATGGAACGTTCGCATCCTCGAGCGTTTTCATATATTGATCGGCTGCTTTCCACTGGTAATCCTGGTTCGCCATATTGACGAGATCCCCGGTGTGAAAAACGTACTTAATTTTCATTTCTTCTTTTTTGTCTGCAATCCACTTTGTCTGTGAATCGTAAATGTGCGGATAGGTTTCTGAATAATACTGTGTATCCGATATCCAGACAAACGTATAATCATAGTCATCAGAGGAGGCTGGGATTTCATCCTGAATCATCACGTTAATTTTGCTGTCCTTTACGAAATCAGCGGCAGCCGCCTCTCCTTTAAGCTCAAAATCCTCTTTTCCTGCAATGGTCCCGTCAATGACAGACCAATGGGAAATGGAATGGTTCCAGGCGTACATCGTCACTTTACGGCCTTCCAGAGAATGTCCTTCCCACGAAAGCTCAATCCGGTCATTCTCATCGACGCTGCTATCCACTTTCACATCAAAGCGGTGATACGGAAACTCGGTGCTCGAGTCTGTTGTCACATATTGATTGTCATTCTTTTCTGTGAGTGCTCTCTCCTGATCAGTAAACGCTTTTTCCCCTTCCGGTACCTGGGTGGCAGGCGGCTCTGTTTCGGCTGTGTTTTTATAAGCGTTTACTTGCCCCTTGAGGCTCGCGTCATAGCGGAAACCTTTCAAAAAGGACACCGTTAAGTCATCACCTGTTGGATCCGAGGCCTGAACGGTCAGAATCGGATCACTCTTACCTTTTTCATTCATTTTCGGACTGATCAGGCGTGGCTGATTCGGGTTTTCAGCTGCTGTCTCAAAACGGATCGTCTGTTCTGCGGCATTCCCCGCTTTATCAGCTGCTTTTATATACAGGGTATGGTCTCCCGGTTCCATCTTTGAGGCAGATGCCTTTTGAGGAAGCTCAATGATTTTGCCATCCAATTTCACTTCTGTTTTGCTGATGCCGGAAAGCTTGTCTTTGACCCGCGCATCCAATTTAAATGAACCTTTGTATTCTTTTCCTTCTATTATATTAGGTTTTATCTCGGGAGCCGTATTATCCACGATGACGTTTCGCGTAAAGGACTGTTTTTCATACTTTACCGTCAGCTGGTGTTTGCCGTCCTTTACTTCTCCGGTATTCCATATGTAGGAGCTCGCCTGGAGGTGCTCATCCTTCAAATCAAAATGAAAATCCATCATTTTTGAGCCGCCTGCGCCATCTCCAATATTTACATTCTGATCCGGATCGGGGTGGGCAGGGTCATGAATAATTGTTCCGTCTCTAAGAATGAGCCGAGGATGCTTCATATCAAAATCGTCCCTGTTTTCAAGCGAGTCCATATCAAACGGGGTCGCCTTCGTCCCTGAACGGACAGTGATGACGTTGTCTCCGGCCTTAAGACGGCTCGGGTCTACCGGCACATATATGGTCTGCCAGTTCATAATAAAATCATCAAAAATGCGGAGGACATCGTCACCCATCGTAATCCCGTTTTGGAAAAACGTATTAACGTTGTTTACCTCAAAGGCAAAATAAGCTTCATGCTCAAGAGAGGGGGCTGCCTTCGCTGCAAAAGGATTTCCGTCCAACAAAAGCTGTCCACCCCGGGGAGCTGTCCTCAGAACTCGTTCCCCTGCTGCAAATTCCCCTTCTTTCAAGTTCATCCTTAGAGGGGATGAATCTAACGTGCTGGTAATCTTAACTGTGACCGGCCCGGTTTCAATTTCATTTTTCCCATCCGATACAACGAAATAATATTCAAGGGACTTTTTCCCGATTAGATCAGGAGAATAGACGGTATGGTGAAATAATGTATCATTGTAATCCTGCTTGATGATTTTTTCTTTGAATTCGCCGCTGTCTGTTCTCACATACAGCTTTACCGACTTCACTTCCTGGTCATCCAGCGCTTCTGCAGTAATCTTGAAATCCTTTAACTCGTCCGTTTCTGTTCGCTTTGTCAAATCCTCAATGGCCGGATTCTCTTGGTCATCCTTTATTTGCACAGGTGTAGACGGCACCTGGTAGGAACTGACCTTTCCGGGAGTGGCCGCTTCCTTCCCGGCGTTCACCTTAAGCTGTGTTTTAGATCCGTCCTGCGGAAACGTATAATTGATTCCTTTATCCGTCACCGGATCCAGCACATTTGGAACATCGTTGTAATACGCCACATTCACTTCCCTGCCGGCATTCGTGGCCACGACCAGTCCTCTCATTAACGTGTTGGACATGCCGTCGCTGTAAACCTTCACCAGCTCTTCATTTTCTTTAAGCGAACTCCCGTAATTCCGGTTAAAATCCGCTGTGGTTTTATCCCCGTTGGAGGAATTGATGATCCAGAACGTCAGCGTTTTTCCGGAAGGAATGACCACATCATCCGGAATAGACGGCCAGACGACATCTGTCGCCGCTTCGGCACCGGAACGATACTGAAGCTTATAGTTTTTGAAATTCACATCTTCGTTTGTATTGTTATAGACTTCAATGAATTCATAGCCATCTGCCGCTCCCGTATTCGATGAATTCGGGACCGCCTCCGTTATAAGCAGCGGAGGAACATTTTTAGGCTTGCCTTTTACCGGCTCTATCGCAACCGGGAACTCTTTTGTCTTCTCGGTGTTTTGCCCGTCGCTTGCTTCTATGTAGTACGTCATATCCGACACAGCTTCCATTCCCGGGATCTCGCCCTTGTATTCAGCCGGAGAACCCTGAGAGGCTTTCATCGGAACGGTTGAAAAATCAGACTGATCGGTCCGTTTATAATGGAGCTGCACCTGAGCAACCTTTTGGTCATCTGTAACCTCAGCCTGAACCGGCACAGGCGAAAAAGCTTTGCCGCCGGAAACTGGCTCATGCTTAATTTCAGGCGGTACGGAATCACTTTTCGTTTCCTTTAGTGCCTGCTCCTCATCTATTGCACCCGGTGTTGGAGCAGCCAGACGTTTATAGGTTTTCATTGCTGTGCCTGATTCTGGTGCTCTGAAATGGACATCAAGCCCCGCATCACTTATATCATCCATTGTATAAGAAGCGGATACGACTGAATCATCTCCGTCCTTGATTAAAAGGCCTCTGTCTCCTCCATTGTAAAATCCGGCAAATCCTTCTGTGAACGGAATCAGCTCATCCGCCGTGAGACGGACGCCGTACTGCTTATTAAAATCCTCTGCCGTTTTGCCGCCATTGTTGAACCATAGAACAGCGGATTTCCCAGGATCAATAACCTGATCAGGAATAGGAATTTCTTTGTCGCTTGCGGGGGTCTTTGTATACTGATAGATAAAGGTAAATTGAGATAAATCAATCGGAGCGTCTGTCGGATTATGCAGTTCGAAAAATTCATAGGAATCAGCCCCTGCATTATTTGGGGATATTTCTGTAATCAGCAGATGAGACGCCTTAGCCGGCTGGCCCATCGTCCGGTTAAATGCTTCTGCCGTAAGGTTAAAAAAGGAAGAAAGGAAACCAAAGCCGTTTACTAACAGAAAGATCGCTATCGAACCAATCCAGATCGCTGCATGTTTTCTCATACGTGCCTCCCGGTAGAAATAGTTAACATCATTTTACAAAACTGATGCTAAGCCATAACGGGGAGTTCTTTAAGGGTTCATTAATTTTCAGCGAAGGAACTTATTAGAAAAATTTACAATTTTCTTCTTGATTTCTGTTTGATATGTGAAACATTTCCTAGTCTCCATCCGTCTATATATACAGGACGAGAGAATCTGCAAACCTTCCTTTTAAGAATAATATTTTTAAAAAAGATAGACTTTTTCCTCAAATTATGTCAAAATTCTTTCAGTTACACTAACAATTCTATCCATTTATTCTATTGGACTGCATATATTTTAGAAACGAGGGCGAAAGTGATTGAGAACACAACAAAAGAAAAAGAAAAAAACCTGGCTGTGGGTGACGCTTTCTGTAATTGGTGTATTGCTGATCGGTTCAGCGCTGTATTTAGGCTATTTAATCAAACGGACGAACGATACAGTATCCGTCATTCAGGAAAAGGTAGACATCGAAAGTCTCGAGCCTCCTGCAGACCTGGCCAAAAAAGAACCCATTTCCATACTCCTGATGGGAGTGGATGAAAGACAAGGCGATGTCGGCCGCTCGGACTCCCTTATCTATATGACCGTAAACCCAAATAAAAAAGAAATGCACATGGTCAGCATCCCGCGGGATACGCGGACAGAAATCATCGGCCATAATACGACAGACAAAATCAATCACGCTTATGCGTTCGGCGGAACAAAAATGGCCATTGAAACCGTGCAGAACTTCCTCGGCGTCAATGTCGATTATTTTGTAAAAGTAAACATGGAGAGCTTCAAACAAATTGTCGACGCAGTCGGTGGCGTTGAAATTAATAACCACCTCGCATTCGAATACGAAGGCGAATCCTTCCAGGAAGGACCGACTCAGCTGGACGGGGAATCAGCACTCAAATACTCCAGAATGCGTTATGAAGATCCGGCAGGAGACACAGGCCGCCAGCTGCGTCAGCGAAAAATTATTGAAGCGGTCATCGCAAAAGGAGCCAACATTCAATCCATCAATAAATTCAGCGACATGCTTGGAGTTGTCGAAAACAACGTGAAAACGAACCTTTCCTTTGACGACATGTGGAACATGGTCTCAAACTACCGCGAAGCAAGCGGAACAATGGTTCAGCACACAATTGAAGGCAATGGAACGAAAATCGATGGCATCTGGTACCTTGAGGTGCCTGAAGAGAACCGCAACGCCATCACAGACAAACTAAAGGCCAGCCTGGAGATTGCTCCAAGCACAGCCAGCAAATGAGAACCCGGATGAACCGGGTTTTTTTCTTTGGAGCGGGGCAGGCTGCAGGGGGGGAGTTTAAATTTTTTTAGGTTCAATGTCTGACATTGGGGAGCGGCTGCATCGGACACCTTTGAAACATGATGCTGGGAAGCGGCTTAATAAGACATTTCTGAAACATGATACCGGGAAGCGGCTGCCTCCGTCCCCCGCTTTGCTAAAGCACTAAACCTCTGGCACCATATTGTATAAGACTTTGTCGCACAAGGGATGGTAAGGTCTTAGCTCCGTCCCCTCAGAGGCAGAAAATTGGGGACGGAGGATTCCTCCGTCCCCTATTATGTCAACCAATCTTGCTCTGTCCCTTAAGCCTTGAAAACGTTGCGAGAGTAGGTATCAGAGATTTCTGCCTCCTTCCCCCACTGCTTTACTGTGACGGGGGCCGGAGGAGAGCGCTCTGCGTTAAATCTGGAGCTGGCCGGGTCTGGCCCTCACCCTGATAAAGCATTAAAGCTCTGGCACTAACTCTGCATTCCTTTGTGCTGCAAGGGATTCGGAGCATCGGTCTCTGTCCCGCTCTGCATTAAAGCAGTGGGGGACTGGCACCGCGCCTGTCCCCACTTTCGCTGCCGTACTAAAGCTCCGGCACCTGATCTGCAGATCCTTGTCGTATAAGGGATTACGGCATAGTTTCTCTGTCCCCCATCCCTTTAGCGTACTAAATCTCCGGCACCATCACCCCACCACCAGATGAATCAGGCGCCGAATTCTCCTTTTCCAGAAAATAAACTAGGTATTTCGACTCATTTTTCTGGTTTGTATGTTTCTTCCTCTAGCGCAAAATTCCTATCCCCGCTTATAATAGCTTTGCAGACTTCAAAATTCGACAAAATAACCAATATGGTGATCCTATTGACCTTTCAAATTAAGAACCCCCTTAACTGGCTTGGTGTTGCTGTTCTAACTGCTTTGGCCATGCTGGGAAACTATTATTCCATCGAAATCTTTTTTGGCATTGACTTTCTTTTCGGTTCAATTTTTGTCTTTTTAATTGTTTATTGTTATGGCATCAAGCCGGGGCTGGCTGCTTCCGTCCTGGCAGGTGCAGCCACTTATTTTCTTTGGAATCATTTATTCGGTCTCGTTATCTTAACGGCGGAAAGTTTGTCAGTGTACTTGCTTTACCGAAAATACCGGGTGAATGTGGCCATTATGGATGGACTTTTTTGGCTTTTTATCGGAATTCCACTCGTTTTCTGGTTTTATTTCGGATTTCTCGACATGGATTTGCTCGATACAGCTATTGTAAGCCTCAAATATATGGTGAACGGGATTTTCAACTGCCTTGTTTTTTCCATCCTCTATCTTATGTATCAGCAGTACGTCTTAAAGAAAGCCCGGCCAAAAAGGTTTCAGGAGCTTTTGTTTATTACATTTACATCTGTTTTTCTAATTCCGACCGTGTTTCTTTTAGTTTATGAAGGCAGCAAAGAATACAGGGAAGAATTGGATAATATTAGCCAGTCTGCATCTCTTAAAACCCAGATGATCAAAAGCTCTCTGACCAACTGGGAATCGACCCATCGCGCCTCTCTAAATACTCTGCGCCTCTATATAACGAGCAGCAGCAATATGGACAGCCATTTGCGGGAGCTCGGCAGGACAATGCCATATGTGCAGGATATATATGTTTTTAACCAGCGCAAGGATTTGAACCATATCTACTCCGAGACTTCTAATCTGCCTTTTTACGATGTTAAGTTTTTAAAGCTGTCAGAACTGTATCCTTATGTTACCGATGTTTATTTTAATCATTTTACACGCGAGCAGATGACGAGCATCGTTGTCCCGATTCATGAAAAGAGCTATACAGGCTTTGCTGTGGCCACCTACCGCATGAAGGATTTGCTGGTGCTTCTGAACAACATGAAGCCGACGGAGAACATAGAAGTGAGTTTATACAATGAGCATGAGCTTAGCATGTTCCGCATTGGACAACTCAAAAACAATCAATTCGTGAGAACGGATGATTACTCCAAGCCATTTATCATGCAGCCTCTTGAGGATACAGGCTCAAACAAGATCAGCATGTGGAAGCAATCGTACTTAGCAGAAGTGGCTGAGGTGCCCGCCATTCCGTGGCGCCCTATGACAACAGTAAAAGTTGAACCTTACCAGAATGCGCTGTATGCCAGCTACACCCGTCTTTTAGGTATTGTGCTCATGATTATCGGCTTTTCCATTGCCATTGCCTATTACCTGAGCAGCGTGCTGGTCCGATCCATCCGGCAGCTGTCTAACATCACCGAACAGCTTTCCGCTTCAAAGCTGACACACCATAAGGCGTCCTGGCCAAAAACGAGCATTACAGAGGTTTCGCGGCTGATCAGGAGCTTTGAGCAGCTGATTACAGATTTTAACCGCGTGATGCAAGAGCTGCGGCAAAAGCAAAAAAAGCTTGAATACTTTGCTCATTTTGATGTCCTGACGAATATGCACAACCGGTATTCGTTTACAGAGCAGCTGGAAAAAGAGCTCCGTCTCGCCACACAGTTTGACCGCTCTGTAGCAATTATGTTCTGTGATCTGGACCGGTTCAAATTGATTAACGACTCTCTTGGACACGATACCGGAGACGAGCTGCTGAAGGAATTAGCCGATACGATCCGCAGAGTATGCGGAGAGCGGGCTATTCTCTGCAGACACGGCGGGGATGAGTTTTTGATTGCCCTTCCGAACAGCGGGGCGGAAGAAAGAAATCTTGAAGACATCTCAGCCCAGCTTCTGGAGGAAATGGCCAAACCGATTCTGATCGGGGACAATGAGGTGAGCGTAACCTGCAGCATTGGCATCAGTCTTTTTCCGCAGCATGCTGAGACCATCGATGACCTGATTTCTACAGCAGATATTGCCATGTACAGTGCGAAGGAAAAAGGAAAAAACACATATGAATTCTTCACACCCGAGCTAAACAATAATCTGGCCAGAAGAGTCGCCATTGAAAAAGAACTTCAGCGAGCTCTGGAATTAAACGAATTCACCTTATATTACCAGCCTCAGGTTTCCCTTGAAACGATGAAAATAACGGGTCTCGAGGCGCTGATCAGGTGGTATAATCCGAATCTCGGCCATGTCTCTCCCGGCGAATTTATTCCTGTTGCAGAAGAAACAGGAATTGTCCGGAAGCTTGGAGAATGGGTGATTGACCAGGCCGCAAGAGATCTGAAGGGGTTAATGGAATCCGGCATTCACGATATCAACGTGGCTGTAAATATTTCGATTAAACAGTTTTATCATGAATCCCTTCCGGAGTTTATCCTGAGCAAGCTGCAGGAGCATGGCGTACCAAGCTCTCTCTTTAAAATTGAAATAACAGAAAGTGTGGTCATTGATCATTTTGACCTTGTTCTTAATCAGCTTCACACCTTGAAGGAAGCAGGCATTCAAGTCGCACTCGATGATTTTGGAACCGGATTTTCTTCATTGAATTACTTGAAAATCCTGCCTATTGATATTGTTAAAATTGACCGTTCCTTTATCAAGGATATCCTATCCAATGAACAGGATGCCGCAATTGTACAAGCTATCATCCAGATTGCAGACAGCAAAAACCTGACCGTAATCGCAGAAGGCGTGGAAACAGCCGAGCATACTTCTTTCCTCCAATCAGTTGGCTGCCCCCAGGCCCAAGGTTACGTATTCAGCAGACCACAGCCAATCGAACAGCTTCTTGGTCGTCTTCTCCCTCTGCAGGAAGCGGCAAAATAGAAGAAAAGCCGGAGCAAAGAATCCCGGCTTTTCTTTGTGTGCTAACAAGCCTCATCTTAGAATGAATAATGGTCATCCTTCCAGGGCTTGGACTCCATTAAAATTTTTCTTCGCTGCTGATAGGCCAGAGCAAGCTGGGCCGTTTTCCCAACTTTGCTTGTTATGTATTCCTTCAGCAGCGGAATAAACAACGTTTCCCCATTCGAAAAGACAACAACCGACTTATTCTTATATGAGCGGACATCCTTCACATGATCCACTGCAAGCCAGATCACCTGATCACTCTTGGGTGACATCGAAGGGAACATATAAATATCATTAAACTCACAAACACACACAGGCAGAAGCTTTTGCCTCAGCAGAATCTCGCCTGAAGCTCTCAGCCTTCCTTCATAGCTGCTGCCGTAAAATACACAATTATCCTCAATAATAGCTGTAGCTGCTTTCTTATATTCAAGCTTTCCGTCATACTCATGGATAAGGGTAAAAACATTTCCATGCTCATCCCACTTGGATTCCAGAGCCATTGTCTTTCTCTTTATATAGTATTCATCAAAGACTTCCTCCACTCAGCTTCTCCCCTTAAACAATAATTCAATAATTGGTAAGATGACAGCAGTCAGCACAGCTGCTGAACACCACTCTTAACATGCATCCCCCGCACGGTATGTGTGTTAGGAGATTTTTTGAATGGACTTTCTGCTGATCACATCACACATCACCTCTGGAATAGTTTGTGAAAATAGTAAAATTTAACTATTTTCACATATTATTATATAAGACTGAAGAATGAGCATTTGTAATTATTTTGTAAAAATATTATTAAGGAAGGATTCTTATGCAGCCTCCCTATTTAAACGCAGAGGGAGGGAAAAACTCCTGGAAAAGGGCCTTCACTCCTTACTTGTAACCCTGCTTCGCCATATTTGACGGGGGATTATACGGCATCTTTTTATACGCGGAATATAAAAAATCATAAAGCCCAAAATTCTTGCTTTGGATTGAAAGTCAAAGGGATTTGACGGTTCGTTTTGCAGAAGTTTTATAGATATAAAGATTCCGAGCATCCAGCAAGTTATATGGCGTGCAGAAAGACGAATTGGATGGCGGAGAAATACCTATGGAGTGTCCCGGTCTCTGAGTATAAGCAGGAGGTGCACTCACCATGCCGGTACTTAATCTGACAGACTGGCTCATTTTTCAGTGGGAGCTCCCCTTCAACTCCGAATTTTCCCACTCCTAATTTATGCTGCTTAAACTGCTCGTTTGACTTTTTATCGCTCAACCCCCAGTACAATAGCTATTCTTGCGTGTTTTTTCCCTCTAGTGGCTCTGGAAAGGCCTGCGGAGTTCCATTATCATTTCCATAATCACCGCGCCCGTTTTCGGCTCATCCACTTCGCCAACTTGGAAATGAGCCGCTTAGAGATCTATGTCGTCTTCGGTACACGGGCTGCCACCGCGTTGCTCCGCATGCCTTGGTAGGCCGCCTGCCACCGTGTTGATTTGCTTGAACTGACTGCCACCGCGTTGCTCCGCTTGCCTCCGGGTACAACGGCTGAAACTGGAATGATTTGGTTGCCTCCGTCCCCTACTCCGCTAAAGGGCTAAAGCTCCGGCACCTGCTTCGATTACTCTTTGTGGCACAAGGGATTGAAGCGTTGCTGCTCCGGTACCGGTTAGCACAAAAAAAGGGGACGGAGGCTGCCTCCGTCCCCCATTATGTCTACTAAATTCTCTCCGGCACCAATCCATTAAAAGCCTTGCGCGAGACGGAGAGAGAGCTTCCTGCCTCTGGCCCCCAGCGCGGTGAAGAGGCGGGGGTCGGAGCAACGCAACGGTTTTTTTCTAGAACCCATTTCGGGCGGATTGGAGCCACGGGTTTTAACTGGAACCCATCTAGGGCGGCCGGGGGGCGGAGCAGCGGGTTTTAACTAGTATCCATTCCAGGCACCGGCAAGCTTTGGCGGGTTCTGATCTCTGCCCCAGACTTTGGTGGAGGGCTTAATCTCCGGCACTAGACGGTGCTCCGCTTATCCTCCTCCCTCCGGCACCGCCCCGGATGCTGCTCTTCCCGCCGCCCGCTGCTCTTTATCCCAGCTCCACCCGGGCACCCAAAATCACTTCCCAATCCCATGACTTTTCACTAACTACCGTTTGTTCGCCTCTGTGCCTGGATTGGCTAAAGCCTTACGGTACTGGCACCGCCCTCTTCCCTCCTCCATAGGATAACGCATACCAAAATGGGTTTCATTTTGAGGAGGACTCTATTTGAGGAAAGCTTTTGCCTTGCTGATTGCTGTATTTTTTATTTTAGGCGGATGTGTGGTCAATGAAAAGCCGCAGCAGGAGGAGAAACCGGCTGCTGTGGATAGAGAGCCTGCTGCGGATAAACCGGTGCAGGCTGAAGAGCCGGCCCGTGAGCCGGAAGAACCGCCTGCGCTGGAAGAGCCTGTTGTTCCGGAGGAGCCTTCTGCACCTGAAGAACCTGCGGCACCCGATGCGGATACGGAGAGCCTGGCTTATCTGACTGCGATTGAGCCGGTTCTTACCCAGCTTAGTGAGGGGCTTTTGATGTTTGGCCAGCTGAATATAGAGGCGAGCGGGGATCCTTCGCTTCTGACGGATTCGCGCTGGGTGGCTGAGATGGCGGAGTCCCTTTTGATGATGGAGGGGGCGAGTAAGGAGCTGAAGGGCATTGACGCTCCGCCGCAGATGGAGGAGGCTCATCACTACCTGCTTTTGGCGGGTGAGGAGATTGCTTATGTGGTGGAGAATTATCCGGAGGCAATTGATACGATGGACATTGTGGGAATTGAGCAGTGTACGGAAGCGCTTTTGAATGCCGGGGTGTATTTGGATAAGGCTGCTGTCCTGCTTGGCGGGGCACCGCCTTCCTATTAATAGATAACAGAAAAAAGGAGCGGACAGCTCCTTTTTTCATGCTTTAGCCTTTTACGGATCCGGCAAGCAATCCTTTTACGAAGTATTTGCCTAAAAAAATGTAGACGAGCAGGGTTGGCAGGGCGGCGAGCAGGGCGCCGGCCATTTGCACGTTCCATTGGACGATTTGGCTGCCGGATAGATTCTGGAGGGCGACCATGATGGGCTGCTGGCCGGAGGTGGTGATGGTGACGGCGAATAGAAATTCGTTCCAGATGTTGGTGAATTGCCAGATGGCGACGACGACGAAGCCTGTGATGGAGAGTGGAATCATGATGTGGCGGAAGATTCCGAGGAAGCTGGCGCCGTCGATTTTGGCGGATTCGATCATTTCGTCCGGAATGCTGGCGTAAAAGTTCCGGAACATGAGTGTTGTGATTGGAATTCCGTAGATGACGTGGACGAAGATCAGTCCTCCGATTGTGTTGTAAAGGCCGGCGTCACGCAGGAATTGGATTAATGGGATGAGGATGCTCTGATACGGAATAAACATACCGAAAAGGATCATCGTAAAGACGGCGTCTGCGCCGCGGAATTTCCATTTGGACAGGACGTAGCCGTTCATGGCTCCGAGCAGGGCGGACAGCAGGGTAGCTGGAATGACGAGATAAAACGAGTTCAGCAGGTTGGGTGCAAGCTTTTCGAATGCGGTGCCGTAGCTTGAGAAATCCAGAGCGGAGGGCAGGTTCCACATTCCGGCCAATGTGATCTGGTCGAGCGGCTTTAGGCTTGTGATGATCATGACGTAGACCGGCATGAGGAAAAACAGGCTCATTGCAAGGAGCAGCAGGTAAAGGATGGGTTTGCCGATTTGTCTTACTGCCATGTCAGGTCTCTCCTTTCCGGCTTGAAATTAGGTATGGAACGATAAAAATGGCGACGGTCAGGAGCATGATGATGGCGATGGCGGCCCCGTTTGCGTACATATTTCCCCGGAAGGTCGTTTCGAACATGTATACACCCGGTACATCGGTAACGAAGTTGGCTCCGGGACCAGTCATGGCGTAGATCAGGTCAAAAATTTTCAGCGAGATGTGGGCCATGATGATGATGACACTCACAGTAATCGGGCGCAGCAGGGGCAAAATGATTTTCCGGTAAATGGTGAATTCGCTTGCTCCGTCCATCCGTGCCGCTTCTCTTACTTCCTCTGAAATTCCGCGCAGTCCGGCAAGGTACATCGCGAGTGAGAAGCCGGTCATTTGCCAGACCGCTGCAAGGACGACAGCAAATAGGGCGGCAGGCAGCCCAAATTCAATGCTTCCCCACTTGAAGCCGGCGAGAATATCTGTGTCTGTGTACCATTTTGGCTGGATGCCGAAACTTTTCAGGAACAGGTTCACCCCGGTAGACGGATTTAAAATCCATTGCCATACAACTCCTGTTACAACAAACGATAAGGCCATCGGAAAAAAGAAGATGTTGCGGAAGATGGATTCTCCCTTGATTTTCTGATCAAGCAAAATGGCGAGCAGGATGCCCATGACAATCACCAGGCCAATAAAGAGGATGGTGAAGAACAGCGTATTTCTCAAATCTGCCTGAAAGCGGAAATCCTGAAACAGGAACAGATAGTTCTCTAGTCCTGCGAAGCTGAAATCAGGGACGAGGGAGTTCCAGCTGCTGACGGAAACGTATCCTGTCCAGCAGATAAATCCGTAGACAAAGATTAAAATGAGCAAAAATGATGGCAGCAGGAAACCGATGGCGGTCAAATGGTCCGCAGACAGCTTCCGCTTTTTAGCGGATTGCACCTTTACAGAGGGTGCGATCGGTGTTTCTTTGACTGTTTCCAAACCTTGCACCTCCAAAAATAAGGGCGACCCCCGGTTTGACCGGAGGCCTCACCCCGTTATTTGACTGCGTTGATAAATTGATCGGCGTCCTTTTGGGTAACGAAGATGTTCACGGCCTGGTTTACTTTTGTAACAAAGCCCTCCTCTGCAGCCGACCCGTGCGCAAGGCTCGGTGAAAGCTCAGCGGATTTGAAATCTTCAATGGTGTCTTTTCCATATTGGTCATATTTGCTGACATCCGCATCCGTACGTGCCGGGATAGAGCCCTTTAGCGGGTTGAAGGCATCCTGACCTTCAACGGAACCGAGTACAGATAAGAATTTTTTGACGTTTTCGGGATTGTCCACGCCCTTAGGAAGTCCGAACGTATCGGTAATCACGATGAATTTACCGTCTGTTCCAGGTGTGGCCGTGTAGCCGAAGTCTTCATTCACTTTCAGCTTCAAATCGTTTACGAAGTAGCCTTTAGCCCAGTCCCCCATCACGTTCATCGCTGCTTCACCGTTTGCTACGAGCTGGGAAGCGTCCTGCCAGTTGCGGGAGCTGTGGTCTTCGTTAACGTAATCCAGCATTTTTTTGTAGTTGTCGAGTGCTGTTTTTACTTTTGCATCATCCCATTTTAATTCACCATTAAATAATGCCCCGTAATCCTCTGTGCCGAGGGTGCCCAATAACACCGCCTCCAGAAGATGCGTTGCTGCCCACGGCTCCTTATCACCAAGAGCAAGCGGTGTAATGCCTTTTGCCTTCAAAGCATCAGCCACTTTGAAAAACTCTTCAAATGTAGCCGGCGGCTCAAGCCCATTGTCTTCGAATACTTTTTTGTTGTACCAAAGCACATTTCCACGATGAATATTTACAGGCACGGAGTAAATTTCGCCATCCTTAGACACAAGGTCAATTAACGATTCAGGGAATTTATCCATCCAGCCTTCTTTTTCGTAAAGATCATTCAGCGATTCCATTTTTCCTGCTTTAACCCAGCCTTCATTCAGTTCAGCACCGCCGTGAACCTGAAATGTGGCGGGCGGATCATTTCCTTGCATCCGGGAAGCAAGAACCGCCTTTGCATTCGTTCCGGCTCCTCCGGCAACCGCCGCATTTTCAAGCGGAACATCCGGGTGTTTTTCTTCAAACAGCTTGATCAGCGCTTTTAAGCCGTCCTCCTCACCTGCCCCGGTCCACCAGCTGAAGATATCTAATTTTCCTTCTTTTCCGCCGCCTTCCGCTTTTTCTCCGCTGGTCGAAGCATTGCCGCAGGCCGAGATAACAAGCGAGAAAAGTAACAATAATGCCAAAAAGAACCCCTTTTTCATCTTCATCCCCCTTGAAACGTTTTTTGAAAGCGTTAACAAGATTAATTATAAAGATAAAAAGCGGTTCATATTGGAACGATTCCCTGCACTTTTTTATGAAAATCAGGACTTTTTTATGATGTGTTTACGAAATTGCTTCGGGGTCTGCCCCGCTGTTTTCCTGAAAACACGGCTGAAATAGCTGGGGTCCCGGTATCCGACCGCATACGCAATTTCCTTTAAACTGAGGTCCCTGCCTGCGAGCAGCTCCTTTGCCCGCTTCATTCTAAGCTCTGTGACACAGTCAATAAAGGTCTGCCCGGTTTGCTCTTTGAAGATTTTCGTGAAATAAGTCGGGCTCAGGTTTGTCTGCCCGGCCACCTCCTCAAGCGTTATTGGCTCTGTAAAGTTGGCTTGAATATACTGTCTCGCTTTCACCGCGACCTCTTTTTCGCCTGCTGCCCATTGGACTTTTTCACAGAACGTATAGAGGATTTCCCTCAGTTCCTCCTGATTTCCGGCATTCATAAGCGGAACACGCTGGACATCGATCCCCTGCTTTTCAAGCTCATACTTTACAGCAGCGAGCCCTTCTTTCAGCGCTTCGATCTCCACTTGCGACCTGTCAAATAAAAGCAAGGCTTCCTCCGTTTTCCCCGAAAAAATGAGCGGCCGGAGCTTCTCAGCGAGGGACTGTGCCTCCCCTTCTTCCGATTCATGATAAAACCGGTAAGGAACATCCGCACCCGGTTCAATGGATTCCCAGGCAGCAAAGGCTTCCTGATAGGATTTCCACAGTTTTTTGAGAGACAGAACCGGGTAGCCGACTCCTGCTCGGCTTCCTTGAATCGAGAGCGTCATGGATCTTGCCAGCCGAAGTGCTGCCGTCCTCAGACCGGATTCTTCTTCCTCCGATGCAAGAAACAGATAGCTCATCCGATTGCCGTTCTGCTGTGTGCAAATATACGGAACAGGGGAATGCCGACCAAGAACAGGCTCTGCTTCCTTAGGCGAACAGCCGGAGAGAATCAGGAAAAACCCGCCCCTTATCCCGGGAAACAGCTGATGGAACCGGTCCACCTCTGCCGGAGCAGGATTCCGGTGGCTGAGCCGTTCTGCCAAATGCTTCTTCACGAGCTGAACAGCTTCTTCCTTTTCCAGAGAAGCGCTGCGCTCTCCCAAAATCTCCTTTTTGATTCGGAAAAGGGCTTCGATTGTTTCTTCTTTTTTTCCCGGCTTTAAAATGTACTCCTTGACCCCTTCCTTCATGGCTTCCTTCGCGTAGTCAAACGAATCATAGGCGGAAACCATAATAAAACGGATTTCCGGCTCGCTTACCCTTATTTTCCTGATCGCTTCCAGTCCATCCATGCCCGGCATTTTAATATCCATGAGCATTAGATCCGGCCGAAGCTTAGAGGCAAGCTCCACCGCCAGCCGGCCGTTCGCTGCCTCCCCGGCTACCTCAAATCCTGCCATGCTCTCTTCAATAAACTTGCGCATCGCCCTTCGCTCAATCATCTCATCGTCAACAATGACTACCTTCATCCCGCTTCCCCCAATCTGATTCGGATCGTCGTACCCTCTCCCTTTTTCGAATCAACCTGCAGCACATCTTTTCTTTTATAAAAAAGCTCAAGCCGCCTGATTACATTCCGCAGGCCGATCCCTGTTGAGTGACCGCTCCGGATGTCATGCTCATGCTCCTGCTGCTCAAAGATTCTATTAACCTGTTCGGCGGTCATCCCTTCCCCGTTGTCGCGTATTTCAATGACCGGGACGCCTTTTTCCGAAAAAATCCTCAAGCCAATTTCCCCGCCCGCTTCATTGTTTTCAACCCCGTGAATAAAGGCATTTTCCACAAGAGGCTGAAGCGTTAAGCTTGGAATCAGGCTCTCCAGACAGCTCTCGTCAATTTCCGTTTTAAATGTAATCCTGTCGGCGAATCTCGTTTTTTGAATATAAAAATACTCCTGAACGACACTTGCTTCCTCTGAGAGCGTGACGGTTTTATTCAAATCTCCAAGACTATACCGGAGCAGCTTTGAAACAGACTCAATCAGCCTGCTTGTGACTCCTGCATCTTCCAGATATGCCATCCGGGAAATCGTATTCAATGTATTAAATAAAAAATGCGGATTAATCTGATTTTGCAAATGCTTCAATTCGAGCTCCTTGAGCAGCTGATCCAGCTCGGATTTTTCCTCCATCTCTTCAATCAGCCGCTTTAAATTGCTGCGCATGTAATTGAACGACTCGCCGAGCACACTGATTTCATCCTTGGACTTCAGCCTAATCGGCGGTCCTTCAAACCGTCCCGAAGCAATTTCACGGGCAGCGCGCGACAGCTGACGGATCGGACGGGTCACCCCTCTTGAGAAAAAAAGTGCCAGCAGCAGCGCCAAAAGCAAGGTAGACGTGAAAAGACTCACCGCAAACCACTGAAACGCCTGGTTCCGCTCTTCCATACCCTGATAAAAAGTACGGTACTCAGACAATTCCATGTTCAGCAGCGTAAGCGTCGATTCCTGAAGATACGAGGAAATGCTCCGGACCTCCCTCAAATGAAGAAGATAGTCCTCGATCTGACTCGTATTCACCTCCCGGATGGTCTCCTCACTCTCCGTCAGCAGACTTTGCATCATATTCTTGTATTTTTGCAGCTGCGGGTCATCCACTCCTGCAGGCTTCTCTTCGTTCATTCGCTCCAAATTTCTGCTGAATGATTGCTTCACCTGTTCATATTCCCTGACAAACTTCCGATCCTTTTCCACCGCATAGCCATTGATTTTTTCGTAGATGGTATTCGCCTGCTGGGAAACTTCATTAAACAGGAGAAAGCCTTGAAAACTCTGGTGATACTCTGACACAATCCGGCTGCTGCTCAGATAGATGGAAAAGGTCACAACGTTAAACAGCGCGGCAAAAACGGAAAAGTAAACAAGCAGCTTATTGCGGATTGACTTCATTTTACCTGCGCCCCCTCCGGTTTTGACGGAATCAGCGGCAGATCCTGCTTCCGGATCACTTCCGTCCCGGTATGCTGAACCCCCTCCGGAGCCTTTCCCTGCTTAATTTGCAGCATCGTCTCGACCCCTTTATATCCCATCTCATACGGATACTGCACCACCGTTGCCTGAATCAAGCCCTCTTCCATGTATTGGAGCGTTTCCGGAAGAGTATCAAAGCTTACGACATACGCCTTCTTTTTCAGATATTCCATAACCTGCGCAATGCCAATTCCGTCAAGAGCGCTTGTTCCGTAAAAAGCGCTGAGATCGGGAAATTCCTTTACCAATTCGTACGCCGCCTTGACCGCACCCGCTTTCGTAATACTCGACTCTTTCGTATCCGCAACCCGGACCCGCGTCTCATTCTTCACCGCATCCAAAAACCCTTGAACCCGAAGCTTCTGGTGGGACGCCTCAAACCGGCCCGTTATAATCCCAACCGTCTGCGGCCCCCTCGTATCTGCAAGCAGCGCCTTCCCCGCCAAAAACCCCGCATAATAATTATCCGTCCCGATATACACCGCCCGATCGCTATTCGGTGCATCTGTATCAATCGTCACCACCGGAATCCCTTTCTGAACCGCCTTATTCAGCAAAGGCGTAAACTCCTCATCCACAATCCCCTGCGTCAGCAGCCCATCCACCTGGCCCGCAATCGCCATATCAATCGTCTTCAAATGCTCATCCATATTCGCCTGCTTCGGTCCAAGATACTCAAGCGTCACCCCATGCTTCACAGCCGCCGCCCTCGCCCCATCCTGGACCAGCTTCCAATACTCATTATCCAGCTCCTCCGGAATCAGCACAAAATGGTAAGCAGACTTCATCTTCATCTGCCCAGACACCGTCCCCGTCACATGAAACGTTTCCTTCCCATAATAAATCGTCAAAACCGCTGTCATCAAAAACGTAACCATAGCAGAAAAGTAAAGAAATCGTCTGAGGTACGCCATCTAAGGGCTCCTTTTGTAAGCGTTTTATTTCTATTGTAGGAGATTTGGAGGTGGTTGGGAAGAGGGGTTTTTGGCGGGGGGGGGTAGGGGTGGTTGCAGGCGGGGGTGGGGGTGGTTGGGGGGTGGGACCTGCGGGGCGTGGAGAGACCGGGAGTGCCTGGATCTGATCGGCTGAAGCGGGACGAGGCCGGGAGTGGCTGGACCTGATTTGCTGAAGCAGGGGGTGGCCGGGAGTGCCTGGCCCCCGCTCTGCTAAAGCATGAAAGCTCTGGCACCTCCTTTGCGAGGCCTTGGGGGATAAGACTTTATTAATCTAGGTCTCTGTCCCCACTTGCGGTGAAGCACATGGGGACAGGCACCGTGCCTGTCCCCACGTCTATTAGCGGATTAAAGCTCTGGCACCTGCACTTTAAACCCTTGCTGTGCAAGGGTTTTCGAGCACTTGTCTCTGTCCCTGAGTACGGTGAAGCACGAAAGCCCTGGCACCGCATTGAGTGGATCGTGAGGCTGGTCGGGAACTGATTGAAGGGGCGGGGATCGGCTTTGATCTGGTGAAAAAACACCTTTGCCTCCGACCCCCGCACTGCTAAAGCATGAAAGCTCCGGCACCATCCTTTACAACCCCTTACAGCACAAGGGTTTTGAGCGCTGCGGCTCCGTCCCCGAAAACGCATAATAAAGGGGTCGGAGGTTTCCTCCGTCCCCAGTTATGTCTACTAGCTTTCCTCCGTCCCCATTCCAGCTAATCCATTGCTGCAGAAGGACAGTGAGCATCCTGCCTCTGTCCCCTGATGCGGTGGTGCAACAAGGGTCGGAGGCAGACTTTTTCCAGATCCCCATGCGGTGATGCAACAAGGGTCGAAGGCAAACTTTTTTTCAGATCCCCATGCGGTGATGCAACAGGGATCGAAGGCAGACTTTTTTTCAGATCCCCATGCGGTGATTCAACAGGGATCGAAGGCAGACTTTTTTCAGATCCCCTACGGTGATGCAACAGGGATCGAGGGCAGACTTTTTTCAGATCCCATACGGTGATGCAACAAGGGTCGAAGGCAGACTTTTTCCAGATCCCCATGCGGTGGTGCAACAGGGGTGGAGCCTGCTTTATTTCAAATCTCCATGGAGTGATGCAACAAGGGTCGGAGGCAGACTTTTTCCAGATCCCCATGCGGTGATGCAACAGGGATCGAGGGCAGACTTTTTTCAGATCCCATACGGTGGTGCAACAAGGGTCGAAAGCAGACTTTTTCCAGATCCCCATGCGGTGATGCAACAGGGATCGAAGCCTGCCTTTTCCCCAATCCCCATGCGGTGGTGCAACAGGGATCGAAGCCTGCCTTTTCCCAAATCCCCATGCATGATGCATACAAGTTGCTTCTCCCAGCCCCCATGCGCCAATTCATCAGGGATCGAAGGCTTCCCTTTCCGGTGCTCTGTTTCTCACTGCCTGCAGAAAGGCCCTTCCCAATCCTTTTCTGCCAGAAGGGGACTCCATAAAAAAAAGAAGGGTTCCCCCTTCTTTGCTTATCTGCTGGTTGCTGCACTTTTCATTCTTCCAATGGCTAAGCCCATGGTGAGGGCGGCGGCGGCGGAGCCGAGGCCTGCGTAGATGAATTCGATTTGGCCTGTGCCGGATTGGAGCTGGCTGATTGTGTAATATCCTATAAATACGATCATTCCCAGGATTGAAACGTTCCGGACAAGCTTTAAATAGGCTAGATAGGCTGTGTGGTCAAAGTTAAACATCGGTACTACCTCTCAGTTCATCATAGTGGTAAAAGATGTAATACCCGTTTTGCGGGGTTTTAAACCTTTGTCTTGTTGTTTTTCCATTGGGTGAGGATAATATAGACTACGAGAAAATAAATACCGCTCGCGATGAGAAGCTTGGTTGTGTCGCTTCCAAAGATTGAGTAGAGGATGGGTCCGCCGCAGACGGCTGCGATTATGTACCACATCCAAAAAGATAAGTTGCTCATGGGATGCCTCCGTTTTTTGGTTTGTTTCCATTATACAGGCAATGGCGGAGGTTATATACCCATAGGAAAGCGGGTATGGATGAGTACTATGCTTAAGGAGGATGCAGCATGGAGAAATCCGGCAATGAGATTGAGTGGAGTGAGGTTTTGGCGCGGCTTCAGGATGAGCTGAGTGAGTTGAATGAGGATTTTAACCGGAATTTTATGATCCCGAACATTGTGCTGTCAGGGAAAACCGGAGTTGGAAAGAGTACGCTGATTAACGCGGTTTTTGGTTTTGATGAGGCGGAGACGGGTGTCGGACGGCCGGTTTCACAGGCTTTGACGGAGTACCGGATTCCGGAGGCGCCTGTTCATCTTTTTGACACGAAGGGGATGGAACTTGATTTAGAGCAGCGCGAGGTTTCGCGTAAGCAGATTGTGAGCGAGATCCGGAAGCGTGCGGCTTCGACGGATGCGGCGGATCATCTTCATATTATGTGGTATTGCATTTCGAATGAAAGCAGGCGGCTTGAGTCGACGGAGATTGAGTGGATCCGCAGCTTTGCCGAGTACATGCCGGTTATCGTTGTGCTGACTCAGACGTTTGATCACAATGAGGCGTTTTTTAAGTTTTTGCAAAAAGAATTGCCTCATTTGCCGATCTGCCGGGTGCTTGCGAAGGAAAAAGTGATGCTTGGGGAAGTCAGAATTCCGGCACATGGATTGACGCAGCTGATTGACCGGACGCTTGATGTGATTCCGGATGCGACGAAGCGCGCCTTTACCGCAGCTCAGAAGATTGAGGTGGAAAGGAAGATTGATTCGGCAAAAAAGCTCATCCAGGAGCGGCTCGACTCAAACAGCCCGGTGAGCTATAAAAATCTCGCCCATGCGGCGGAGGCTTTTCCGATCGGGATGGATGTGATGGGACGAAGCGCTGTGTATTTGTATATGGCGAGGGACATCATGACGGTTATGGGCATCCCTGTGAATCGCAATTTTTTGAGATTTACGAAGGAAGCGAAACCGCTCCTGCAATCAATCCTGCTGCCATTTGTCGCTTCTGAAGGCGGACGCGCACTCGGCAAGGCAGCCCTTAAGTACGGGACAAAGCAAATGAGCAAGGAAGGCGCATCTACCTTAGCCAAACTTGCCGGCAAAACCATCGGCAAGGCAAATATTCTCATTTCTCCGGTTGTCGGACTTGTAGCCGGGAGCTTTAACCGAAAAGTCACAGAGCTGATTGCCAGCTCATTCATTCATACGTGCGCAGACTTTTTAAGGCAGGAAATCCAATATAAAGATTACACCACTTCAGAAATTTTGGAGAAGCTTTCGGCTGGGATGAAGACAAGAATGGGTGCGGATAAAGAAAAAATTGAAGAAGCAACTGTAAAAAGCTGATTGTCCCGAAAGTAAAAAATTTGTCGAACAAAAATTGTCGAAATTGTTCTTTTTATAGCAATTTCCAATTCGTTATATGGTATTATAGAACCAAACATAGGATAGGATCTGGTAAATATGATTGGTGAACGTATTCGCAAATACCGCAAAGAACAAAATTTGTCGTTGTCAGAGCTTGCAAACCGTGCAGGTGTAGCCAAGTCTTATTTAAGCTCCATCGAACGGAACCTTCAGTCCAACCCTTCTATTTTATTTTTGGAAAAGGTCTCTTCTGTTCTGGGTGAGCCTGTGAATACATTGGTTAACGGAAGTGCGGCCGAAGACCAGGGGGATCTTGATAACGAATGGTCCAGTCTCGTCCGCGAAGCAATGCAGTCCGGTGTATCGAAGGAGCAGTTCAAAGAGTTCCTTGAATTCAACAAATGGAAAATTCGGGGCCTAGGTTAAAGTCCGGACCATCTGTCATCAGATGACCCGGGCTTTTTCTTTTTTTATCCATCCTTCCTCTAAGGTTGACCTGAGGACCTAAATCCATTTAACTTAATAGTAGTCTAAATAAAAAGGTGAGTATGATGTCGATTAACCGAAATGCTCCGTGTCCATGCGGCAGCGGGAAAAAATACAAGAAATGCTGTCTTAAAAATGAAGATGTTATTCATATGACAGAAGCCAGACTGGAACGATTTTATTGTCACAAGGCAGAGCTTGTTCACTTACTGCATGATTTTATCTATCATAAGCTGGATTTTATGCAATTGGAAAAGTACCGCAAGCAATTAAGAGACCGTTCTAATCAAACCATTCCCTATAACCGCGAAGAAGCCGTACTCGAATTTTGGCTGTACTTTTTCTGCCGTTTTGAAAACGGGAAGCGCGGGATCGAGCTGTTTGCAGAGTCTGCTCAAGGTAAGCTGAGTTCCCCCCATCAGGAAATGACCGAAGCCTGGGTTGCGCTGCGGCCGCGTCTTGTGCAGGCGGTCGATGCTTCGCAGGAACAGATTATGTTTAAAGATCTCTTTACAGACGAAACGTTTGAGGTCCCCCGTTCAGAGGAAAACACCGGCCAGTTCATTCCATGGTACGGTACCCTTTCCATGCTTGAGCCCTACGGAAATCAGCATATTTTTCATGGAGTCCGGGCTTTCACCACTCCTCAGGGACTGGATGCAGCCAAGAACATGACTGAAAAACGAATGAAGGAAAAGAACCTTTCTCACGAAGAGGTACTGCTTGATTATTATCTCGAAATTATGGCAGAGGTCGTTGAAAAGGAAAATGGCTTACAGAATGATCAAAGTCAGGAAACTGTCATTGAACGCTATGAAATAAGCTATCGAATTCACAATGAAAATTCTCTGTTTCAATTTTTACACACGAACAGCGAGTTCTTAATTGATGAATGGACCCCCGAAGAAAAATCAGTGAGCTGGGGCGGAAACTGGAAGCTTTATAAAGACAGTGAAATGAAAAAAAGCGCCAGAATCGGAGAGATTTACGGCTCCCTTGAAATTGAAGACGGCATGATGAAGCTGTCGGCGATAGGCAGCAAAAATGCGAGTGGCTTTAAAAAACTGATGGGGAAGACTGGTTCGGCAATTTCCCTAATAGACGAAACCTCCCAATCCATTAGCCTTCCTGTCAATGCTGAAATAAGCAATATGGTCTTTCAGCCTGAATCAGCGGATGACCATCATTTCGGATATTTTGCTCAGGCCATAATGAATATGGATCCTGATCAAAAAATCCCAATGTATGATTACCTCTCTCTTCGCGAATTGTGCGCAGCCGGCAGAGAAGCTGATGCGGAGCTGTGGCTGAGTCAATACGAGCACAACCTGTACAAGAACATAGATGTGGGGGCCTCCGGACAGACAGCGGATATGAACACGATTCGCAGGACCCTCGGACTTCCGGTGTCGCCATTTGTTTCAGGCAGTGAAGAAAGGACCTCATCCCTCAAACCGGCAAACCCGCCGAAAAAAGAGCGGTCCGTTGAAGTTCAGCAGGATGAGATTCCCTATTATGAACAACTCGGTTTCAGGCCGGATACCATCCAAAATTTCTATGCCCATGACCTGATGTCCTTTTACAGGGAAAAAGCCACAGGAAAATCAGTCAATACGGTGAGAAAATACCGCAACAACCTGTTGGATCTGCGGGAAATTCTTGAAATGAAGACCGCTGAAAGCTGGGAAGACTGCGGCCAGAAATTTTGGACCCGCCTGTTCAAAAAAGATCTGATCGGCCTTTATTACGATACAAGCAAAACCCAGCGCAAGGACTTTGCAAGCACCATGAAGGCACTAGCCAAGTGGATTGATGATAAAGAAGGAACAGAGCTGTCTACCCTTGTGGAGGAAGCGATTAGGAAGACGGAGTTTATATAATGATGGTGGCCCTCTGCCGTTTGGCGGGGGGTTTTTGTATTTTGAGAAGCGGGGCAGTTGGCGGGGTTAGCGGCGGTAGCGGCGGGTAGCGGCGGTGCCTGGCCCCACTTGCTTCACCGCAGCGGGGGGCGGAGGGACTGCTTTCCAATTCCTTCTACAGCAAGCATTTCCGGGGGCGGTGCCGGAGCTTTAGTACGGTAAAATTCTCGGGGACAGGCACGGTGCCTGGCCCCACTCGTTTCACCGCAGCAGGGGACGGAGGACCTGCTTTCCAGCGCCTTGCGCTGCAAGCATTTCCGGAGGCGGTGCCGGAGCTTTAGTACAGTAAAATTTTCGGGGACAGGCCCCACCCTATTGCAGGGCGGAGCCTCTCCTGTAGACCATTGGAAATCAATCGATTCCCCTCTTCCACTTCCATTCCATCACCGCACAAAGCGCAATCCCTATGCCATACGCTGCTAAATCAGTCCAAAGAAACCCATACCCGAGCACAAGTCCGCCGAGCATCGTGTCCCGGATCTCATTGAGCCAAGACGTTTGAATCAGCTGACTGCACTCGGTCAGTAAGCAGTACAGGGCAGCGATACTTGCAATGAGGGAGGTTTTTTTTCTGTTAAAGAGAAAGGCGAAGCCAACAAAGACCATAGCGGCCCAGAGTGCATCACCCAAATAAGCATTGACCCAGCCGGGGAGATATATGGAAAGCCTCCGGGAGAGCAATCCCATCGCTATGACTAAGATCATCACTGCGGCATAAATAATCCGGTTTCGGTGCATAGCATACTCCTTTTATTAAACTTTGCAGAGCTGACTTCTATTATAGCTTTCTTGTAAAATAACGGTTGTTTTTTTCTGAAAGAAGAGTAAAATATTACATGTGAAGGACTTCACAAAACAAACTATATTTTTTGGCTGTTCTTGTGAATCTTTTCACATAAAAGATTAAAAAGGAGCCGATTGCTATGCTGTCACCTTCCCTGAATCCCTTTGACAATTTGCTGCTTTCCTCTTTGACTGCTGCTGTACCGATTGTATTGTTTCTTTTATGCTTGACCGTCTTTAAGATGAAAGGAATTTATGCTGCTTTCCTGAATTTGGGGGTTACATTCCTTATTGCCGCTCTGATTTTCAAACTTCCCCTGCCTGAAGCTGCAGGAAGTGTGGTCCAGGGAGCAATCCAAGGGATGTGGCCGATTGGCTATATCATCGTGATGGCTGTGTGGCTTTACAAGATTTCTGTTGAATCAGGAAAATTTGAAGTGCTGCGGGCAAGTATTGGAGGAATTTCAAATGATAAACGCATTCAGCTTCTGCTGATCGGCTTCTGTTTTAACGCGTTTTTGGAAGGGGCAGCGGGATTTGGGGTACCCATTGCGATCTGCGCTGTACTGCTTGTCTCTCTTGGGTTTAAACCGCTTGAGGCAGCCATGCTGTGCCTGATTGCAAACGGCGCTTCCGGTGCGTTCGGTGCCATTGGAATTCCGGTAGCCATTACGGGAACTCTGAACCTCGAAGGCAATGTGACTGCCATGGATGTATCGATGCTGACAGCTCTGACTCTCCCAATCATCAACTTTACGATTCCATTTTTACTTATTTTTCTGCTGAACGGGCTTAAAGGAATAAAGGATGTGCTCCCGGCAATCCTTGTCGTATCTTCTATTTATACAATCTCCCAGGCAATCATTACAGTATTTTTAGGACCTGAGCTTGCTGATATCATTCCTTCTTTGATGGCTATGGGTGCACTGGCTTTATTCTTAAGGAAGTGGAAGCCTAAACACCTTCTTCTGCATGGCGAACAGCAGACTGAGATAAAAAAATACCCGCTTCAGGAAGTGATTAAGGCGTGGTCTCCTTTTTACTTATTAAGTCTCTTCGTCCTGATCTGGAGTCTTCCCGCATTTAAGACCCTGTTTGCGGAGGGCGGACCACTGGCCTTTACCAAAATAACTTTCCCTATCCCGGGGTCAAGCCTGATCTCCGCTCTGGACTTAGTCAGTGCTACAGGAACCGCGATATTACTGGCTGTCTTAACCACTATTTTGACTGCGAAAGGCTTTGGATTTGCAAAAGGCTTTGCCTTGTTTACCAAAACCATCTCCGAATTCTGGATTCCGATCCTTATGATCTGCTTCATTCTTGGCATTGCAAAGCTGATGACCTATGCAGGAATGACAGCCGTTCTCGGTGAAGCAATGGCCACAACCGGCGGAGCCTTCCCGCTGCTTGCTCCCATTCTCGGCTGGATTGGCGTATTTATGACCGGCTCAGTCGTGAACAATAATACGTTATTCGCCCCCATGCAGGCTACAGCAGCCACAATCCTTGGGACCAATCCCGCTCTGCTCGTATCCGCAAACACAGCAGGCGGCGTTATGGCAAAACTGATCTCTCCGCAATCGATTGCCATTGCAGCCGCTGCTGTCGGTGAAACAGGAAAGGAAGCGGACCTTATGAAAATGACGATTAAATACAGCTTCGGTCTGCTGGCGTTTGTCTGTGTGTGGACGTTTATCCTGTCTTTATTTTTCTAAGGGAGAGGTGAAGCTAAAAGCGTAGAAACGGCTTCTGCTTTAGCGAAGCCGTTTTTTCTAGTTTAAAAATTCTTTAAAAAGAACTAAATACCTAGAAATAATAAGAGAATAAGAGAAATACAGAGAAAAAGTCCTGTTTTATTCTTTAAAAAGAACATTTTGGCTATTTATGAGACTTTTGTATTTAGATCAAAAGGTTTATGATCATCTTGTGTTCTTCATAAAGAACAATAAACGAAATGTACAGGAGGAATTATTCATGGGATTTATTTCTGGAAAAGTATTTGCGGGGATTATGGCAGGAACCTTAACCGTTTCAGCAGTAGCTTACACTGGAGCAACTTTCATGGACGAAATCAAAATGAACGTCGATAAGCTTCAGGACCGTATTCTCTTAACGGCAGATGAAGCAGCAAGCAAGATCGGAACAGCTAATTCTACAATCAATCAGAAAAACCTTGAAATTGATCGCTTAGAAGGGGAAGTAGACCGTTTAAATGAGCAGCTAGGGAAAGCAAATACAGCGGTTACTAAAGGAAATGAAGAAGTAACTAAAGCAAACGGAGATATCGCAAAAGCTAATGAGGATATGGAAAGTGTTAAGTCACTGACAGCTAAAGCAGTTAGCGAACTAGATAAAGATGTCATCAGCGAGAGGGTAGTAGATCATAGTGATGTTCAAGTAGTCGGTGAAGCACTTGTATTTACAGTCGTTACAAATCAAGACGAACCTAAAGACGGAGAAAACGAAAGAACACTTCGTTTATCTAATCCAAATGGAGTTCCTGTAAACGTTACAGTTACTGGAACGGTAAAAGGCCAGATTTACAGCGGGGAAATTGCCGGCGGAGATGTCATGTACTTTAAAAAGAACAATACCGGTGAAATGCTGAAGCTTTCTTATACTGTTCCAGGTACAGGGGAAGTTAAAAACGTCACGAAGTAATGAAAATGAGGATTCATCCACATGAGATGAATCCTCTTTCCATTTATATTGCCTGGTTTTCCAGCAGCACCTGCATTTCCTCCGGTGGGATCGGGCGGCTGAAATAGTAGCCTTGAGCTTCGTTGCATTGTTTTTTCTGAAGGAAGTGGAGCTGTTCCTCTGTTTCGACGCCTTCGGCAATGACCTTCAGGTTCAGGTTGTGGGCCATGTTGATGATGGTGTCCACGAGCGATGCGTCTTTTGGGTCTGTATAGATGTTTCGTGTAAAGGTTTGGTCGATTTTCAGGGTGTTGATTGGAAATGTTTTCAGATAGCTGAGTGATGAGTAGCCTGTGCCAAAGTCATCGATGGAAAGGTGAATCCCCATATCCCTCAGCTGCTGCATTTTCATAACGGCATGCTCAGAGTCCTGGATGATGCTCTCTGTGAGCTCCAGCTCTAAATATTGCGGTTCAAGGTTTGCGTGCGCTAAAATATTGCTCACCTTTTCAACGAGATTGCTTTGCTTAAATTGCAGGGAGGAGATATTGACCGCTATCCTTAATGGCGGGTAGCCGTTATTTTGCCATGATTTGTTTTGAAAACATGCCTCACGCAGCACCCATTCTCCAATCGGGATAATCAGGCCGGTTTCTTCTGCGATTGGGATGAATTCCGCAGGGGATATGAGTCCCCATTCCGGGTGATGCCACCGCAGCAGCGCCTCAGCTCCAATCAGCTTACCGGTTTTGACCTCTACCTGCGGCTGATAGACGACCTTTAGCTCTTTTTGCTGCAGAGCTTTGCGGAGACCGGTTTCGAGCTTCATTTTTTTCGAGATGAGTTCATTCATGATTGGGGCATAAAACTGAAAGCTGTTTTTCCCTTGCTCCTTCACCCGGTACATGGCGGTATCCGCATTTTTTATCAGGCTCTCGATTTCTTTTCCATCAGAGGGGTACATGGCAATTCCGATGGACGGAGTGACAAACAGTTCATGCCCGTTGACGAGGATGGATTGGTGGAAAAGGTCAATCACCTTTTGGGCTTTCTTTGTCGCTTCGCTTGATGTTGCGTGCGGGAAGAGAATAATAAATTCATCTCCCCCCTGCCTGCAGACGGTATCTGATTTTCCAACGGCGGATTGAATCCGGGCCGCTACTTCAATCAGCAATAAATCTCCTGAATCATGACCTAGTGTATCGTTGATATTTTTAAAGCGGTCTAAATCAATAAACAGAACGGCGAGGGTGTGCTTCGTTTCATCTGCCTGATCAATCGCCGAGGATAAGCGGTCATTGAACAATAGCCTGTTCGGCAGTCCCGTCAATGCGTCCCGATACACCATTTGATTTATTTTTTCCTCGTTTCGCTTCCGCTCCGTTATATCCCGGATGATGCTGCTGAGAAAGGTTTTCCCCTCTTCCTTCCAGGAAGCAAGAGACAGTTCAATGGGAAATTCGGTTCCCTGTTTATTCAGACCGAAAAGCTCCATTGTTCTTCCGATAACCTTAGCGGTTCCTGTCGAAAGATAGCGCTCCATGCCTTTTTGGTGGGCTTCTTTAAACCGGTCAGGAATGATCAGCTGCAGTCTTTTGCCAAGAATCTCGGCCTCTTCAAAGCCAAACATGCGCTGGGCCCCCATATTCCATGAGATGATCTCCCCTTTAGAATCAGCTAAGATAATGGCATCATTCGCTGACTCAATGACTGATCGGAATTTCCGTTCTGACCGAATCGATTGATATTCAAACCGCCGGTCGACAAAAATACTGATAAAGACAGCGCTGAGTATGATCAGGATGCCAAAAGCAACCGAGTAGGCTAATATGGTGCTGTCAAAGCCCCCTTGCATCTGATGGCCGTCGTGGGAGTGTGGTTTGAATTTCGCTGCAGCCATCCCTGTATAATGCATTCCGGATATCGCAAACCCCATGAGTACAGCGCTTCCGGCTTTGCTTTTCCAAATCCCGGGCTGATTGTAGCGCTGGCTTACGTATTGCAGGAGGTATAAAGCCACGATGGAGGCTGCGAAAGCAATGATGGCCGAAAGTGACCAGAGGAACGGATCATATTCAATATCCGCCGCCATTTCCATCGCTTCCATCCCCGTATAATGCATCGACACAATACCTGCTGCCATAAACAGGGCCCCCCATGCATTTTGCCGCAGCCCCTGAGCAGGCCGGCTTATGATATAGAGCGCCAAGGCAGAGGCAATAATCGCCGGAATAATGGACAGGACAACCCATCCGAGATGATAGGAAACAGGAATGGATAAATGAAACGCAAGCATGGCAACAAAATGCATCGCCCAAATGCCAAGCCCCATCGCTATGGCACCGGATGAAAGCCAGATATAGCGGGCTGGAGGCCTGGCCCGGCTCACTTTTATGCTCAAATCAAGGGCAGCGAACGAGGCCATCACTGCAATAATAATCGATAAAATGACAATGGGGATATGATATACATGTTCCATCTATGTAAAAGTCTCCTTCGTATTATCCTTTCCCCTTATATCGGCAAATCCCGGGGTTTTTTAAAGAGAACGGGTTCCGTATAATTAGACATAAACAAACAATAGATGGGAGAATCCTGCATGAAATTTCCAAAAGATGAAGACGGCAAGATTTTAAAGATGCTCTATAAAGAGGGAGTGGACTTCAGCAAGCCTCAAAACGTTGACTTTTTCATTGCTGTCCCAGACCAGGTAAGCGGCCAGGCGGTTGCTGGAGCTTTGAAAGAAGAAGGGATTAACAGCGAGCTGGAAATGGATGAGGAATTGGAGGAATGGACCGTTGCTTGCTTTATTCAACTGATGCTTACGTATGAGAACATTACCGGCATACAGGAGCGTCTTCAGGAATTATGTGAGCCTTATGGGGGAGAGGTCGATGGCTGGGGCGTGATGATGGAGGATTGAGCTGGTTTGCTGGCTGGGATGGATTGGCGGACGGCGAGGAAGCACGAACCTTGTCGAAAAGTCGATGGGTGGGGTTCGATGATATCGAGGATTGAGCTGGTTTGCTGGTTAGGATGGGAGTGGCGGGCGGCGAGTGGACCAACCTTATCGAAAAGTCGATGGGTGGGGTTCGATGATATCGAGGATTGAGCTGGTTTGCTGGTTAGGATGGGAGTGGCGGGCGGCGAGTGGACCAACCTTATCGGAAAGTCGATGGGTGTGGTTTGATGATTGAGGATTAAGCTGGTTTGCTGGCTGGGATGGGCATTGCGGACGGCGAGGAAGCACGAACCTTGTCGAAAAGTCGATATAATTTGATTTCGGTCGATTTATACAGATTTCGGCCGATATATTTCCATTTCGATCGATTTCCCGTCATTTTCGGTCGATAAAGCAAAAGTACGGTCGATATCCTGATAGGGCACCCTCCGGAATAGCTAAAACCAGTTAAAAAAACAGGCGAAAAAAAAGGATGAGCATACAAATTGAGGAATCGCCCCCCAATAACGAAGAATCTGCTGTATAAAGACGGTAAAATCATACCAGCCATGGCCTTCCAACCGAAGAACCCAATGAACTCTGGGGTAGATTGTATCCTTCATCATCTGACCCTGAATCTTAATCACACCACCCAATCCCTGCATTTTTCCATAAGCATGCATAAAATGTCTCCTCCGCCACATCCTAAGCAAAAAAGGAGGAACGAATCATGAAGCTAAAAAAATGGATGACTTTATCGGCAGCTTCTCTTTTAAGCATAGGACTGCTTGCCGGATGCAATGCGCCAAATGATGAAGAAGAACCCGATCCGACAGAGGAGCCGTCAGAACAAAATGATGAGATGAACAAGAATGATGACAAGGACGAGCTGCAAGAAGAACAGGAAAGCAAGTAAACTGGAGAAGGCGGGTAAGACCGCCTTTTTTTAATTAAACCCTCTCCCCCGTCTCCCTCACATAAAGCACATACATCAGCCGGTCCTGATCCATTTCCGCACTGACTCTTTCGTATTCCTTTCCTTCCAGAACGAGATAGGTATTATCCAGGTATGAGAACACTTCGACATGGTCAAAGCACGGCAAAAACATGATTTCGGGGCTTTCTGCGTATTCTTTATAAAGACGGACCTCCACTCCGAGGCGCCGTTCGGCTTCTGCCTGGCGGAATGGCTTTTCGTCGTCGCTTTTTTTCACGTAAATGACGAAGCTGCTGTCTTTTAAAAAAGAGCTCGTTGTCTCATAGACGGTTCCTTCCAATATGAAAAAATCACAGTTCCGTCTGCAAAAGATCTGGAGCGGTTCCAGGTCATCAAAATGGTAGATAGCCGGGTAGCCTTGGGATGGATCATTCAAACGGTACTCTAGCTTTCGTTTCATCGGTCAGCACTTCCTTTCTTCCCTTATTATATATGGAAGAATGTGTTTTTTTCAGAAAAAATTATGATACACTTCATTAAGACGGTATTGAAAAGGAGGTCCAGCAAATGAGGAAGACGGAACGAATGATGAAACAAGTGCTCGTTACAGCGACAGCCTCCATATTCGCGATCGGGATGTCCGGCTGCTCCTCCCAGTCGGCCGACCGCCCTGATCCGCCGGATGATCAGTCTTGTGATGACTGGGAGTGGGATAACGAGTTAGAGGTTTGGGAATGCGACGATGACCGAAGCCCGCATTATGGCCACTTTTTTTACGGCGGCGCATTTTTTGCCACTGCGAATGCTTTGAAAAAAAGCTCCAAATACAAATCGTATGTAAAGGGCGGAAAATCCGGAATTGGAAGCGGAACGAGAGGCGGCTTCGGCGGATAATGAGAGCAAGAAACGCCAGTCATGAACAAAAGCGGCAGGCCTTTTACGAAACGGTTCCCGCCTTCTGGCACGACCTGTTCGGTGAGCCCTACGCCCTTTATGACGTATACAGCATAACCGAGGAAGAAGCGGCTGCCATCCGAACGGCAACGGACCGGATAGCAGCGATTTATGACAAAACCGCTCCCCTCCTCCGTTCACTGCCGGATGAGACCCTGACCGAGCTTGGAATCCCTGCAGAATCGATCCCATACATAAAAACAAAGCCCTTAACTCAGGAGGGAGTCATCCGGCGGGTGGATCTTGTCAAGACTCCGGACGGGTGGAAGCACTTTGAAATAAACGCCGATACTCCGACCTTTATTTATGAGCTGTTTCATGTAAACGGGCTTGCAGCCAGGCATTTCGGCTATAAGGATCCAAATGCCGGGTCCGAGCTTGCCCTGCAAACCGCCATCCGCCGTGCCGTCCGGGAGCTTTGGAACAGCCGTCAGGCTCCAAAGGTTGTTTTTACCGCCCACTCGGACCATGAAGAGGATTGGAACACCGCCCTTTACCTCGGCCGGACGTTTGGCTACCCGCACGAAACCATCCCTCTCGATCAGCTCCAGCTTATTGAAGAGGAAGGCCTGTTCACTCCTGATGGGGAAAAAATTGATATTCTGTACCGGCAAACCTATCCGATTGAGCATTTGATAAACGACAAAAGCGAGGACGGCACAGCCATCGGCATCGAGCTGCTGAAGCTTGTCAAGGATGAAAAGCTTGCGGTGATCAACCCGCTCTCTTCTTTTCTGCTCCAGTCCAAAGCTGTCCAGGCGCTGATCTGGGGATTGCATGAAAGCAATCATGCGTTTTTTAACGAAACCGAGCATGAATGGATCCGGGACCACTATCTGCCTACTTACCTGGAAAACGAGCCCTTCTTGAAAAAAGGCGTCAAATATGTAGAAAAACCCGCTTTCGGAAGAGAAGGAGATACCATCACCGTTTTCGGACCAGACGGCCAGCCGCTTGAAGCGAACAAGCTGAAAACCTATGATGATTCGCTAAAGGTTTATCAGCAGCATCAGGATCTCCCAGCCGCCGCGATTCAAACGCCATTCGGGAAAGAAACAGCCCGTCTGCTCATCGGATCATTTGTAATCGGGCAAAAAGCAGAAGCATTTGGAATAAGAGCCGGAAGCGCCATCACCGGAAACGAAGCCTGCTTTCTCCCGGCAGGCATCAAGCCAATCAAAAAAGGAGCGGATCAATAATGGACGCGTTGCTTCACACACTCACCTATTTAGGAATCGGGCTCGCCTTTTTAATCGCAGGCGCCTTCCTTTTCAGCATCACCACCAAAATGAGCGAGCGTAAGCAAATACTAGAGCAAGCAAATACCGCAGCCGCCATCAAACTCGGCGGCAAAATACTCGGACTCGCCGTCGTCATCTGGGCCGCCGCCCAATACTCGCTGAACCTTCTCGACTACACTTTATGGAGCGCATTCGGAATCGCCGCTCAAATCCTGTCATACTGGATCGTCGAGCACCTTCTCTTCCCGAAAATCTCCCTCGCCAGGAAAGTCGAGGAAGGGAACAAAGCAGTAGCCATTCTTTTGTTTATCATCTCAGTTTCAGTCGGACTCATCATTGCCGGCGCGCTTTCGTATGATGCAGTCTACGAGATGCTTAAGGATCAGGCTTAAGCAGGAGTTGGCGGTTGAGCAGTTGGGATTTGGCAGTTGGATGTTTTCTTGTAGTGAGACGTGGAAGGGGGATCCGGCCTTTCGCGTCTCTTTTTTGTGGTTTTTTGGCTTCGGATGAGTGTGCGGGCTTATTATTTACTTTTCCGCCTGTCTTTTGGGGGTTCTTAGGGTGTTTTGAGGCGGTATTAAGCAGGATTTCGGCCCAGGTTTGGTCCTGGAAATTATTTATTGTCCGAACTCTTCGTTTTATTGTCCGTACTTTTAATTTATTGTCCGTACTTTCATTTTATTGTCCATACTCCGCATTATATTGTCCGTACTTTTCATATAAAGACTTTTCGACTAAATTCGACAGATTGGGCGGACTGATTGGTTGCCGGGTCCTTCTGTTTTGAGTTACAAGCTGTACTAAGTCGGTTAAACGATTCAGATTCCGGCTTGTTTGTTACCGGTTCCTTCTGCTTTTGAGCTGCAAGCTGGACCGAGGCAGTTGAACAATTGTAGTTTTATAAAAAAGATTGTCCATATAAATAAAGTTTGTTTATAAATCCTGTATTCATGTGAAGGATTATTCCTAGTTCCACAATCGGGGCCAGATTATGGAGTAAATTGATATGAGAATATACGATTCAAGAAGAAATATATAATGGTTATACTATTAAAAAGGGCTTACATATGGAAGACTATAAGTTAATAGCCTAATTAAGTTATTAATTATGACAAGAAAAGAGGGGAAGATGAGTGAAAGGTGAATTAGTAAGTCGTAAGATGGGTGGATGGTGTTGGTATGGTATTAACACATTTAGAGAAACAGATAATGTAGGTAAATTTATGACTTTTGTACAAGAGGATATTTCAAATGAAACGCAAGAATTAATACTTAAGGCAATCAAACAAGGTGTCACTCCATTAGTTAAACATACTGATCCAGATATGCTTGCTTTTAATCCATTTGCAAAGGATGGCTCATTGGTGATTATTTGGTATTCTACTGATGATGAAAAGGCTCTAAAGGGTGTAGCTAAATTTTTGGTTGATAATGGGTTAGTACCGAAAACTAAGGCCGGTAAATATTATAATATTTCATTTAAATATGACGAACAAACTCGAAATGGTAAATATGGCGATCAATTTAAACCGTCCATTTCTTTAAAAGATTTAATGGATTTGAATACTGGGGAATTCTATTAAATTATTTAAGTAACATAAAGGGGTTTACGATCACTAATTCTTTACTCTTTATATTGGAGCTGTATAGATAGGGAATGATCAAACTTTTTTATAAAAGAATGAGTCAATTAAAAAAATTTAGAGCGTGTTTTGATCATTCCTCTTTACAAAACACGCTCTTTTCTATGATCGTTTATCAAGGTTATTAATATCGATTTGATCAAACTTTATTTTAAAGCAACAACAATCCGGATTTCAGCCCGGGTTTGGTCCTGGAAATTTTTTATTGTCCGTACTCTTCGTTTTATTGTCCGTACTCTTCATTTTATTGTCCGTACTTTTGTTTTATTGTCCGTACTCCGCAATATATTGTCCGTACTTTTCATATAAAGACTTTTCGACTAAATTCGACAGATTGGGCGGACTGATTGGTTGCCGGGTCCTTCTGTTTTGAGTTACAAGCTGTACTAAGTCAGTTAAACGATCCAGATTTCGGCTTGTTTGTTACCGGTTCCTTCTGCTTTTGAGCTGCAAGCTGGACCGAGTCGGTTGAACAATCCGGATTTCAGCCCGGGTTTGGTCCTGGAAATTTTTTATTGTCCGTACTCTTCGTTTTATTGTCCGTACTTTTAATTTATTGTCCGTACTTTCGTTTTATTGTCCGTACTCCGCATTATATAGTCCGTACTTTTCATATAAAGACTTTTCGACCAAATTCGACAGATTGGGCGGACTGATTGGTTGCCGGGTCCTTCTGTTTTTGAGTTACAAGCTGTACTAAGTCGGTTAAACGATCCAGATTTCGGCTTGTTTGTTACCGGTTCCTTCTGGTTTTGAGCTGCAAGCTGGACCGAGTCGGTTGAACAATCCGGATTTCAGCCCGGGTTTGGTCCTAGAAATTTTTTATTGTCCGTACTCTTCGTTTTATTGTCCTTACTTTTGTTTTATTGTCCGTACTCCGCAATATATTGTCCGTACTTTTCATATAAAGACTTTTCGACTAAACTCGACAGGCTGGGCGGGCTCATTGGTTGCCGGGTCCTTCTGTTTTTGAGTTACAAGCTGTACTAAGTCGGTTAAACGATCCAGATTTCGGCTCATTGGTTGCCGGGTCCTTCTGCTTTTGACCTGCAAGCTGCACCGGGGCGCATCATAATCCGGATTTCGGCCCCCCGGGTTTGGTCCCGGAAATTTTTTATTGTCCCGTACTTTTGTCCTTCCGCCCAACCAATTATTTTCTCAATAGATTACTTCCAATTACGTCAACCGAGAACTCCTTCAGGACCCCACTCCGAATCTCTCTATGACACTGTCACCGCTTTGAACAGCTGATTGAAGCAGTTGATAAGAAACTTAGTGTAAGCTGTATGTCGGATTTTCCTGTGTCAATAAACGCTTCGCCTCGTTCCCGGTCGAGAGATTCCCTCATCCGGTTGGAGTATCAGCTCCGGGCATTTGCGTTCACAGCTTTCCGGATTGAATAAGAAATCGCAATGGAAATAAATCTTTTCATATTCAGCGCCTCAAGTCCTCTAATCTGTCTCCGACCATATAAACAGGAATGTACCCCTGTATGTATTCCTTCACCTGCCAATAGCCATAAATCCTGGGTCTTTCAAAGTGCTTTGGTAGATACATCTTTAAAACCTTTGACTTTTTTCGCAATGAAAAGTGACGATTTTTTCTCATGGAAATCCCGCCCTGATATGTCATGCTATTACAGTCCCACATCCCCCATTTAGGAAGTGATTTGCATGATTAAGTATACATTAGCTAATCTTATAGCGGGTGCTGTGGTTTTCGCACTTCTCGCTTACTTTCACTTACCCATCCATGCGAGGGATTACCTGGCTTTGATTTTCTGGATTCTGGTAGCCGGGAATGCTTTGCATTATATGCTGTTTTTGAGGAGGAGGAGATAGATAGCTCTCTTTTTACTTCTCCTCAACGGGTTCAACGATTACGTTTCCGTTTTCATCCAGTAGCGGGGTGAGAGCACAGCCTTGAGAATTCCACGTATATAAATAGTTTACACCTGTTTCACGATCTACCCAGATATAGATTAAGCCTTGCTGAGAATTTTGCACGTGCCTTTCTTCAAAACGTTTTTCTTTTTTGCTTCGAAACATTTTCGTATCATTCCTTTCGAATTGTTAATGATCCAAGCCATTTTTCTTGTAAGCGTAAATGAAAATGCCCAGAGTAATAACGAACCAGCCGAAGAGGACACTGCTGTCTGTCAGGTTCCATTGGTATCCGCTTTCCGAGAAAATCCTGTTGGAATAGTTGGTTAACACGCCCGTATACGTGTAGTTTAGCATATCCGATAAATCCTCCTGTAAGAGTTTTATTGCCGGAACGGAGGTTAAAAGTAAGGTGATGGGCATGGTGAGCAGTGATGTTTGGGCCTGATTTTTTGTAAATATGCCTATGATGTAGCCGATGAGCAGACTGATTATGCTAGCCGCAGTTGTAATCAGCAAGTAACTTCCAAATTGAATCTCGCCGAATGAGGATCCGCTTACGGGAATCATCACTATATTGACGGTGATAAGGATCAGCAGGGGCGGCAGCAACGTGCCTATTAAGTACTCTAACCCGTTTACAGAAGAAGTCATCAGCACTCTCAGTGTGTTTTTTTCCTTTTCTTCTGCTAAAGGGCCGCTGCTCATTGAAATACCGGCTATGGCGATATTAAAAACGATTCCGAAGCTAAGTACGAATGCATTCGTTGAGAAGCTTACTCCGTTTTTGTTTACATCTAAGTCAGGCATGATATTTTTCAACGCAAAAACAAACCCTAATGCAAGGAGCGGCCCCAGCATGACACCCGTATTATTCAGTATCGTTTGAAGCTTCATTCCTGCGATGGCTCTGATTTTCCTGAATGAAACCTTCATAGTAATCCCCTCCCCGTTAATTCCAAGAAAACTCTTTCCAGCGTGGGCTCATTTGAGTGGATTGTGACAAGCTCATCATCCGCCATCCACTGATTGATTGCTTCCCTTGATTCTTCAGAATGGGGCAGCGTGAATTCCCTCTCATCCTTTAATACAATATGGTAGCTTTTGTTTTGATTGTACTTAAGGCTTAGAGCCCTGGGAGAACCATGCTCCACAATGAGTCCATCATTCAGGAGGGCAACGTGATCGCAAAGTTTCGTGGCCTCATCCATGTTATGGGTCGTAAGGAAAATAGCGGTCCCGCTCTCTTTCAGTTCAAATAACAGCTCATGAACGGCTGCAGCCGTGCTGGGATCCAATCCGCTCGTTGGTTCATCTAAGAAAAGCACCTTCGGCTGATGCAATAGAGCTCTTGCAAGAACTAAGCGCTGAGTCATTCCTTTTGATAATTGATTGGCCAATTTATTTCTGTGTTCAAACAACCCCACTCTTTTTAAAAGATGATCGATTCGTTCTTTCTCAACGCGTAAAATTTTCGCAAAAAGCTTTAAATTACTGTAGACGGTCATTCTTTCATACAATCCGCTGTTGTCTGTAACGATGCCTACCTGTTCATAAATCTGTTCATTTATTTTTTCAACAGGCTTACCCAAAACCGCTGCTGTACCCGAGGATTGCGCTAATTGGCCGGTCAAGATTTTAATCGTGGTGGTTTTCCCGGAACCAGAGGGTCCGAGAAAACCAAAAATTTCACCCGAAAGAACGGAAAAGCTGAGATTTTTCAGAGCCACTTCGTCTTTGAACGTTTTGCTGATCTGTTCAACGTCAATCACTGTCGTTTTTTCCATTGGCTTCTCTCCTTTTCTTTTTTAAGGGAGCGTTGTTTTACGCTGCCCCATCTGCTTATTAGTTTAGATAAAAGCACAGGAAAAGTCGTAAAATTCCGTTGAACGGTACGTATAGAAAGTTCAAATCCAGCAAAAAGAGGGTGAATTGAACTCATTTCACCCTCAACTGTACTCTAAAAAGCAATTAATTGTTTCATATCTTCCAAACGGTTCCGGGAAAGGGGGAGTTTTACGTGGGGATGGCCCTTTAAAATTAGCGTATAGCTATTTTTTGAATAACTGATCAGCTCAGACACCCGTTGCAGATTAACTAAGTATGACCGGTGACACCTGAAAAATCCAAATTTACTTAATCTTTCTTCCAGTTCATTCATCGTTAAATCGGTTGGGAAGTATTCATCATCAATGCGCAGATTGCTGACACTATTGATGCTTTCAATAAAATCAATTTCATCAGGGCTGAAAAAGATCGTCTTATCAGCCAATTTACACGTCACTTTAAAGACGTTGTTTGGCTTAATCGGCTTACTTTCATAGTCCTCCTCTGAATCAGACTCCGTTTCGTTAGCAAGGTCTGTTCGCTCCAGTCCGGTGAATCGGTTATAGCGGTAAATTTCACTGCTCAAAAGCAGCAGATCTTCTATCGAATTGGACGTAAACAATGTGGCTGCATCCCCTACCCGAATCTGGGCCAATGCTTTTAAATACAAATCAATTCCTTCCCCTGTGGAATTGCTGAGAGGGTTCTCAATTAATAGAACATCCGGGGAAAATAAGAACATCCTGAATAAACTAACCCTTTTCTTCTGATCCCCTGTCAGCTTCTTGATTTTTGTCCGCCAAACATCCAATAGAGAGAATTGTGCAATGTATTCTTCAAGAGGGTGAGGAAAATCTGCAAGTTCTTTAAAAAAGTTCAGGTAGCTTTGAACCGATAAAGTCTCGTATAACCCATCATCTTTTTTATCGGATAAAATCTTTCCCGCTTCTCTTCGGATATGCCCGCTGGAAGGCGGAAGCTCTCCCATTATTAAATCGAAAAGGATTGCACTCTCTTCACTGGACATTTTTATTCCGATTTGGGAGGTTTTATCGACTGCTAAGTTTAGATTCTTTAAGATCGTACGATGGTCTTCCTGTTTCATCACGTTTTCTAATGAAATGAATGACATGCTATACTCACTTTCTTTTTCTTATTTATGTACATTATACTTTAAGGCCCTGCTGCGATTGAAATTTTAGACCCTATCCTTTCTCATTTTAAGAGAAAAAGACTGAACGGACCAAATAACCGCTGGTAACTCAATGGCTCCGATCACCATACAAGCCAGCAATCGGACAGCATGAATATCAAAAAGCAAAAATCCAAAAACAGCTGTCAAAAAAACAAGGATTGGTATGATGTATGACACATAAACAAACGTTTGTTTATGGTTTGCCTTCCATTTGTTCCTGGCTGCTGCCAGGGCCGTCCAGGCTGACGGAATGGCTATTACACTGAAAACAATTGATGCTGCAGAAAGGAATGAGTTCCTGGTTTTACTATGATTTTAATTGACTGTTCACCCTGTGTTCCTATATTCCTCCCTATTAGAACTATATAAGCATCTGGGTAGCTAAAGGAGATTTTTTATTTAACCATGCTTCATCAACTAAGGAAAGTATTATACAGTATGGTTAGCTTTATTGGGTTTGGTTCAGCATGTGCTAAAACATGTTTAACTCTATTTCCAAACTTTTTATCGGGACCAATCCACCAGATGAAGTCCATGTACCATTTTTATTTTTAGTGAGTTTTCCAAGGTTAGAATTAACTATACCCCTACCCTCAACCTTCTTCGTCTCCTTATTCAAGACACCCCACAAGTCATCCCCTTTTCGGACCAGCTTAGAGCCGCCTTTGATAAGGAAGCCTCCGAATAGGCCGAGGGCGCCGACTCCCCTGGTGATGCTGTCTACTTCTTTTTGCGTGATGGGGTTGAAGCCGGTGGCTGCTTCGACGCCTCCTTTTATGTTGGAGCTTACGGGGAGGAAGTCAACGATGATTGGTTTAACTACGATATTAAAAATACCCTCGAACCGGATGTTCAATTCGACACTCCACCCACTAAAAAAACCTTGAACAAACATGTTCAAGGGCAATAACTTTCATTTATTTAATAATTTTCTCTGTTGGTGGTTCAGGGCTTTGGATAGTAGAAATGTTACTTAGTATTTGTTCTTTTAGCCTGATAATATTTGGCAACAATTTTTCAGGCATTAAACTTTGAATATCTTCTAATTCACAACCATCCATTAGAGGCATACCCATCCTTCGCGGATCATCATAAAGTGAAATTTCCACTAATGAACCTTTCTTTGCAATTATATAAACGACTTTCCTCACTAGTAGGATACACTAAAATATCAATTGAGCCGCCTTTGATAAGGAATCCATATTTTTCTATTTCAATACCTTAAAATGAATTGTTCTCCCATTACAGACGGTCTTGCAAGAACTGTTTAATTAAATTAGCGCTTGTTTTCAAATCTTCTTCTAGTGGGAAATGGCCAGTATTTAATAAATGCACTTCGCAGTCATCTAGATCCCTCTGAAATGCTAAAGCACCTTCGGGTCCGAAAAACATGTCATTTTTGCCCCATATAGCTAGTGCAGGCGGCTGGTATGTCCTGAAGAATTCCTGCCAGTTTGGATACTGTTTTACGTTGTTTCTATAGTCATATTGCAAAGCAAGCTGTATCTCGTCATTTCCGGGACGATCCAAAACAAACTGATCCATATTCCAAGCATCCGGACTAATATGTTCTGGGTTACGAGTACCATTTGTATATTGATGCTTTGTAAAGTCTGCTGATAAAAGGAATCTAATGTTATTCTTATTGTCCTCATTAGGATTATCCCAATATGTGCGTACAGGGTCCCAAGCAGGCATTAACCCCTCCTCATAAGCATTTCCGTTTTGGGTTACAATGGCCTGAATACGCTCAGGGTGTTCGCATGCCAGCCTGAACCCTACAGGAGCACCATAATCATGGACGTAAATACCAAATTTCTCTAAGTTTAATTGCTCGACAAACTCATTAATGAGAAGGGCATAGTTACTAAATGTATATTCAAATTCATTTATTTCTGGCTGATCGCTATTCCCAAAACCCGGATAGTCTGGTGCCACAACATGAAATTTCTCCATTAATTCGGGTATTAAGTTTCTATACATATGCGAAGAGGAAGGAAAACCATGAAGCAGCAAAATTGTGGGATTTTCCTTTTGACCTGCTTCCCGATAGAAGATATTTACACCCTTAACACGAACAGTTTTGTGACTGACCATCATATTACCACCTCATACATTTTTATTTTGGATTTGATACTTAAATCGGATTATATAACCTCTAAAAATTATTTTAGAAGTTATAATTTAGGTTACATGACTATTTATAACTTGTCAAATTTATTTTAGTGGTTATAATTGTGGTGAGGTGATAAAATTATGGATAAATCAATATTCACTTTAGGTGGGACTTCATGGATCAACCTTGTCAATACCATTTACATCTCTAATAAACAAGAGATTGACATCTTAGCTACTGAATCAAGTGCGTTTCAATGGATGAAGGAAAATAATCTATTGCGAGAGTCTGATATAGTAGCTTTCGAAAAAAAAGAATTACTGGATTCCTTAATTGTTGAGCTTCGATCAATCCGTACTCTTTGTACCACCGTATTGTCTGAGATCGAACAAAGAGGAGAGCTTTCGCTAAATACAATCAATAGAATAAAAAAAGCTGTCGAAAAGCTGCAAGTCAGCCTAACCATACATTCAGATAGTGAAAAATTGAAGATGACAACTGAAGGGGAAACCGTTGAAGATCACGTAATGTACAACATCATGGATTCTATTATGAATACGTTTAAAAAACCTTCTCTCGAGCGTATTCGGAAGTGTAATCATGAAGAATGCAGACTCTATTTCGTCGATACATCTAAAGCAGGAAAGAGACGCTGGTGCAGCATGGAATTGTGCGGCAACCGCAAAAAAGCAGCCGAGTTTTATTCGAAGAAAAAGAAACAGTAATCCTAGCAGCAATTTATCTGGTCAGGAGACGACTAAAAGATTTTGTTTGTCACACCATGGGCATCTATTCAGAATGATTAAAATAAGATGCTGAAGTACGAAAACTGTCCCATGCTTCAAATAAAACATCCTTAAAAGAGATACAACGTCAAAGAAATCCTATTTAGCAATTGCCCCAGATTGACAGCCTCAAGGTTAGTGACAGCAGTAAATCAGGCGAATAATACAATTAGACTTCTTCAAGGTTGAGCCCGCGCCTGAATAATCCAAGTATTAAAAATAACAGCAGTGAATTACTGGACCAATCATAATAAACACGTTACTTGAGTATGTGGTATTTTTCGTGTTATAAAAATACAAAGGAGTTATAAATTGGGTTTTAGAACGATGTTATTGGTCGCCGTATTAATCGGATTTTTCACTGGTTTTTTACGGGCTGGTTCAACGACAGAGTCTATGATTTGGTTGATCCTTGGAATTTCTGGGGTGCTTGGTGTATTAACCCATGGAATGAGCAGGGAGGAAACAATGAGTAGGATAAGAAATCTATTATCTTAGGAGAAATTCAGTAAATAAGCACAATTCCTCGCCTTTTATTGATCTATATACGCAAAAAGCAGTCCGGTGATATCCTGGACTGCTTTTCGTTTCTACACGTCTCCTTCTTTCAGGGCTTTTGCAGCACAGAACTCAAAAAATCGGTTTAGAAGACCATCTATGTCTTGTTTTCTTGCAATTGCATCCATCCAGCCGGAGGGAATGTCCCTATAATAGATTCCTGCTAACGTCCCTGTTATGGAGCCTACCGTATCTGTGTCGTCTCCCAAATTTACCGCCTTTAAGACTGCTTCCTGAAACGAATGTGAATGTCCGAGTGTCCATATGGCGGCTTCCAAGGAATGAACGACATATCCATCAGAGCGGATTTCCCCTTCTGGCAAATGGAAGAATTCGCGGTCAAATAGACAGTTTTAATAAAAATTAAAGTAAAAAAACCTTGAAAGGCATTTACCTAATCAAGGTTTTTATATTGTGCTATATCTCTTGCATACCTATATCTAATAAAAAATCTATATAAACATAAGCAGGCAATTAAGATTCAATAGTTGTTCGATCAACAAAATTTTGATTTTCTTTAATAATCATTCTTGAAAGTCGTCTTCCTGCTCTTTTAAAGAAAAATTCATCAGCGAACTCTTTTGAATTAATTTGCGACAATTGGTTGATAACTCCATTTATTTTATCATATTCAATTCGTCCCATTAAATCTTCATTCGGTCCATATTGATAAACTACCCTATCTTCATCCTCAAATTCCTTCAACATTATTATAAAAACCGCCATGAATCTTCACTCCTCATAGTTTTTCTCCCAATTCCATGGTCTTCCAGATTCTATTGTTTTGTCATGAGCTGTTCTATAATTAGTCTGGAATATACCCTCAAATTTTGACTCGAAAATTTCGTGATGTAATAATTGTATATCAGCATCTACTTGTTTCCCATCTATCAATCTTTGCCATGCTTGACCAAGTTCGTAATCCGGATCAAATCTCCCAACTCCATGATCCTTTATATGAGAGTTATTAAAAACATGATCTTTAATCCTTTGTATTCTAGCAACAGAAAAGCCTGAATTTTTAGCTATAGCGTTCACATCTTCTGTTCCTAGATTTCTAAATTTTTCATACATCTCTTCTGCAATAGCTTCTTCCTTAAAGAACTGCTCTGGGGATATATTTCTTCCACCAGTTTCACCATATTGTATAGAACTATCCATACCCTTATTCAAAGCCTTAAATGCACCCGTCTCCTTATCCACCCTACCCACCACATCATCCGCTTTCCGGACAAATTGTTTCGGTATGGTTTTAACTGCTTTAATACCAGGTTTGATTGGACGGGTATATGCCCCGCCTACAATTGTGAGGGCAGCTGCGGCTTTATCAAAACCAGAGAGTTTTTCTCCGGTAATGGTATTTACACCGGAGTTGACTTCTACAGCAGATTTGATGTTTGAGGCAATGGGGATTCCGTCCACCCATGCTGATGCAGATTGCTTTCTTTCTAGATCCGATACTTTTTTGAAAGTAAGAAGGTCATGACCGGTAAGCATTTTTACTTGATCTTGTAATCCCATTGTGGCTGGGTTTGAGTTTAAAGTCACTTCTGCAGAATGTCTGAAATGTTCTCCCCAATCAAACTTTTTCTTCACAAACTTGCCTTTGGGGACCACTTTTGCAATACTTCTTTCGTTTATTTTTGCAAATTTTAAAAATTTATTCTCTTTATTCCCTTTGCCTTGTCCGGTCTCTTTGTACCCCTTTGGATTAACGGCAACACCATTTTCCACATTAACATTTTTTGCGTACGCCGTACTATAAGGCGCCTTATCCGCTAATTTTCTCAGCCCGCCTTTATCAATTATGTGTGCCGCTCCCCCTGCAGCCCCCATTGTCAACCCGCCCCAGAGTGCGTTCATGCGTTGTTCTTCCGTCAGCTGGTTGCCGAACATGTCGGTGCCGGTGCCGAATTCCCAGGCGCTGTTGCCGGTGTAGAGGCCGTAGATGCCTTTTTCGGTTTTGCTGAGGATTTCCATGCCTTTGGTGGTTTTGTAGGCGTCCAGGGAGTGGGTGGCGGCGTTCATGGGTTTGGCGGTTTTGATGACGCCGCTTCCGCCTTTAGCGAGGCGACCTTCCCACCCTAAGACGGGGATGTAGACGGCTGCCGCCACCCCTCAAGAAGTTTCCCGTTTTGCTTTGTAGAGGTCGGCGCCAGTTGTTTCGTACTGAACCACGGTAGTAGATGGTGACTTTAAGCTGTTAAAGCAATGCTTGTTATTCAGTTCCTTATTAACTAGAAAAAGCTCCCTATCAAAAATTCAAGAAAGCTTTAACTAATCCACTTTTTCCGATTCTGGTCAATAAGTTATTCTTGGTAGTGAAAAGTATTACTTCCATGTAAAAATATTTAATATTACTGAACTGGTCCCATAAATTCAGTAATAACTAAAATATGTTCCTTTAATTTGACTTTTTTCAAATTCTCTACATTCTCTGCTCCACCTAAACCTAACAGAGGGGTGTAACCAAAACATTCGTCATAATTAGGAGTACCGTATTTACTAGATGCTTTAGGATAAGGACGCCACATTAGTTCATCATCCATAAAGTCGTCTTCTTTTATGTCATCTAAAAAGAATTCAAATCCAGATGCAACTACACTAACCTCCCCTTTCCTAAAATTTAATAAGTTTACATACTTTCCTTTTTCCTACACTATAATATCACCCATAGCAGTAGTAAAAATAGGGATCGCTTGGTCGTGCCTTAAATAACTACTTTCTAAAATATCTAAATAATCATCAGGATTAATAATTTTCAAAAAATCATTTGCTAGAGTACCAAAACCATAGTTTTCCCATACATCAACTAATTCTTTAGGAAGTATATTCTGATATTTTAAAACAACATTTTGATCAACTGTTTCATATTTAATGAAATCGCTAAGTATCGTTTTCAATCAAAACTCTCCTTTGATTATTGAGATAATTTAACATTTAAATAATTATAATATTTTTAACCCATCTAATTTTTTAATACTAGTAAAAAAGATTGACTTGGATATATTTTGATAATATAGTAATTTTATGTAAATTGTAAAGGAGTGTTAGATGAAGAGAAAAATAGTAGCTTTTTTAATACTTGGTTTAATGTTTCTTTTAGTAATAATAATTAATTTAGATATGGAGATGAGAGAGGGAGAAAATACCCACAGTAAAGTTGATATTGATTACGATAAAAAACAGTATGTCCCATGGGGAGTAAACCTTATAGGAAATATTAAAGGTGCTAATAGTAAAGTTGTTAAGGTAGCAATATTAGACAGTGGGATAGAAAAAGCACATCCGGATTTAGAAGGAAAGGTTGTTAAGGAATTTAATGCAACTGATCCAGATAATCCCTCTAGAGATGTGCTTGGACACGGTACAGCTGTTGCTGGAATAATTACAGCTAATGATAATGATCGGGGAATCCTTGGTGTTACTCAAAATGTAGAAATTTACTCAGTAAAGGTCATTAAAGATGATGGGAAAATAGATAGGGAACATTTCTTAAATGGTTTGGCTTGGGCAATTTCACAAAATGTAGATGTAATTAACCTAAGTTTAGGTTTTCAAAAGAATTTCCCAGAATTACAAAAACTTGTGGAGACAGCAATAAATAAGGGGATAATCGTTGTTGCAGCAAGTGGAAATGCTCATGGCATGAATTCTCAATATCCAGCAAGGTATCATAAAGTTATTTCAGTAGGAGCCGTTGATAAAAATTTGAAGCCAACAAACTTTACGGCAACCGGTAAAGTGGACTTTGTTGCTCCTGGAGTAGACATATTATCAATCAATAGGAATGGTTATTCCCATTTTGACGGAACTTCTTTCTCTGTAGGCTACATTACTGGGATAGTAGCCGAAATACTGTCGAGAGAGAGCATAAATAAAAATGAGAAAATAGTTTCAGATGTAAAAGAGCAATTAGAAAAAATGTCTAGTAAGTCTGAAATAAATAAAAGTGTTGGACACGGTGTACCTAAATTTAAATAAAGAGGTTGATATTTGTGAAAAAACAGTTCTTTAATAACTTTATTGTTTTACTTGTAATTACATTGATTTTTAGTTCATTACCGTTAAATACTGTATTCGCTGAAGGGAATACAACAAATAATAGTCTTCAAGAGACTGTATTAACGAATACACTAGAAAAAGAGCTTGAAGAAGAAAATATTTCATTGGAGAATTTGGAGCTAACTACAGAGGAACTAATAGTAGAAACATCTCTGGAGACTGCAAATGATGAAAGTGCAGATGCCACTATCGTAGTTGAAGCTGGTTCTGATATTATTAAGGTGAACACTGAAGAAGTTGATGAGGATGGAAAAGTTACACAAAAAGAATACGATGTAAAAATAGAACAAAGCTCAGAAGATGAAATTGAGGCTAATTTCGAAGATGTAGATACCGGTGAAGAATACAACTTTGATTCAGAAGAAGGTTCTGCATCTCTAGTTTTCTTAATACCATTAGGGTTGGTCATGACGCCTGCTGTTTTAACTGCTCTATTTCACACCGGAGCCATGATTATTGTGGGTGGAGCTGCATATGTAATTGCTACTCAAGCAAATAAAAGTAAAAGCTATTATCATTTTGCTGCTACTGTAAAAAGCGGGGGAGTTTATATTGGTAAAGGTCTAAGTAAAGCTTCTGCAGTAGCAAGAATAAAATCAGGTAGAGATACTTGGTCAACATCTAGTAATCAAGCAAAAGGTGTTGCGGCATCTGCAAACCCTAGTGGTAAACCGATTAATGAAGTTGATACTAGATACGGAAAACCTAGAAAAGGATATTACTATCACTGGCATCCATACAAAAGAACACCAAAGGCACATGCATTTTATGGCGGCCCAGTTAAATAAAGGAGATATTAATGTTGGATTATAAGAATCTACTAAACAAATATTTAAAAAGGCAATCTGCTTTATTCTTCACTAAAGAGGAAGTTGAACAAAGGATTGTCAGAAAATTCAAGGGCGAAGAATTTTCAAAAACTGAAGTTTTAGATTTGGTAAATGATGATCAATTAGTATATTCTAAGATATACAAGTGTCTTGTCATCGATGACCCACAAATATTAAATAAGTATTTTTCACCGAATGAAAAAAGCTACCATAATGAACAAATTGAGGATAATCAAGAAAATCCATTAGATTTCTCAAAGGTTAAAGAAAAGGAACATAATTATAATCATCTTCTCCTGGATGAGCAAGAAGGGAGAAGAGTTGATATTTTTCTTGAAAGCACGAATGGGAAATATGTTACAAACTTCATTGTAAGAGATAGATGTGAACAAATTAGTAGATATATTAATGCTCTAGTTTTAGGTGCGGTTATTCAAGAAGGTAGCGACGGAATCCAAGCAGATATTGAGGATGAGTATTTTCAGTTTTACTTGGAAAATCTCAATATGTTCGGTTTTTTAGATTAAAAAACGAAACTTATTAAAATCCTGATATGGATTTCTTGTTCCAGATTTGAAAGATTGTCGAATGAATTTAGCTTAGACTCCTTTTAAAAAGGAGTCTTTTATTTTCTGTGATTTATTATCCTGAATTTTACATGTTAATGGTAATTTATATGCTATATTTTAAGAGGGGATAAAGGAGCAATATAATTGCTCTTAGAGGTAGTCGAACATATTATAACAATGAAACGTAGAAAAAACTTTGAAATTGTAGATAAAAAGACAGCGATATTCTTCTTAATTTCTATAATCCTTTCAATAGTAAACATCCTCTTAACAATTTTCATTGATAGTAGTTTCATTTTAATACCGTTGATTGTGAGTCTCATCATATTTTTAATTAGCCTAAAAAGGTTAGATAAGAAAATTATAAAAGCAAGAAGATTGGAAAGTAAGACTGAGAACAAACAACTTAGAAATTGGATTGAGCAAAATTATTATTATAATCACTCGTCTTTCGCTCTTCTGGTAACATATTCTTTGCAATATCTAAAATTTGCTCGTCCACAATATCTATTCTATATTTCCATTGTGATCCAATCGAGGAATTTATTCTTTTATCTCCTAGTCCACCAATAATGTCTACTCTTCCTCCGGCTATTTGATCGGGATTATGAAGTGCTGCTTTTGTTTCCATCCATTCTGAAGCTTCCTTAGTTGCATCTGCTCTTGAAAGACCTTGTTTTCTTCAGAAATTTTATCTTTCAGAGCTTCTTGTCTAGCCATTTTTTGAGCTGCATTTCCCTCTATTGCTCTACCTTCAGCTATATATCTATCCCTATTCTTTAGATACTCATCAACCGTTAATTCATTCATACCTATTTCTTGATCTTTTAGTTGCCTGGCATACTCTTCTGAATCGTGTTTAACATTCTTCTTAAAATTAACTTCAATTTCTTTAATTCTAGGTGCAGCACTTAAATGTTTTGCATTACCAGTACCCTTATTTACCTTCCCACCACCAAAATCATCCTCAAGCTTCCGGCTCTCCATACTTAGAGTTTTGACGGATTCCCCAGTTGTAGTAACGACCTCTCGCCTCACTACCACTGGAACATCTACCTTAGCCAGTTCCCTACCTGTTGCTACGTGGGCCCGCTTAGCTGCGCCTGGGGTTTCTTTGATAAATTGGTGGGCTTTCGTGCCAACTTGTTTTCCGATTTGTTTCATGTTGTTCTGTGCTTTTGCGACGTAGTCTTTCGCGTATGCCGTACTATAAGGCGCCTTATCCGCTAATTTCCTCAGCCCGCCTTTATCAATAATGTGTGCCGCTTCCCCTGCAGCCCCCATTGTCAAACGCCTCAAAGTGCATTCTGCCGCTGTTCTTTGGTGAGTTGGTTGCCGAACATATCCTTGAACAAAAAGAACACCTGTTGTCCCATTGACAATCAAGTGTTCATTAGTATTTTATATCCTCTAGCCTAGGTTTTTAATCTAATAAAAAGCTCCTGAGAACACGGTATCTTCTGTAACAATTACATTAAACCAACATTTATCCGATTGATGTCCAAAACGTCTGTTATCCCATTATCTTTCATTTGGTCAAGTAGATATTGATGTCCCTTTTCTAATGCAAGATTCCTTTCTTCTTCATAAATAGGAACAAGTGTAAAAAACTGTACGTCCCCTTTTTTAGTCATTACATCCTTTAATCCTATTTCATAGGGTTTACATATCATTACGCTTGATAACTTTGTGTTGTCTGCAAATGGCTGAGGAGGCTCACCATTAGGAATTATTACTCCTTCTTCAATCCAGCCGTCATAGATGTGCGGAATATGAGCAACTTTCTTTAACCATTCAAGAGGCCAATACTTCTCTTGCTCTTTACTATTCTCTTTATCAATGATCCAACCTGATGGCAATTTTATTAATACCTCTGCATACTTATATACACCTTCATCGTTAGAATAATCCATCGGCTCACTACTCATACCAGTAGTCACGAGTGTTAAAAATTCTTTATTCTTTGATGGAGGGATTACGTTTACATTTATTTCCACTCTACTACCAGGAACAATTTCATGAATAGTTTTATCAACAGAACCTAAGTGATGCTTAATATACTTAATTATCTCGTCTTGATGATGTTTTTCAATGTTTGTATCTTTCGTAGTTGAAGACGGTTCATTTAGATTTTTTAACAGGTCAATTATTTCTGATTGCCCATGCTCCTTAGCAAAAGATAATGCATCCATTTCTCTCATTGAATCACCATTATATTTAACTGCAGTATCTATACCACTTTCAATTAACAGTTTTGCGGTATCTACATGGCCGTTGCTTATTGAACCAAACAATGGATTTCTTTCAGGCTCACTAACATCCATATCAGCCCCGCAAGATATCAAATACTTTACTATTTCAATATGCCCTGCAGAGGCTGCTTCATTTAATGCACCTCCGCCATACGCTCCTCCATTCCTATTAACATCTGCACCTAGGTCTATGAGTGTTTTTACAATATCTAACTCTCCTCTTGAAGCTGCAACATGAAGCCATGTACCAAATGGTGTCTCCATATTTAAAAGATGGGAATTAGAACCTATTATTTCGACTACCTTACCAGTATCGCTTTTTTTAATCGCTACCCGAATGTCTTTTGCCAATTGTAGGTTATCCAACTACAGTCACTTCCTTCTTTTAGCAATATCACCTAGTTTTTCAAGCATCTCTACCATGTCATCTCTATCTCCACCTGCATCCTTTACTTTCTTTATATTTTCAACTACATTTCTTAATGCTTCAATTCCATGTTGTCCCTTGACTCTGTTTGGAGCCCAGACAAGATTTTCAAGCCCTGAAATTGGGTCTATATCATATTCTATTAATATTTCTTGACCTTCTTTTACTAGTTCCTTTTGTTCTTTCCCATTTCCTTTTTTAAAAACTATATGATGTGCATGTGGGTCATACATATCTTCAGGAGGAGCACCTTTATTTTTCCTTAAGTAAGCACCATAATCAATCTGGTCTATATTTCGGGCCGTACTAGTCTTACTCCCACTAAACTCATTATCAATTTTACCAGAATTCATGCCTTCTATCATATCCCCAAGCCGCTTCTTCTCCACATCCACAACTGGTATTCTTACACCATTTGCATCCATAGAGTAAACCCGGACGGATGAAGGTACATTGATATTTGCCATCTTCTTTGTTACTTGATTTACGGCTCCTTTTGTGTGGGTGGCCAGTTTATTGGCTGCATTGGCGGAGCTTCGAAGGGCGTCTTCTGCTTTAGAGCCTACCCGGTTGCCCATTTGTTTCAGCGTCTGATTCGCTTTGCCGGTTTGTTCTTTGACGTATGCCGTACTATAAGGCGCCTTATCCGCTAATTTCCTCAGCCCGCCTTTATCAATAATGTGTGCCGCTCCCCCGGCAGCCCCCATTGTCAACCCGCCCCAGAGTGAGTTCATGCGTTGTTCTTCCGTCAGCTGGTTGCCGAACATGTCGGTGCCGGTGCCGAATTCCCAGGCGCTGTTGCCGGTGTAGAGGCCGTAGATGCCTTTTTCGGTTTTGCTGAGGATTTCCATGCCTTTGGTGGTTTTGTAGGCGTCCAGGGAGTGGGTGGCGGCGTTCATGGTTTTGGCGGTTTTGACGATGGCGGCTCCGCCTTTTATGGCGCGGCCGGCCCAGCCGACAACAGGGATGAAGCCGGCGGCTGCCATGGCGCCGGCGGCTACGCGCTCGGCCTCGGAGAGCTTGCGGCCGGTTACGGGATCGACCCCGGTTGTGGCGCGTACGGTATCGTTGTAGCCGCTGACTTCTCCGGCGAACACCTTCGTGCCTTCCCACGCCTTTTCGTACCAAGGTTTGTTTTTCTCGGCTTCGATCCGGGCCTGCTCCTCGGCGATCCGGGCTTTTTCGGCGGCAATTTCTGCGCGGACCTCGTCCGCTTTTTTCTCCCGGTACTGGAAGGCGTTGATGTATTCATCCATTCGTTCCCGCGCATCATGGACGTCATGCTTTTTGTAGGCTTCCACGCTGAAGTTCATCGGCTGGGCCGTTCCGCCCTGAACCGTCGCTTCAATGATGGCGCCGTATCCGATTTGAATGGTCATCATGGCTTTGGTAACACCGTCTGTATAGGCGGGAGTCATCACTTGGTCATCCAGTGTGTTGACCGCTTCCACCGTTTCCGCCCTTTTCTCATCCGCCTTCTTCATCTTCTCATCAAAGGTCTCGGTTGAAAAGGCGGTCAGGGGCACGAGGTCCTGGATGCCTTCCAAAATTTTGGCGATGTCTTCCTGCTGGGCCGCGACCAGGTCGTTACTCTTCTTCGATCCGCTCTCCAGCTGCTCCTCGAGAAAAGGAACGGTCACCCTCGTTCCCTCTCCGATGGTGTAGTCGGACATATGTTTAGGAATGCTTTCCAGAAAACTTGTCAGGAATTCAATCAGGTTTTTCCAGTCGGAGACGAGCGCCATATGCGCCTGGAAAAAGCTTTTGATGTTGTCCGCGCCCTTCCCCTGGAATTCCCCATTGTCCGCGAGCATTCCCATTTTGCCCTTCAGGTCGGTAAGCTTTTCATCCAGATCGCTGTAGAGCTTCTTTCTTTCTTCCATGGCTGAAGTCAACTTGTCAGCATCATATATTTTTTCCATCCCTCACGCTGCCTTTCTCCCGTTACTTGCTCGTAATGGCTTCGTCCTGCTCCTTCAGGGACGTCACATTGGACTTCGTATCCGCAATGTTCTGCCGGACCGCCTTCACATACAGCTCAAGCTGCTCATGGATCGCTTTCTCATTCTCAAACCAGGCATCCGTATACGAAAGCTTATTATCCCCCACAGCTGAATCCGAAGGGGCAGAAATTGCCACTGAATCCAGCGCCTTCTCAATCTCCTCCAGCTGGCTCATCACCTGAGCATGATCCAATTTAATTGTTTTCGACATCCTAAACAGCCTCCTGCCTCATTCTATGAAACCGTTACTCTAGCAAAAGTCAAAATCCCCTATTATCCACCTAAAATTTTATCATTATTTACCATATTTCCCTATTGGCAGAAAGTCACACTTCTGTTTTGAAAGATTGTGAAAATAGGAAGGTGTACCTGATATTTGGAGGAGGTGCGTGATGAAATGGACCTACAGTGTGAAAGGATAGAGGGATAGAGAGGGAAAAAAACAAGCCCGCTCAAGTAAGCAGGCTTGTTTCTTTATTCACCTTTATATAATACTGCAGTCCTCGAACTCTCCAGTTGTCCCGGCTTCGTTACGGTTACGTAAATCTTTCCAGCCATTTCCTCAAGCTGTTTAATGGAGTTGGATGCTGAAGTGCCTGGCGAAGCGATTTGTCCAAGCAGCGTTCCTTTGGAGGAGGCATTGTAGACTTTTACAATATCTCCTTATACAAGACCGGTGACAGACACCCGATCTGATTCCCCTATTGTATTGGTGACCTTCACCTGGGACGTTCTATCTGCATTATTCAGGGAGATTCAGGTTAATGCTGAGGAAAAAAATGTATCGAAAAGGAAGCGCGAGAACCGTCCCCGTGCTTCCCGTTTCATACAGCTGTGGAGAATCCAGATCCAACTGACTCTCCTCATTCTCCAAAATCTGATCCTCAACAATATCTACGACATTCGGAGAATTATACAGGTTCTTCAAAGTCTCCAAATCTACCTCAACATATAGATAAGGAACTGTATCAAACGTTTTTACACTCTTCTTCTCTGCTCTGCTAAGCGTATCCAGCTCACCAATCGTTTCATCCTGAACCTGCTGAATTCGATCACGCTGCTCAAGCTTATCATCTGCACTTAAAGAGCCCTCCACCGAGAACGACTCATTTAATCTAACAATCACCTGCAGCTTCCCCTTGCTTGCCACCTTATTCAGCAATTCCGTTTGTTTATCGGCAGCAGGTACAATCACCTGCTCCCCTCCGCTTGCAGCAGCAAGGTTTAGCGGTGTAATCAATCCATAAATCAATAAAACGGCTATTAATAGCATTGAGAATATGCGGTTTGTTTTCATATGGTCCCCCTAGATTTGATCTAGGGTAATTATATAATTTTTGGTTATTTTTAACTAGGTCTTCTTTATTATTTAATTACTTTTTTAGGAAATTATTAAAATTTTGAAAAATTCTTGCGAAAAAGTAATTTTAACTCTTTGACATTAATGTTTAATAATTAATCTAAGCATGAATGGTCATTAAAAGTTGTGAAGTTTATTTATTACTTAGAGGAATATGAAGTGTGAAACTTAGAGGGCTTTGCTGTATTCTTCAGTATTTGTAAGAGGAAATAAAAGTGTTAATATTAGCACAAAAAGATCCTTTAATTTTATACATAATCTGGTTTTATTCACCAATTTCTGGACCGGCAATATCGTCATCTTTCGGTAATTTATTTTTGACAAAAACAATTCTATAATAAACAGTTAATTACTTTCAAAGTTTTAGCGCTGTGGATTAGAGATTTAATATTAATAGCAGCTGTATTGCTGATTGATTTCCAAATGATGGATAAAAACACCTGCCTATGAAAAAGGAACGAGGGCAATTAAATCACTCGCTCCCATTTTCAATTTCTTTAATTCCCGTCTAAATTATTTTAACCCTTACCTCATCCTTAGCAACATACCCATCCGGGTTCTTCTCCTGCCATCTCCAAGAATCCAGGCACATCTCATCCAGGTTCTTTTCTGCTTTCCAACCGAGCTCTTTCTCTGCTTTTGATGGATCTGCGAAACATTCGGCAATGTCACCTTGTCTGCGTGACGTGATGGAATAAGGGATTTTTTGACCGGACGCTTTTTCAAAGGCAGTTACCATCTCAAGAACACTATATCCTTTACCAGTGCCGAGATTATAAGCTTCCACCCCTGTTGCTGACTTTAATTTTTCAAGGGCTTTGATATGCCCTTTCGCAAGGTCGACGACGTGAATGTAGTCTCTCACACCAGTGCCGTCAGAAGTTGGATAGTCATTACCAAAAATTTTCAGCTCAGGCAGCTTTCCTGTGGCAACCTGCGTAATGTAAGGCATCAGGTTATTCGGACTACCCTTAGGATCTTCCCCGATCAGACCGCTTTTGTCCGCTCCAATTGGATTAAAATAACGAAGGCAGGCAATGCTCCACTCGTTATTGGACACGTAAAGATCTCCCAAAATTTCTTCAATCATCAGCTTTGAACGGCCGTAAGGATTTGTGGCAGACAAGGGAAAGGCTTCTGAGATCGGAACTTCTTTAGGAACACCGTAAACCGTTGCAGAAGAACTAAAAACGAGATTATGAACACAATGCTTTTTCATGATTTCTATCAGAATCAGTGTACCCGTTATATTATTATTATAATAGTAAGTAGGTTTTTCGATTGATTCCCCTACAGCTTTTAATCCGGCAAAATGCACAACGATTTCAACATCATTTTCTTTAAAAACGTTATCTATTCCTTCTCTATCAAGCAAATCAATTTCGTAGACTTTAAATGTTTTGCCCGTTATTTCTTTTACCCGGTTTAACGATTCTTTACTGCTGTTTGAAAAATTGTCCAAAACGATAATTTCATAGTTTGCTTTAAGCAATTCAATACATGTATGGCTGCCGATATAGCCTGCTCCGCCTGTTACTAGAATAGACACTTTATAATAACATCCTTTCAAAACATCCTAAATGCAACTTAATACTTAATATAGATATACTACTAGACGACCTACAAATGGTTTAAAAACTTCAAGAACAATTGATTGTTGTGTTTCTAGACATTATACTGCTGGGTTTATCAGTTCTATATAGTTTTACGATATCGTAGCAATCACTATTGCTGTGATTTTTTTCTACTAGTGCTCCTTCTCAAAAGATTACTTTTTTGTTTTTAAAATCACACAAAAAACACCCTATAGAAAAAGCACTTTATAAGTGTCTATTCTATAAGGTAAATTTAAAGAACATAATGTATTTTTTCAATTACAACTATTGTTTGTCATATTCTTAATAAATCTTTCCATAACTTTATAGTGGTCATCTATAAAGTTAGATACATCTTGAAAACGTTGATAACCCTGTGTATCTAACTCATTAATTAATATGTTTATATCATTAACTATATTAACATTAAGTTTAAATCCTAATTTTCTATAAATTGATAAAATGCGTGCGTTTTTATTAAATCTACCAAATAACTTAGAATATACTTTTGAAGCTCTATACGCATCGATACCTGGAGAATTTAGTGCATCTGAGACACCGTTTCCTCGACCGTCTTCATGAAGCAATATACTTGGTAACCTTTTACTTAAGAAGTATATATGTGCGTGAACTCGATATCCAATATGAAGGTCACATTCATCGTAGAAATTTAAATTAGACGCATCAAATGAAACATCAACAATTCTTGCTCCGATTTTTTTGGCAGCATCTGCTATTTTTTTTGTATTCCTTGCATCATTTTCTGGAGTATATTCATCCACAGTACCAATTCCTCGATGAAATGATACAATGATTTCCGAGTTAGAATACTTGTTTCTTAAAAACTTTAATACTTCAATACTTTGATTAGAAAATACTTCGTCTTGAGCCGGCGTGTAAACAATACGTTTAATTTCTTTTGGAGCAACAAACTTCTTCCCGATTGAATTTAAGTCGTACCAAACAGGACAACCTGTCATAGTGACATTATTATAGCCATTATTTTTTAGAGTTCTCTCTGTTTGATAATCTCTACAACTCATTCCCGCAGAAGTATGATTCATCAGTTCTAACATTTGCTTAGCTGAATTAGTAAATTCATACAGTTTCTCAGTAGTTCTATCTCCTGGAATACCTTTCCACCCCGCTCCAAGAGTATGAATTGGAACTTTAATTTCCTTAAGATCTTTCACCAATTTGTATACTCCAGGAAACATATTCATTTGGAATCCTGGTCCACCCAATATAATGATCCCTTCGCTATTGTTCACAAATTCAATATCATCCATCTGCTTCCAATGCGGGAGTATTACATACTCAAACTCTGGAGCAATTCTATTTAATAAAGCAGTTGCTCTTTCTGTTATCAGAAAATCTCCTACATTTTTTTTTGCTCCTGATAATGCAATATAGTATTTTTTATTATTTTCAGGCACTTTTCTCATCCTTCCGATTTATAAAACGTTAATTTATAGAACACTTATAATTTATAAGAATTGGTTTCTTTAAATAGAACTTGCTTTCCGTATTTTTTGAATAATACAAAAGCAATAATTATTATAGTAATTATGACAGTTAAATAGTTGTTAAGTAACCAGACAAAGGCTAAATTCGCCAATAATAAAATTTGAGCTATATAAAGCATTTTTCCTTCTACTTTAAAATGCTCTTTTGTATAATGATTAGCATATCTTTTTACAAAGTAGAATTCAAAGAAATATGCTATATAAGCTGCAATAGCAGCCCCTGTAATTCCTATTAAAGGGATAAAAAGTAAGTTTAAAATGATATTAGATATAGCTGTTATTACAGTAATAATGGCCACATTTTTCATCTTTTTATAATATATTAAGGAAGATACAGATAAAATATAACCTAAATGCCATATTGTTCCTCCAAAAAGAAACCAGACAAATAAATAACTTGATTTATATGATTCACCTCCAAAGTTATTAATAAAGAAAGGTATTAGTATTAGCCCAAATAGGCTCAGAATTAATAAAGCTAGAACAACTGTTTCAAATATTTTGGAGTAATAATTTTGTTTTAATTGATTTTTCTTTAACAATTTAAAGAACTTAGGGGAATATGCCATGTTAAATGATGTAACAAGCATCATAAGACCTATATTGAATTGGGAGCCAATTGAGTAAATACCCAACTCAAATAGATTTAAGTATCGCTCAATTAACACCCTATCTCCTACACTATTAATCCAACCTGCTAAGAAGTGTGGAATTAAAGGTATTGCTAATGCTAATGAACTTGTGATGTAAACTAGTTTGCATTCGCGAAACTTAAGTCTTGTAAATTTAAATAAATATATAATATAAAAAATCCCCATTAAAAATCTTGCATATATTATTGCTTGGAGACTTCCAACAGCACCCATATTTTTTTCTATTAGTAGGTAAATTGTTAAAATAACAATGAGTATCGTTTCAACAGCATTAAATGTCACATATTTAACCGGCTGCTCTTTTATTCTTAATAAAGTTAATGGAATTGTCGGGAATACGCTTAAAAAACTGAGTAGAATCATATATCCAAAATACGGATCTGAAGGTATATTATTAAATAAATATGGCGTAATGAATACCTCTAAGTTTAACAGCACCCAACTTAGTAGAGTTGAGAAGGCGATTAAAAATAGAAATACTGAAAGAATAAAACCTTGTTTTTCATCGTCATTTTCATAATCTATATAAGAACGTGTTACACTGGTCCTTAATGAAGTCAAATAAAATATAGAAAGTACACTTACTAAAGCATTAATTGTTTGAACCAATCCATATTCTTCAGGACTCAAATACTTCATATATATAGGAAGCATAATAAATACTATTAACTTTGGAAGCATAGTTCCTATAGTGTATATTATTGTATTTTTTAACAAAACTCTTTCCATCACCTTAAATTTTTATTTAAAAAAAATACTATTGTATGAGATGTAAAAAGCATAAAGAACTCAGCAATTTTTTTCACTGAGTTCCTTTTAACTTGATAATCAAATCAGATCTTATAGCATTTCCCAAATTAAAATATCGTCTTCCTTGATATTCAATTTTGCTTCACGTCCGATGACTAAATCTAAATATTTTGGAGATATCCCCACCCCAGGTCGTTTCCATGTTATCATTTCTTCCGTAATGATTGTACCTTTTGCTATATCTTGAGTAGCTACCAAACTCCTACGAGCATATTTAATTGCTTGTTCTTCTGACTTTAGAGGTTCTTTATAATACTGCCCCAAAACATTATTAACAACTCTCATATTATTCTTAAATGTTTTTATATCATTTGCGTCCATTGCGTGATAATGGTCATTACCTTCCAATGTTTTATCGTAGGTATAATGTTTTTCTATGATCCTTGCCCCTAAAAACGCAGCTGTATTAAGTGTCATCATTGATGGATCAGCTACTGTATGATCAGAATAGCCAATTACATATTGAGGATAAACATTTTTTAAATGTTTAATCATATTTATATGGGCATCTTCATCTTTTGTAGGATAAGAAAGCACGCAATGTAACAAAGAAATTTGAGAGTTACCTTCATCTTCAATTACTCTAACTGCCTCATCTATTTCTCCTAATGTGGAAGCACCCGTTGATAGAATAACTGGTTTTTGATATCTAGCAATTCGCCTTATAAATGGGTGGTTCGTCAAATCAGCGGAAGCAATTTTAAATGCTGGCATTAATTCATTAAGAAAGTCTGCTGAATCACTGTCAAATGGTGTCGACATAAAATCAATTTGACACTGCTTACAGTAATCCGCTAAGACCTTATACTCTTCTATCCAAAAAGAATCATATTTTTTGAACAATTCATATTGAGATTCCGATTTCTCCTTTGTACGGTCCCAATATGCTGGAGAGTTCTTGGATGCTAATTTTTCTGCCTTATAAGTTTGAAACTTAATCGCGTCAGCACCTGCTTCAGCAGCTTCACGAATCATTGACTTTGCAATATTAATATCGCCACCATGATTTACACCCGCTTCTACTATTAAATATACTTCTTGTCCATCTCTAGTTATTTTTTTTCCGTTAATTGTAAGGTTCACAATACCACTCCTTATTTCTATTTTTTAAAGATAATATCCGTTACGCGCTTTAAACCATTAGTTAAATCATGGTTTAACATTCTTTTATTCATTTTTCTTCTTAAATCTTCATCAATAACTAGTCGATCTAGAGTATTTAAAATATCATCTTCACTATTCTCTAGATGTATCCCTAAGTTAACAAAACCATTGTAATTGTGACCAAATAAATGAGTCATTTCCCTATAATTTTGAGCAATAATTATTGCCGGAGTGCCTACCATAGCAATTTCATACATTGTTCGTCCAGCAGAAGAAAATATTATATCTGCATTCAACATAAACTCTGCTATATTTTTAACAGAACGGCATATTGTTACTTCTTTTGAAAGCTTGTTAATTTTTTCATTTAATGCATCTTCATAAGTATAACCGGGACCTAGAATAATAGTAACCTTAAAATCATGTTTAGATTTAGTGATTGAATTAAGAGTTTTTAATGTCAAGTTATTAGGGTCAGTCCCGCCATAAGTTAATAAAATATTATTAACCTTTGAAGCAATTTTTTTAGGCTTAATATTTAGAAACTCATTTCTTGCACAATAATATTTTTCACCTGTAAAGAAGTTACCACTAGGTACTGAGCCAGGATATAATGCGTTAAATACAGCATCTGCGTACTCAGCTCCACTACCTAAATCTTCAAAATTAAAAACTTTTATTCCCATTTCTTTTAAGTTTAGTATATATTCTTTTTTAGTATCTAGGATATCATTTATAATTATATCAGGTTTAATTTCACTAATTTTATGCATTGCATTGTCATCGAATGTTTCAACTGTAAAATTTTGACTTTTAACAATATCGATTCCTAATTGATGCTGGTTGTTCATAAGAAAGATTAACTCATGGTCCATAATACCATTTGCCAATGTAAGAGAACGATAAATATGGCCTAGTCCAATTTCTTTATAACCATCGACTCTAATAATAACCCTTTTTTTATTTAGTAATTTTTCAGCAATCCACCAATCCATTGGTGAGTCTATATCCACTCTTTCATTTTTATCAACTTCATAGAGACTAATCTTATCACCTATCCGATTATTGGGAGTTATCACGTTCCTTTTTGAAGCTAACACAGCACCAGTTTCACGGTATTCAAAAGGTAAATATTGTCTATTTTTCCTTTCGGAATAATTTGGAATGTACGTATTATCCTGTTTCTTCCACGACAAGTGGCGATCATCGAAGGCTGTCAATACAGTATCCAATTGTTCTTCTATTAATTTTTTTAGAATACTATCAATAGTTTCTGTTTTTAATAATGGAGACGTGGGTTGAATAGTAACAATATAATCATACGCTTTTTCTTGTTGCTCAATCTTTTGGACAGCATCGTAAATAACAGGATCAAGTGGCACTTCATCAGAGGCTAAATTTTCCGGTCTTAAAATTACTTCTGCACCATACTCTCTAGCAATGTTAGCAATTTCATCATCATCGGTTGAAACTATAACTTTACTAATAAAAAGAGATTTTTTTGCAGCTTGAATTGTATAAGCAATTAATGGCTTTCCGTTTAAATGACGAACATTTTTCCGTGGAATTGCTTTAGACCCCCCTCTCGCTGGAATAATTGCAACGATATTATAACCACAGTTATTCATATACACATCACCTTTTTATATTAGTTACATAGTATTTGAATTACTCCATGATGCAAAGTTATAGAATAAAAATTTTCTCCCAACATACAATAATTTTTCGTGTGATTCATTTCTAATTTGCTGTATGTGACAACACACTAGATTGTAACTAATTAAGCAAATATATTTAAGTCATTAATTAATTATTTGTTATTTAAATGGGGAAAAACACTTATTATTACAAGTTTAATTAAAAAAATACTTTTCGTTAAATGTAACATTATCACTGTAATTATTTAGGGCTTTAATCAACTCGTTAGTATTATTCACTGCAATAACATGTTTATTTTTAATTAGGTCATTCATATATTCTATACCGGGTAATCGAACAAGTATTGTTTTACAATTCAAGGAAAGTCCTTCAAAAATTGCTGTTGAATATACACCGATTAAGAATTCTGATTCAGAAAAGTATTCATACAAATTTTTTATGTTGTTATCTACAACTGTAAAATTTGGGAGTTTCTCAGCTTTAATTAAAAAAGGGTACAATGTTCTCCATTGGTTGTATTCTCTGGGATGTAATTTGTAAATAAATTGATAGTCTGATAACATCCTAGCTGAATTGTACGTAAATTCCGATAAAGTATCCCCAATTGTTCCCTGTGAAATAACTAGAACTTGTTTTTTAGTCTTTGAATATCCTTTATAGGCTTCAATCCTCTGTTGCATATAAGGAAATCCATAAGAAATAATATTTTCTTTGCTGATCGGATAACTTACAGAATCTCTCCAATAATCACCAAATACATATAATTTATCTGGAAAATAGTTAACTTTTTCCTTATCAACTGGAAAACTATATCCTAAATGAAATGGTGTTATTACACCATGTTGGATTTCTATAACTTCAATCCCATAATCTTTGGCAGCAGCTATAAGTGGCATATTACTATAGGAAACTACAAGATATAAAAGCTTAGGTTTCTTTTTTATTAAAATATTAGTAAAAAAATTATATTTCAATTTAAAAATAAATATTTTCTTATAAAACATTCTTCTAAAATCAAAGTTAATATCAAATGTAGTTTTAAATAGAGTTTGTAGTTTATCTATTGTTTCTCTCTCTTGATTATTAAACAAAAACAGATTGAAAGGAAATTTAATGGCAGATTCTATATAAAAGTAATCCATATAACTTCTATTCGGATCTTTAGTGCTACTATAGTGTTTGTTTAGGTAAGGATACTCAACAACAAAGAATTCATTAGGATCCATGTTATCTAATAAATCCTTTGTATAAATGTCTATATATTCATTATTAACTTTAACTTTTCTTTCGTGGTCCAATACCATAACATCACCACTATAAGAATTGGAAAAAGGATTTTTCTTAATGGCGTTAAATATAAACATCTGAGCATTTTTTATTTGTTTCACTGTTGAAATTTCTGGGTATTCACCTTGTCCATATAACTCTAATTCTTTTGCTATCCTAACAAATACAGTAAATCTAACAATCTCCCATACTTTAATACCCTTAATTTTGATATCAAACAAGTTAAAATCTTCTTCAAGCTTCCATATTTTTTCGCATATATCTTTAATTGTTTTCATTTTAAGTCTCCAATAACTAAATTTCCGATTTCTAAGCTAGTAATATTTAGAGTCTATTTGTATAATGCTTAATTTTACTTCTAAATTATTCAACTAAATCATCCAGAAGAATAAGATTAGGAATTAATTACCATGTTACAGAAATTTCACTGTCATTTATTTATTCAAAATCATCTTTTTAAGTTTTTGCCTTATTATTTGAGGAAATAAACCATATAGAAATTTTAATAAAACAAATAGTATACCAAAGTAGTCTTTTTCACTTACGAGCGCTTTAAAAGATAACTTAAATATGCTCAATGCGTAGCTATAGGGTTTTTTATTTTCAAAGTTTTGATTTTCATGTATCCTCTTAATACAAGTTTTCCCAGTGAAATATCCTATTTTTATTTTATTCATTCTCAATCTTACCCATAGTTCATAGTCAATAAGTTTATTAAAATTTTCGTTATAACCACCCAAATCTTGTATTACCTTCTTTTTATAAATTACTGAACTATGATTGACTGGATTATATCTTCCAACCTTATGAGTGATATCTATGATTTTGTTAGATATATTTTCAATCAAATTTATAGAATTATCAATATCATTCCCAATTATTAGAGAAAAATTTGTACATATTAAACCAAATTCACTATTTTCCTTAATATTGTTTAATTGGATATCTAAGTGTCTTTTTTCCCACAAATCATCTGCATCTAAGTTAGCTATGTATGGAGATCTAGCTTTGTTAAGGGCAAAATTTAACGCTTTAGACCTTCCCATACTATTCATATTATATATTTTAATATTCAAATCTTTATTATCTATTTTGAAATTTTCCAATACATTTTTAGTATTATCTGTTGAACCATCATTTACTATTACAATTTCATAATTTTTAAAGGTTTGACCTTTTATACTATTTAATGTGTTTAATATAGTAGTATCACCATTAAAGACTGTAATAATAACTGATATATCCGGATTAGTTGGTCCCAATCATGCTCTCTCCCGTACGAATTATTCTATTGGTTTTAAGTGAAAATGAAACTTCTATTTTTGTATTAGAATTCAAAAAGAGTATAAGGAACTATACCGTGAATATTATTAATTAGCCGTAAAGTAAAATAAAGTAATAAGAATGCAATAATTAACACCGCCATTAAAAATCCGTAGGTTTTCTTATCATGATTAAATAATAAATGGAGAAGAATTGAGTAAAAGTAAATATTAAAACATGAAAAGTATACTTGGATTCTATCAATTGCCTCTATACCAGCTAATGAATAAAGACACAAATTGACTACAACTATATTAGTACTTAAGTTATATAATTTATTATTTATGTTTATACTATCTTTGTACCTCGAAAAGTATAACGAAAATACAACAATTATCATTTGTATAATTACAGGTAATAGTTGCAACAATCCTTTCTCTTTATTCACTCCAAAAAAGAACGCTTCTCTACCTGAATATTTTTCTCCATAAAACCCGGAAAAATAGCTTATTATTTCTCCTGCTTGATTTTTAAATTCCGGAATGAAATATAAGAATATAGTTAAAAGGAATAGCGGGATAACAAACCTAGGATTGATTTTTTTTGAGGGTATTAAAAGTAACACCAAAAGGAAAATGGCGCTAGTATGAAATAAAAAAGCAATAAAAATAATTAACAAGAACTTTATTTTATCAAATCTATTGTTAGTTACTAAGTATTCTACAAAACAAAAGATAAGTGAAACGGCAATCATTTGACGGATTTGATTGTAACTTGCGAAATACGTATATGATAAAATAAGAACTAGGACACTTATTAAGTAATTGGGGGTATTTTTTTTTATACCTTGAAAAATAAAATTCAAGAAAATAAAATATACTACAAACGAAAAAATTACGAATGAATTAAATTGAGCTACTAAATTAAAAATAAATTGGACACCTAATTCTATTCCGCCATAAGACTGATTGACGAAAAAATTGTAGTACATTGGATAATCTGATCCAACTTCTATGCCTTTAAAAGCTGCTAGACTTAATAAGATTACAAACCATATATATAGTGTGATATTGTTTTTATCAACAAATATTTCATTATTATCGAACTTACTACTTCTTATAACCATTGTCCTCGAAATAAATAAAAAATAGACTATTATTAGAGGTAAGAATAAATATACAAACATTTATTTCTCCTTATACTTCTCTGTCGATATTATTTCAACCAGTTTCATAAATTTTAGACAAATTTTTTATCATTACATTCGAACTTAAGTGTTCTTTGTAGAACCTATAGGAATTATTAGATAAACAATCCCATTTATTCTGATTAAGAATAATACTTTGAATAAGGTTAAAAACATGATCATAGTTATCATGCTTAAATAAGTATCCGTTTTCCCCATCTTTCAACAAATCTGTATGACCTACAATGTCACTTAAAATGACAGGTAATTTATAGGACATAGCTTCGATCACTGAGAATGGTAATCCCTCATAATAAGATGTCGAGAAATATAAATCTGCGTTAGATAGAACTTCCTTTTTATTATCTGTAAAACCAATGAATTTTATTTGATTGTTAAGTTTATATTGTTCTACTTTTCTTCTTGATTCATCCAACAATTCTCCACTACCTGCCCAGATAAATTGAGCATTAATTCCTTTGTCTAAAAAAAACTTGGCCATTTCAATAAATCCAAAAGGATTTTTTTGGTCGTCTACTCTTGCCAAATTTAGTATTGTAAACTTTCTGTTTACATTATGTTTCACATGATTAAAGTTCGGATCCTCAACCCCATTAAATATGACAACAGATTTTTCCTGTAATACCAAACCATATTTTAGTGCTTCTTTTTCCTCACTATTCGAAACATGAATAACTTTGTTGCATATATAATTTATTTTCCTCTCAACATTCATTGTTAATTTTTTTAATAATTTATTCATTGACTTAAAAGAGTAATATCCGTGTGGAGTATAGATATATGAAATTCCTCGATTAAAAAAGGAATAAATATATATTAACAAACCAGAAAATGTACTATTTGCATGAATTAAATCAATATTATTCTTTTTAACTAACTCATGAATCTTTTTTATAGCAATTATTAATTTAATTGGGGATTTTCCGAATGACAAACTATCATCTACAATATAGTCTTTGTTAATCTTCATACCTTTTTCTAAACGTTTTGAACTAACTAGGACTAGGAAATTAGCATTTTGAAATAGTTTTTTATTTGAATTTATGGAATCAACATATGTCTTAACTCCACCGCCATAAGCTTCACAGAGTATTAGTACATTTTTCAAATTTAAGCCACCTTTTTAATATAGATATTGTTAAAGCCAGTGAATTGACCTTTATTCCTCACCTAAATTTTGATTAATTCTATTTTTTTTTATATTTAAGTTAAAAAGATAAAAGATTACAATTGCAATTGATCATGAAAGTTAGAATAGTTACTATTGAGATGAATTTCGGGTTGCTGACCCTAATAAAACTCTAATACCTTCAACGTTTTTTGTATACTATATGCAACATATGTTCTTAGCTATTCTTTACCTAGCGTTAAAATGCATTTTTCGATCCAAAAAGCACAATGACTGTTTTACATAGAATCTTAATGTCCGTAATAATAGACTGATTTTTAATGTAGTGAATATCCATCTCAACCATTTCCTGAAAACCTACGCTGTTTCTAGCGCTTACCTGCCATACTCCTGTGCAGCCCGGTGTAACAAATAGTCGCTGTCTATCATAATCCGTATATTCAGCGACCTCTCTTGGAAGAGGAGGGCGGGGTCCTACGAGACTCATCTCACCCTTTAGTACATTAAATAGCTGAGGCAATTCATCAATACTTGTTTTCCTGATGAGCTTTCCAACCTTTGTAATTCTAGGATCATTTTTCATCTTGAACATCGCACCGGTTACTTCATTTAAAGAAAGCAATTCTTTCAGTCTCTCTTCCGCATCACTTACCATCGATCTAAATTTGTACATATTAAACTCTTCTCCATTCTTCCCTACTCGCTTCTGAGTAAAAAAGACAGGTCCTTTAGGATCTTCAAGCTTAATTGCTATGGCTACAACAATAAATAAAAGACTTAAAAGTATAATTCCCAGAAGTGCTCCTGTTACGTCCATAGAGCGCTTGACAAGTTTGTAAGTAGACGTTGTTGTAACGAAATCAACGGTTGTATTATGATGCGAGGACTGTGCAGTACTTTCCTTTGCCCACTGTGACATTTCTGCGTCACTTCCTTAACTTTGTAATTTAAGACTTTCCTGTTCAATCAGTTTTTGCATGAGTTCAATTAGATCCGTTTTAAGGTCTTCATGCTGAAGGGCAAATTCAATGGTCGTCTGGATGAAGCCGAATTTTTCACCCACATCATATCGCTTTCCAGCAAAATCATAAGCATAAACACGCTGCTGCTCGTTTAATTTCTGAATCGCATCTGTTAGCTGAATTTCCCCGCCCGCACCCGTCTCCTGATGCTCTAAAAGTTCAAAGATTTCTGGAGTTAACACATATCGTCCCATAATTGCCAGATTTGAAGGGGCTGTACCCAGCTTTGGCTTTTCTACAAACCGGTTAACTTGATAAAGTTGCCCTTCTTTAGTTAATGGATCAATAATCCCATAACGGTGCGTTTTATCATCTCCAACGGTTTGAACGCCAATGACAGATGAGCCAGTGTTGTCATATTCCTTGATTAACTGCTTTAAGCATGGCGTTTCGGCTTGCACAATGTCATCGCCAAGCAAAACTGCGAACGGCTCGCTGCCGATGAATTTACGGGCACACCATACGGCGTGTCCAAGGCCTTTCGGTTCTTTTTGACGAATATAATGGATATTAATTCCAGATGAATGCTTTACTTTTTCTAGCAAGTCATACTTTTCTTTTTCAAAGAGATTTTGTTCCAGTTCAAAGTTGTGATCAAAATGATCTTCAATCGCTCTTTTTCCTTTGCCTGTTACAATAATAAGGTCTTCAATTCCAGATTCGATGGCTTCTTCGATAATATATTGAATAGTAGGCTTATCGACAATCGGGAGCATTTCCTTTGGCATTGCTTTTGTGGCGGGTAAGAAACGTGTCCCTAACCCTGCAGCTGGAATAATTGCTTTTTTTACTTTTTTCAATTAAAACGCCCCTTTCATTGAATATACAGCTGGTAACTTAAGCGTATAATCGTTTTTCGTCCAATTGAGTGATTCCAGGTTGTAATCCTTAACTACTTCAAGCTCCAAACATTACTGCCATCGCAGATGATAGGTAATTTCATTTGTTCTCGGAATAAGTTCGTACCTAAGTCCTTAAATTCTTTCCAAGTGCAGCATCTGCATTTATTAAGCTCCAGTTGCATTTCATATAAGATCAATTTTTGTATTTTCTTTGCATTTGACTTTGCAAAAAGATTTATTAGATAAGGTTACCGTCTTTTTCAGTCAAATGTTTTAGGATGAAGATTGAAGCTGCCTCTCTCATGTCATCTGTGTTTGGTTTGAATGCTAAGCCCATAATTGCTATCTTCTTATCTCAAATCTGTCCTCAAGTTTATGCAATAAAATCTCCTGCTGTTTTTAATAAACACTGACTACTTTCTATATTTCCTGCAAACTGAATAAATGCTTTGGTATCCTTTTGAAAACATGATCCACCGTTTCTAGTTCCTGGATACAGGAACTGAGAGCCAATTCTGCTGTCCTAGCCCAATCCGTTTGCACATCTTCATCGTTTGTATTTAATTTTTCACAGAAATTTGATATCTTATCAATAAAACTGATCCCAGATGTAAGGAATATATTTGCTGAGGTTTTAATTATTTTTGCGCTTCGAATTTCCGTCTTCAATATTGTAAGATATGTCAGGTTGGCAGATTCGTCTTCATTCTCAGGTGTGCCTTCAGCTATGCAAGTAACATCAGTACCTTCAAAACCCTCGACATGATCCGTTGTGAAATAAATCTCTTTTCATTGATGTACTCAACATTAGTTCATCCGGACCGGTTCAAAGATTGGGTGTATCCCTGCTTTAATTTTCATCTACCTTTTTAGATTCAATATCAATAGATGAATAGTGTGGCCAATCTCAAGAAGACGGTTGCCGGATACAAGACCGACATATCCAGTTCCTACAACTACAATTTTCATGTTAATTCACCTTTTCCCTAACATTTTTCATTAAAATAGTTAACGGAAAATCGTTCTCACCGTAACAATCTTTCGTTAACTATCTTAAAAATTTAATAAAGAAGGGCATTTAACCCATCCTCACACCGCACTACTGACGACAAGCGTCTAAGGTTTGCACCCACAGTGCGGCCGAGTGTCTCCGTTGATAGAGGTTAGGAGGCATCACCTTTTAATGATTGTTTAGAAGATTCCTAAGAACTTTTTCTTTTTGATCCGTTCCGGGTTTTGCTTGTACACGGTTTGATTTTCGATGAGCAGCTCGGCGTTTTCCTTAAAATAGTAGGCTGCCTGCCGGCCGAATTCTTTGCTGATTTCGGAATAGGCGTCTGTCATATAAAATCCTCTTGAGCTGGTGTTATGGGCATCTGATGCGATGAAGTGGGCCTGTTGGGCTTCGATTAGGTCCAGGGACAGCTTTTTGATTTTTTTGCCGAAGCCGCCAGCGATACTGCCTGCGGTGACTTGGGTTAAGGCACCTTTTTTGACAAGGTTGTAAAGTATATCCGGGTTTTGCATGATTTCGCTATTTCGTTCGGGATGGACGATGATTGGAGTGAGTCCGGCCATTTGGATGTCGAATAGTAGCTTTTCTGCGTATCTTGGTACATGACCTGTTGGCATTTCGATAAAGAGATAGTTCGAGTCGTTTAAGGCAAGGATCTCCTCTTTCTGCAGATCCTCCAGAATGTCCCCGTAAATACGGGTTTCCTGGCCTGGAAGAATGGTGAGCGGAATGTTTGCTTCGGTTAGTGCTTTGTTCGCTGCTTCTGTTCTTACTAGGATGTCTGACTTTATATTGATATATTTCCCGTTTTGATGATGGGGGGTTGCGATGATCTTCGTGATCCCCTCATCGACCGCTGCTTTTGCCATCTCAATGGTGTCTGTGAGCGTTTGTGCCCCATCATCAATCCCCGGGAGAATATGACTGTGAAGATCAATCAAGTAAATCCACCTCTTTTTCCCTACAACTTTTGAATTATTGGTTTCAAAAAAATAACACAAGGGTAATACTACCATGCCTGGAATTGTCGGGAAAGGGGTGGATTTTGTCGAATTATGACTTTTTTACCCCATAATAATAATAGTAGTGAGAATCTTCCTGTTTTTTGTTATTTAATACCGCTCCAAGAATTTTCGCATTGGCATTTTGAAGAAGCTCTTTTGCTTTTTGAGCTTTATCGGTTTCCGTTTTGCCGCTTCCCACTACGAGAACGACTCCGTCCGTTTGGTTAGACAGAACCTGGGCATCGGTTACAGCCAAAACTGGCGGCGTATCAAAAATAACTAGGTGATACATTTTCTTCGCTTCCTCAAGCAGTGCTCTCATGTTGCGGGAGGCGAGAAGCTCAGATGGGTTCGGCGGAATCGGACCGCTCGTCAGCACATCCAGGCTGTCGACAGATGTCGTTTGAATGGCATGGTCCAGCATGACCTGCTTTGTCAGCACATTCGTTAAGCCTGTATGGTTTTCTGCGTTAAATGTATAGTGAACCGTCGGCTTTCTAAGGTCTCCATCGATAAGAAGTACCCGTTTTCCCTGCTGCGCAAATACTACAGCGAGGTTCGCGACCGTTGTTGATTTCCCTTCACCCGGTCCGGCGGAGGTCACAATCATGGAATTTAATTCGTTTTCCACATTGGAGAACTCAATGTTCGTCCGGATCGTCCGGTATTGCTCTGAAATCGGTGATTTCGGGTCTGTCATGGATATAAGGCTGCGGTTCTGCAGCTGGAAAATTTGCTGGCGGTCTTTACGAGCCATATGTCTCACCTCTGTAGCTTTTCACTTTGGCGTTTCGTTCCTGGGCTTGTGCTTGTTCATCCAGGTTGATTGTCGTGATGGCTCCAAGAACCGGCAGTCCAAGAAGCTTTTCGATATCCTGTTCGGTCTTGATGGTGTTATCCAGGTATTCAAGAAGGAATGCTGCTCCCACACCGGCCATTAAACCGACTACCATGGCGATCGCCATATTCAAAACCGGTTTCGGCTTAATTGGAGATGGATCCTCTCCCATTTCGGCAACCGATAGGATACTTACGTTATCTACATTCATGATCGTTTTTACTTCCTGCTGAAACACTTTTGCCGTTGCGTTGGCGATGGCTGCTGCCTGTGCAGGGTTTTCGTCCTCTACCGTTACGGTGAAGACTTGGGAATCTTTTTCGCTTGCGACTGAAATGGTTTCACTTAAATCGATGTTTTCCAATTTTAGCTGATCTTTTACTTTATCGATGACAGCCGGGCTTTTAATGATGACGCTGTAGGTGTTGATGAGCTGTACATTCGTTTGAATCTGGTTGAATTGATACATTTCCTGATCGTTTTTGGATTGGTTGACTAGGATCTGCGTGGACGACTGATAGATGGGGGTTAAGAAAAAGTAACTGATGATTCCGCTCGTTGCGGTGGCAAGAGCCGTGATGATGAATATGAGTGCTAGCCGCTTTTTCAGCGTCTGAAACAGCTCTTTTAAGCTGATGGTTTCTTCCATGATGACCTCCGATGTTCGTAAACTAGTAACAATACATGCTATTATAATTGGCAAATTTACATTTTTCCACAAGTTTCAGGAAAAAGATACAAATTATTTACAAAGGTACAAAAAATGAGTGAGCGTCTACCATTTTCCAAAACTGCTAAATTTGACAAAACTCCAATAAAAATCCGGCCAGCGAACTGACCGGTTCTGCTTTACAGATTATGGGACAGCAGGGTGATCGCGGCCCCTGCGAGAATCGTAATGACAGGAATCGCAATGACGATCATTTGATTTTTGCGCTTTTTCTTCTGCTCTGCTTCTTCTGGTGTCAGCCACATATTGGACATATCTTCTCTCTCCTTAATCAAAGGTTTCTAGCATCCACTTGATTTATCGGAAAGATTCGACAGGTTCTTGTAGGTCTATTTTACTATATACACGCAAATCCCGCAATGTTTGGATGTTGCGTGATTTTCAGGCTGGTTAAAAAAGGAACGAGTTGCTGAGGCTGTCTTCAATGGCTTCCAGAACGCCTTTGCCCACCACGTACATCACGATTGTGAAAATGATATTCAGGATGAGGCCGGCGTAAAATAGATCGAGCCCGCCATTTGAACGGCTTTTAAAGTTTGTCAGTGTGTAGTTAAGTGCCAGGAAAAATCCTGCGAGGCCGAGGCCGGCGAAAATTCCTGCCAGGGAATCCGCCTGGATGAATGTGCTGATCAGTGCAGCTGCGAACAGGGCTACAGGGACGATCAAATACGTTCCGAATACAGCGGACGACTCAGAAAAACGGGTGTTCACTCTTGCCATTTTCAGGCATGCAAAGACAGCTCCTGCCATGACGGCTACAATGAGGAAAAGAGTAATGGCCGGCATGAGCACAACGGTCTCAAATGGAACCCGGATAAACGACTGGCGGTTTGCGATGATAAAGGCGATAAGGGGAAGGATTAATGCATACAGGGCCATCGTAATCGCCGCATTCGTGAAATCACGCTGCGTTGCATTCTCTGCTGCTTTTACCGGGGATTTTAGGGCTCTGGCGAAATAAGAAAAATAAAGGCCGCTTAGTTCTTTTCCTTTTTGGACATAAGCATTCGGGGCTGCCGGCTGTACCGCGGCTGCATTTCCGCCCATTAGAGCGGCTCCGCATGATCCGCAGAAGCTGCCGTCCTGCTGCTGGGTGCTGCATACTGAACAAGTCAATGGATATCTCTCCTTTTATTTAGGTCAAAGGAATTATACCAAAAGACTCATGTTCTAGGGTAGCTTTTTTGTAAAATTTATGTAAAGACAGAAAAAGAGTCCGGGGCGGGTGTCCGGACTCTTTTTTATCATGTATGGCGATCCTGATCTAGGATGCGTAGACTTTTTTCATTTGCAAGATGATTTCCTCTAGCATTTCTTTCGTCGATACGTTTCTTTGCTCGCCGGTGCGGTAGGCGTGCATAAGGATTTGCAGAAACTCTTCTTGCTTCATCTGCTTCATGTCCATTGTTCGTCGTTCCCTCTCATTTTACAGTTTTATACAATCTGGCATGAAAAACATTATAAAGCCGGATTGCTGGATTGGCAACAGGAAATTATTTTCTTCGAGTTGTTCTGACAATTAAGTCCCCGCTTTTTCCTTTTTCGAAACCTTTTAACGAAACATTTTTCTACGTTATAATATAGGAATGGATACTTTCTTTGGAAGTGCCTATTGTGCTAGGACTTTTAAAGATTTCGATAAGCGGGCGTGCCATTTGTCCCTTCCGCCCGAAAGGAGAGATTTCTTTTGCTGATGCGAGACCTTGATAAGGAGCGCGTTCTGCTGACGGCTGAACGGCTGCGGACGATTTTAAATCCGGCTGATGAGGAAGACCGGAATCTTGTGAAAAAAGGGCTGATTTTATACCGCCAGGGAAGTGTCTATAATGTAAATGTTTCCGCCGAGCGGATTTCTGCGAAGGTGCAGGATGTCGCTCCTGTGTCGGTTACGCTTGATTTGGATTTTGTGCAGGCCAGCAGCTGTTCCTGTCCTGCGGACGGGTTTTGCCGTCATTTAATGGCTGCTTTTTTGTATGTATATGCGAGCGCGGATCGCATCGGAACGTTTGTGGACGCGTGGAAAGAGGATACAGCCGCCCAAATGATGCTGAATATGAAAAAGGCGAGTGACCTGCTGAAAGCCCAATTCCGGCTCAAGGATGACTCGATTGAAAACTGGTATCAGTTTTTTGAAATGGAATATGAAAAGCTGCCAGTCAAAACAATGCAGAGCCTGTATCATCAGTATTTTTACAAGCTGAAGCAGCGCGCCCCGAAGAAAATGGAGCTAAAGCGGCTCTTTACCATTCATTTAGGTCTGATCACGATTGAAAAGATGCTCGAGAGCTACAAGCGGACGAGGGCAAAGGATGCTTCGCTTCAGCATATGGCGCAGGTGTACCTCAATCATATGGAGCATGCGATCGAGCTTGAGCTTGATGAGATGTCCCGCTATGCGACGCCGTTCGCGCTCGATCCGCTGCTTGAGGAAAGCATGGACTATTTCCGCCGGCTGCTCGATGTGCCGGAGGTATTTTATCCGTCAGCGCTTCCCATTTATAAAATGCTTTGGGAGGAGCTTCTGAACCGGCCAAAATGGCTCGAGAAGGAGTATGAAAAGCTGACGTCCCATTACAGGGACGGCGGGATTGAATCCCGATATCTATACGGCATGCTCCAGATTCTCTTTCTTCTAAAGCGGGATGAGGAGCTGATCGGCATTCTCCGGGACGGGGGGAGCCTCCTTTTCCCCGGCTCTCTCAACTGGGTCCATGAGCTTGCCCACACCGAGAACTGGCGCCGGCTCGAAAAGTGGATGCCTTATTTGATTGAAAACATCCCGGGCTACGTCCAGTCGGACTTATCCAAGGTGGAGCTGAGACGGGGAGCTGAGCTTCTGCTTGCCGCTGTCGGGTCCTACGCAGATGAAAAACAGGCAGATGAGCTGTATGAGCAGGCCTGCCGGGACTTGCTGCCGCTCAGCTTTAATGAATATGAACACCTCCTCTCCATGGATGAACGCTACTACGAATGGGCAGAGCTGAATATGCTGCTGGGGTACCCGGTTTATGAGGTCGAGGGGTATTACCTGGATGAAGCGGAGAAAAATGAACCGGAAGCGGTGCTTGCCCTTTACAAGCAGACGATTTCCCTCGAGATGGAGATCCGCAACCGGGAGAGCTACAAGCGGGCAGTCCGGTTGCTGAAAAAAGTGAAGCGCCTCTATAAAAAGCTGAAGAATGAAGAGGAATGGGAAGACTATTTGGATATGCTCCAGGAACGGTACAAACGGCTGCGGGCCTTCCGGGAAGAACTCGTGAAAGGGAAGCTGATTGATGGATAGGTCTTTGCGATACGAACTTCATATAGAACAGACAGAAGACTGGCATTTTACCGTTTGGGCCACTAAGGGGGACGAGGTGCCGGTGAGCCTCCATGAGATGCGGCGGGTTTTTTTCACCTGGCATGAATCCTCTCATCATGGGACGAATCTCGAGGATATTACGTTTATCGGCACTCCTGCCTTTCTGCTGTCGCCGTGGATGACGGCCGAGCTGATCGGACATGATTCGTTCAATTCGATGGCCGGGATTACGGTTCACGATCAGGGCTTGCAGCCAGCGGCGAAGCGCATTTATGAGCTTGTCGCAGACGGCGCGTATATGCCGGATTATGAGGTATGGAAAAAAGGAATCAGCGGATGGAAGCCTGCTGGTGCTGATCTGGAAGGGTTTGCGGCGGAGTGGTTTTCCGCGGCGGTGACCGATTTGATTTCCATGAAAAAGAGTCTGCGCACAGCGTGGGGAGAGATTACCGATGCCCATCCGGTGCTCACGAATTTTACGGGTTATTTTTTGGATGAAAAGGATTGGCTTGAGCGGATCGGCTGGTATGTGGACGAGAAGCCGTTTACGATCGGGCTGCGCCTGAACGAGCCGGAGTATGATGGCGGCGAGTGGCGCCTTGAGGTGCTGCTCCGGAGCAAGAAGCGGCTGGATGATCTGCATGTGTATGAAGGTCCCGGCAGCCTCCCGCGCGGCTGGAAGGGCTTTGCCGATGACGTCGAGCGGGAGCTGGACCGGTTTCAGCAGGCTGTGCCGTTCTTAAGCTTTACCGGCGGAGTGACGCTCGTAACCGAGGACGAGGCGTGGATGTTTTTGACGGAGTCGAGCGAAACGCTCGTGAATATGGGGATTGAGATTCTGCTGCCATCGTGGTGGCAGGTTGTGAAGGAATCGCAGATGATGGTGAAGGCGAAGCTCTCCTCCACCCCGCGCGGACAGTCCTTTGTCGGCATGAATACGCTCGTTGATTTTAACTGGCGGTTCGCGACGAACGGAGTGGAGATGTCGGAGGAGGATTTTAACCGGCTCGTGAATGACCAGCGCAAGCTCGTGCAGATCCGCGGCCAGTGGATCAAGCTGGACCCGGCGTTTATTCAGCAGGTGAAGACGCTCTTGAAAAAGGCGGAAAAGGAAGGGCTGCACGTCTCCGATGTGCTTCACCAGGAGCTTGCCGGCGAACGGGATGACGAGACCGGTGAGGCCGGCGGCGCGTTTGAAAACATTGAGATCGAGCTCAGCAAGCAGATGCGCGGCATCATGAAGAGGCTGACGACGATGAGCAGCGAGAAAACGTATGATGTTCCTGGCGATTTCCTTGGAAATTTGCGGCCTTATCAGCAGCAGGGCGTGGATTGGCTGCTGGGCTTGCGTGAGAACCGGTTCGGGGCGTGCCTCGCCGACGACATGGGACTCGGAAAAACGATTCAGATGATCGCCTACTTTACGTATGTAAAGGCAGTCGAAAAGCCCGATACGCCGGCCCTGATTATCGCCCCGACGTCCGTTCTCGGCAACTGGCAAAAAGAGATCGAGAAGTTTGCGCCTCATTTGAAGGTGAGGCTGCACTATGGCCCGATGAGGTCGCGCGGTGAGCTGTTCGGCGCGAGTGTGCTCGGTCAGGATATTGTGCTGACGTCGTACGGGCTTGCCCACTCCGATCTCGAGGACTTGGAGCAGGTGACGTGGAGCTCGGTATGCATCGATGAAGCGCAGAACATCAAAAATGCCCACACGAAGCAATCGCGGGCGATCCGGAAGCTGAAGGGTGAGCAGCATATCGCCCTGACCGGAACGCCGATGGAAAACCGCCTGACCGAGCTGTGGTCCATTTTTGACTTTATTAACCGCGGGTACCTCGGCAGCCTGCACTCGTTTCATAAGAAATTCGTACTGCCGATTGAGAAGGACCGCGAGACCGGGCTCGTCGAGCAGCTGCGGAAATACATCCGCCCCTTCCTGCTGAGACGGACAAAGCGCGATGAACAGGTCGCACTGAACCTGCCAGAAAAGCTCGAGCAGAAGGAATACATCCCGCTTACCGTCGAGCAGGCGTCGATGTATGAGCAGGTCGTGAAGGATACATTTGAACAGGTCGCCCAGGTCGCCGGGATGCAGCGCAAGGCGCTGATCCTGAAGATGCTCGGCAAGCTGAAGCAAATTTGCGATCACCCGGCGCTCTACTTGAAGGAACTGTCACCGAGCAAGGTGGTGGAACGGTCCAATAAGATGGAAAAACTGATCGAGCTCGTGTCCGCGATCCGGGAGCAGGACGAAAGCTGCCTGATTTTCACCCAGTATATCGGAATGGGCGAAATGATGAAAAAGCTGCTCGAGCGCTCATTCGGCGATGGCGTCCTGTTCCTAAACGGCAGCGTCGCCAAAACCGAACGCGATCGGATGGTCGAACGCTTCCAAAGCCGCGATATTCCGTTCCTGATCCTGTCGCTTAAAGCGGGCGGAACCGGACTGAACCTGACCGCCGCCAACCACGTCATCCACTTCGACCGCTGGTGGAACCCAGCCGTCGAAAACCAGGCAACCGACAGAGCCTACCGCATCGGCCAAGAACGGTTCGTCCACGTGCACAAGCTCATCACAACCGGCACGATCGAAGAGAAAATCGACGGCATGCTGGATAAGAAGCAGTCGCTGAATGACGAGATCCTGGCGAGCGAGAATTGGATTACGGAGCTGAGTACGGATGAGCTGGAGGAATTGTTTAGTTTGACGGTGTAGGTGTGGGGTGGCTTTGGGGTCTGGCCCGACTTGCTTTAACGTGTGTGGGGACGGAGGCATTGGTGGCTGAACCCTTGCGCAGCAAGAGGTTTCAGGGGGTGGTGCCGGAGCTTTAGTTCGGTAGTGAAGTGCGGGACAGGCACCGTGCCTGTCCCCACTTGCTTTAACGCATGTGGGTACGGAGACTAAAGAACTGTATCCTTTGTGCAGCAAGTCTTTGCAGAGATGGTGCCAGAGCTTTAGTTCGGTAGCGAAGTGCGGGTCTGGCACCAGCAAAATTTACTCCTATGTACGAAAACCAAAATAGGCAGCCATGCGGCTGCCTATTTTCTATAACGACATTATGTTAGCAAACAAATTTCGAGCGGGTTTTCGGCTCGTTCGGGGCGGCGGCTTGCCGCAAATGGGACAGGAACCTGCGGGGTGTAGGCGTTAGCCGTACAGCCCGCGGTTATCGGCCCATTTAGTCCCGAAGCGACGCGTACGGCCTGACAGAAAGGCGGGTTTCCTTTCTGATCAGTCCGTAGCGCTGCCGCCCTGCAAAGGCCTTTTTAATTCGACAAAGCGCTGATAGTTTTTCTCAAACGGCTTCGGAAAAAGGGCGAGGTGTTTTTCTTTCGTGAGATATGGATTTGGATGGTTGCGGATGTAGCTCTCGTAGCTGCTCCAGAGGTATTCAGCCGGATTGTAGACGAGGCTTGCTTTTACGGGATTCATGTGGATGTAGCGGCTTGTTTCTTTGAATTGATAATCGTCTGCAATTTCAGCAGCATCGAATCTTCCCTGAAAGAGGTGGCCTTCGTATTTGTGACGGTGGTTCACAAACACGGCGTAGCGGGAATGAAGGACCCGGATAATGGTGCCAAGCGGGTCGCGTCCGGTTTCCAGAAGGAGATGAATGTGGTTGGACATGAGGCAGTAGGCATGAAGTTTGAATGGGTAGGCTGTTCGGACTTCACCGATCAGTTCTAAGTATTTTTCACGGTCCTTTTTGTAGTGAAAGATTTCCATTCTACGGTTTCCTCTGGCTGTGACGTGGTAGAAAGTGTGGGGCTTCCAGTTTCTCGGTTTGCGCGGCATTGGTTAAAACTCCTTTCTATGGTTGGGTTTAGAATAGCTTTGGGGACAGAGATGGTCAAATGAGGATTTTTCGGTTTTGGGGCGGAGAAAGGTAGTTTTACTAGTCTTGTGGTGGGGTGGGGTTGGTGCCTTGGTGCCTGGCCCCACTTGTTTTAACGCATGTGGGGTCAGAGGCTTGGGCGGTGAAAGCCTTGTGTGGTGCGCAATTGGAGAGGTGGTGCCGGAGCTTTAGTTCGGTAGTGGAGTGCGGGTCTGGAACGGTGCCTGGCCCCACTTGCTTTAACGCATGCGGGGTCAGAGGCTTGGGCGATGAAAGCCTTGTACAGCAAGCGATTGGAGAGGTGGTGCCGGAGCTTTAGTTCGGTAATGGAGTGCGGGTCTGGAACGGTGCTGCCAGATCCTGCAAATGGCGATTTTTCGCAAAGAAAGTTAGTTTTACTAGTTTTGTGGTGGGGTTGGTGCCTGGCCCTACTTGCTTTAACGCATGTGGGGCCAGAGACTTGGGCGGTGAAAGCCTTGTGTGGCGCGCAATTGGAGAGGTGGTGCCGGAGCTTTAGTTCGGTAGTGGAGTGCGGGTCTGGCACGGTGCCTGGCCCCACTTGCTTTAACGCATGCGGGGTCAGAGGCTTGGGCGGTGAAAGCCTTGTGCAGCAAGCGATTGGAGAGGTGGTGCCGGAGCTTTAGTTCGGTAGTGGAGTGCGGGTCTGGCACGGTGCCGCCGGAGCCTTTCCTCGCCGGACTCCGCCTCTGACGTCACCGCAAAAAACCAAAAAAAACAAAGCCCCCACACGCCAGGCTTTGTTCATTTGTTACAGTTCTTCTTTTTTCCCTGCTGTCATTCTCGGGATGATCAGGACGAGGATCAGCAGGAGGCCGATGCCGATGATGATCATGTAGAGGATGGTGAGGGATGAGGTGGCTTGTTCGGCTTCCTGCAGCTCTTCTTCGGTGGCCGGTGTGGCGGCGGTTTGGAATAGCTGGTCGCTGTTTAGGAAGAGTTCGAGCTGTTTGGCTTTGGCGCCGGTTGTGTCGTTTTCGATGCTGTAGGCGGTGAAGAGTTCGTTTCTGATTTCTTTGAATGGGTCTGGGTCGGGCATGGTGAAGACCAGGTCTTTTTGGGCTTCGGGTATGGCTTGGCGTTTGTTGTAGAGTGATTCGTCTTTGAAGTAGTCGGTTTTTGGTTTGATGGTTTCTTTTTGATAGATGTTGGGTTCCAGGTCTTCGATGTCGATGGTGCCGGTTTCTTCTGCTGATGCAGGTGCCGCTGGAATTAGGAAGAAAAGGGCCGCTGAGAGCAGTGCGGCCATTTTCCAGTTGTTTGTGGGTTTTGCTTTTCCGATGGGTTTCGTACCCTGGATTGATTTTGTGCTTTCGATGGTTTCCCTGGTTTTAATGGTGCCGACCGTTTCCATGTAACCCATGGTTTTCGTGGTTCCGGTCGTTTCCATAGAACCCATGGTTTTCATGGTTCCGGTGATTTCCATAGAACCCATGGTTTTCGTGTTTCCGGTGGTTTTCATGTGCCCGTTCCCTCCTGGGTCATGGCGTTGTTGGTTAGGCTTCTTGTGCTTCCTTGGCTTCGCGGTTGTCGATGATCGTTTTGATGATGATCGGCACGATGGTCAGGATGACAAGAATTCCTCCGAGGACGAGTGCGGCTTCCGTGAATAGGTTGCTTGCATCTTCCTGGATGGAGATGTAGACGGCTGACATTGGGTCGCTGAATGTAAAGTTTGGCACGGTCAGGGACAGGAGCGGGCTGACAAACAGGGCGATGATGGCGATGTTTGCGAGCATGCCGGCTGTGTTCCCGAGCATGTAGGCGACCCGGATGATGCTTGATGCTGTGAGCAGGAGCAGAATGGTGAAGATGGACCATTGGATGGCTCTGTCTTCAGGCAATGAGTAGATGTCTGCTCCGAATAGGCTGATGATGAGTCCTGCGATGATGTTGAGCAGGATGAAGAGCGGTGCGCTCAGCCAGATTGGTGCTGCTTTGAAATAGGTGCTGAAGAATCCGATCAGCAGGCTTGTGAGCATGACGATGACCAGGATGACGACCGGTGGTACGGATTTGGCTTGTTCGATTGGTTCGTCGCCTGAGATTTGGATTGGGCTTGCGAGATGCTCGTAGACGTAGCCGTTGTCCTGGCCGTCGACGTCGGTGTTGCTGAGGACGTCGAAGATTTGGTCGCGGGATTGTTCGGTTGCTTCTACGTTGGCTGCCCATTTGGCGTTGAGTTCGTCGGATTCTTCCTGGACTTCGTCTACTTTTTCGAATAGCTCGTCGGTGTAGGTGACGATGCCGGATTGCCGTTCGCCGAGGCTTCCGAGCAGGCTGTTCATTTGGCCGATTTGGGTGGCGACGCTTTGGCTTCCGCTCACCAGGCCGCTTTCGCTTGCTGCCGGCTGTTCGGGTGCTGGTGCAGGGCTGTTTTGGCCGAGTACGGGTTCACCGCCTGGTGACTGGATTTGGGCGAGCAGGTCGGTTGATGTCGTCTGGATGGCTGCAATTTCTTCCATCATGGCGGCTTCGGCGTCTGTTGTGGCCAGGTTGTATTCTTCTACATAGCCTCTGAGCGATTCTTCGAGACGGGACAGTTCAAGCTGGACGGATGGGAGAAGGGTTTTGATGTCTTCTGCCGGTTTGGTTACGGACTCTTCGGGTTTCAGGAGGTCCGTTGTCTGGGTGTCCAGGTTTTCGTTGCCCATGACGGTGTCGATGGCGGACTGGTCATTGCTGTATAGCTTTTTCAAGGTTTCGTCGTATGCGTCAAGCTTTGCATAGTATTGCAGCAGGGCTGTGGTGTCCTGGTTCGTGATCGGGTTTTCAAAGAGTTCTTCCAGAGCTGTTCTGCGTTCCTCTGACAGGTTGGAGGATTCCAGAATGGCGCGCTCTTTTGCTTCGATGGACTGGACGGCTCCATCCATGCTGCCGCGGACGGCTGCGAGCTGCTCGGACAGCATTTCATAGCCTTCTAGGAGCTGGCCGTAGGCTTCTTTCCATTTGCTGTTGTTTTCGCTGACCTGTTCAAACCTTTTTTCGAAATCCGCCAGCTGTTTGGCGAGGGTTTCATATTCTTTTGTCAGCTTGGCGATCTGTTCGAGCAGGCCGTCGCTGTTCTTTTCAGAGAGCTGCTGTTCGATTTGCTTTGCTTTTTCGGCAATTCCGCCGAGTCCTTCCGCTACGGAAACGGCTTCCTGCGGTTTAGGATCCGGAATGGCGTTCAGTGTTTCCTGAAGGGCTTTTGCTTCGTTTTCGATTTCGGTCAGTGCTTTTCTTTGTTCCCCAAAATCACCGCCGCCTTCTTCGTCTTTTACCTGTTCAAATTCTTCAAACAGGGAGAATGCTGCAATCGACATATTGACAGGGGCTGGATCCGCTCCGGGAATTTCAGGGAGTTCTGGGAGTTCTGGAATTCCTTCGTTCCCTGGTGTTCCGGAGTCATCCGGGTTGCCCGGCTGGTCTGGATTATTTGGCCCGTCCGGGTTCGGGCTGCCCGGGTCGTCTGGATTACCTGGCTCGTCCGGGTTTTGGTTATCCGGGTTTTGGTTATCCAGGTTTGGGTTGCCTGGGTTATCAGGATTTCCCGGTTCATCCGGATTGCCTGGGTCGTCCGGGTCGGGGTTGCCTGGGTTATCCGGGTCTCCCGGTTCGTCTGGTTCGCCTGGTTCGTCAGGTGTGTCCGGCAGATCTGGGGTTTCCGGTTCTTCGGTTTCTTTTTCAAGCTCGGCTCTCAGCGGCTGCATGTCCTGCTGGAGCTGGGTGAGGCTGTTTTGGTTGACGGCTTTCTGGTAGAGCTCCATGTACTGGGTGTAGACGGTTTGCAGTTCGGTTTCCTGGTTTCGGGATTGCTCCTGGAGGCTGCGCTCGAGCTCGCTGATGCTTGTGTTTCCGGCATTGAGCGATTCGTTGGCTGCGAACAGTTCGTCATAGTAGGCGTTTGTCTGGGCTGCGAACATGCCGGCGGAGCCGGTGTTTGTTTCAGTGTAGCTCAGCATGGTGTTTTGCAGGTCGGACAGCGATTGCTGCTGGACCTCGTTCATGAGGGAAATTTGGTTTTCCCGGTAATCACGGTAGTCGTTGACGTAGCCTAAGAATCCTTCGAGGCTTTGGGCCAGTTCTTCTGCGCTTTGCTCGCGGTCAGGAGCTTCTTTGGAGGCGTCGGCCATTGTTCCCTGAAGCTGCTGGAGCATTTCCTGCTGGTTCTGGATCTCCTCTGCCAGTCCTTTGGAGCTTGGCTTGTAGAAGGCGACCATTGTTGCCTGGAAGTTTTCTTCTTTTTCAAGGATATCGTCGAATTTTTCTTTTACATCGTCCATTTCCTGGGCAATGGAATCCCAGTAGATGATGGACATGGTTTTGCTTGCGCGGTCAGATGCTTCCTTGATTTCACCGAGGACCTTTTCTTTGTCGACGGCTGTGAGCTGGTCTTTTACCTTGAAATTGAATTCCGCTTTTTCGGGTGCTTCGCTTTCGTAGGTCATAATGTTTTCTGTAAAGTCGCTCGGGATGTAGACAACCGCATCGTAGGAGTCGTTTTTCAGGCCGTTTTCGGCTTCACTGCGGGTCGTATCGATCCATTCGTAGCTGGAGTCTTTTTTGAAGACCGGGAATACTTCCTTTCCGAGGTCCCCCTCGCTGCCGTTTTCTTCATTGACGACAGCGATGGCTTTGGCTGATTTGTTCCGGATCTCCATCGGATTTTCTCCGATTGTCTGGAAAAACAGGGCAGGGACGGCAAGAATGAGAATGACAGCCATGATCATTTTCATCATACGTTTTGTTTGTTCCGTCATGAATAGATCTTCCTTTCAATTGCGCTTAGAGGAATTTGTATTTTGGTCACTTTTCCGTTGTCTGCATAGTAGCCGAAGCCTGCGCTGATTTCTTGTTCTTTGCGGTCATACGGCAGCTGCACGAGCGATTGTTCGGATTTTTTCATTAAAATAATAGCCTGGCGGACCTGCTTGAGTTCAGATGATAAAGCGTCGAAGCCTTTTGATATTTCGTTCGGATTTCCTGAAGCAATGATATTAAAGCCAAGGTGGCCGTAATTTTTCATAGCCTTTGACAGGCGGTCCAGCAAGAGCGGCTCAGCGGCCTGCAGGAATCTTCCATAGCCGTCGATGGCAAGGATCAGCGGCGGGAACAACAGGTCCCCGGCTTTTCCATCCTGAACGGCCTGGACATACTGTCTGTCCCGTTCATTTAGGACCGCTTCGGTTTGATCGAGCCATGCTGTGATGCTTTCCTTCGATTCGACGTAATCCACCCGATCCTCGGAGGCGTAGCTTGAGAGGCCGCGGTCGATGGAGTCAAATACCGCGATCCGGTCTTCCTGTGTTTTCAGAACGGTATTGATAATGACTTTAAGCACATTGGTTTTCCCTTTTTGAGCCTGGGCGATGATGAGGCAGTGCTTGTTTTTCAGCAGGTTCAGGCTGACTGGCTGCACAAGCTCCTCATGAAGCCCGATTGGAATGATGCCTGGCTTTGGCTGGGTCTCGACGTATTGGGTAAAGGTAATCGTCGAGAGCTCGGACGGGAGCATCGGCACCGGCTTCGGACGCTTACAGCTGCTGTATTTTTCAACAAGCATCTGGATATCCTCTTTAAGCTGATCCATCATTTCATAGTCATCTGCTCCGTCAGCCGGCAGGAACATTTGGGCAAAGTAGGTTTGATCCTTCTTGATGAAGGCCCGTCCAGGCAAGGCTTCCATATCATATGGAGGCTTGCCGATGATGCCGAACGCCTCGGAGCTGTCGAGCATATAATGGACAATTTTTGTTTTCAGGTTGTTCATCATGGCATGGCGGACGGAGTTCCCTCTTGACGCTGTGAGGATCATGAACAATCCGAGTGACTGCCCGTCGCGGAGCAGCTGGTTGATTTCTGTTTCCAGATCATACATTTCTTCGCGGATGATATCGAAGTTTTCGATGGCGAGCATGATGATTGGAAGCTTATTGTCGTTCAGGTTGTTGTACATTTTGATGCTGCTCACTTCATGCTGCTGGAACAGCTTTTTCCGGCGGGTTAGCTCTTCTTTAATAAGCACCATGAATTTCTCAATTTTACGCGGCTGGTCCATGAGCAGATAGTCCGCTGTATGCGGAAGCTGTCTGAGCGGAAGGAGCGCGCCGTTGCCGAAGTCGAGCATGTAGATGTGCAGCTCCTCCGGAGTCAGCTTGGCGGCCATTCCCATCAGAAGCGTCATGACGGAAACGGATTTCCCGTAGCCTGACGTTCCGAAAATACCGATGCTGCCATCGTCGATCATCTTGTAGGAGAACGGAGTCTGGCTTTGCTTTTCCGGTTCATCGATCATGCCCATCACCACTTCATTTTGCGGCTCGGACATGTAGGCGATTCTTGAAAGGCGCTCTTCAAGCGGCGGCAGCCACGGGCTTGCGAGCTTTTTGATGCCGAGCTTTTTTTGGGTCTCTTCAATTTTCCCGACGACCACTTCGATTTCAGTCTGAGCGTCCCGCTTTTTCTCTGCCGTTCCGGACAGGTCGGAGAGCGGAACGAAGCCAAGGTCTGTGACGAGGGCAACCTCATCCTCGCCTTCCTGCGTTTCTTCGTTGTAAGGCGCGCCGCTCCATGCGGATTGGAACAGCTCGTACACCTCGTTGTTTCCAACCTGCAGGTATCCGCGTCCTGTAACGGTGATGGCAGCAGCGTCCGCATTTTTTAAAATTTCCTTACTGTCACTTGCATCCTGGACTTTGAGGGCGACACGGAAACGGGCGTTGCTCCAGATCTGGTTATCAATGACGCCGGTCGGCTTCTGGGTCGCGAGGATCAGATGGACCCCGAGGCTACGTCCAATCCGGGCAGCACTGACCATTTCCCGGATAAAGTCCGGCTCTTCACTCTTCAGCTCGGCGAACTCATCGGAGATCAGGAACAGATGGGGAAGCGGGAGCTCCGCTTCGCCTTTTTTGTAAAGCTTCGTATAGTCATTGATGTGATTCACTAAGTACTGATCAAACAGCCGCTGACGGCGCTTCAGTTCGCTTTTAATGGAGGCGAGTGCCCGAGCGCTGAAGTTTTTGCTGCCTTCAATGTTTGTAATCGTCCCAAGCAAATGGGGCATGTTTTTAAACGGCTGTGCCATTCCGCCCCCCTTATAGTCGATCAGGAGGAACGCCACCTCGTGTGGATGAAAGTGCGCGGCGAGCGACAGGATGTACGTCTGCAAAAATTCACTTTTTCCGGATCCCGTCGTACCGGCGAGCAAGCCGTGGGGCCCGTGTGCTTTTTCATGAAGGTTCAGCTCGACAACATCCTCTTTCCCTTTCAGCCCGATCGGTACGGCAAGGGATTTTGCGGACTCCCTCGTGAGCCAGTTCTGCTCAATCGGAAGCTCGTCCACTTCCTTTGCATTGAACATGCCAAGGAAGGAGACGCTGTTCGGAATCGAGTTGGTCATTCCGGTTTGGTGATCGAGCGTCCGGAGTGTCCGTGCAAACGTTTCGTTGTTTTCCATTGTATGGTGATCAAGGGCAAACGGAATTTGGACCGCCTTCTTTTCCTTAATCAGAATGTCGCCTTCATTTTCATTCACATAGCGGACGAGGGTATGAATATGCTCGGTCAGGCTTTCTTTATTTTCAGCTGCAAAAATCGCCGAAATGCCGATGTTCCTGTTTTCACCTTCCAGGTATTCAAGGATCACATGGTCGGCAATGAGCTGATGGTTGGCCACGATAAAGACGATATGAGGCGAAAAGATCAGCTCTTTATCCTCCTGAATATCCCGCTCGCGGATCAGCTCGTACAGCGAGGACAGAAGCTGATCGCGCGTCTGCTCGTTGTAGATCAGCCCCTTAGCATAGGCATGCGGCAGCTGGAAATGCGGCAGCCATTTTACCCACTGCCAGTCCTCATACTCTTTTTCATCAAAAATGAAAACGAAGCGGAGGTCATGATAGCTGTGGAAAAAAGCAAGCTGTCCAATGAGCTGATGAAGCTCTTTTTTCACGATTTTTTCTTTTCCAATCAGTCCCATGGCCCCTTCTTTCAGGCTCACAGGAATCGGAACAGGCCCGATTTCCTTGTAGGCTTCTTCAAGCTCCTGCGACTGTTCAAGCAGGTCATCGATTTCCCTGTTTGCCAGGTCTGATGAGCTCATTGAAACGGTATAGCTGGACGGACTCTTGCCGTTTCCGATTCTGAGCTGCAGAAAATCGGCGCTTTCAAGTGTCCGCTCCCAGATCCGGTCGGAGATATCCTCGGTCATGTATTTCATTTTTTCAAAGGAAGGAAAATGATAGAAAAGGACGTTTTTCTGTTTTTCGGCAAGCTCCTGCAGTTGCTTTCTGGAACGCTCGAGATAGGCAGCGTAAACGCGCACGCGTCTCGCTTCCCTTCGTTTTCTCGTTTTACGGTCTTTGAAATATTGGGTAGAAGATGTAATAAGGGTCATTCCGAACATCGCCATTGTGATGATAATATAGATGCCCCGCGGCTGGATGAGAGCGACGAGCCCCATCAGGATCAGCATCACAAGCGGCGGCAGAATAATGAGCCAGAGCCCCCGGTTGCTGTCATCCGATTCCTGAAGCGGCATGTTCAGGTTTACTTTTTCCTCCGGCAGCTCGTAAATCATCCTCGGTGTGCGCCGGTAAACCGGATACTTCTTCTTCATTTCACTTTCTGGCTTTTCAATTTTCGGAAGCGAAGTCCGGAATTCCTGCAGATCGCTGACGGAAAGAATATCCTGATCCGTAAAGTGGACAGTCATAAAGCCCCACAGCAGAATATCTCCAACCTGCAGATCGGTTGTTTCTGTAACACTGTGCCCATTTTTATAAAGATGCTTGCTGCTGGATTCGATGACCCAGCCGTCTTCTGCTTTTCTCAATCTGAACCAGCCGTCTGAGGTCGGGCTTGAGCTTGCGATCTGCGCATCCTCATCCTGTGAGAAAAGGATTTCATGCTGATACCCGGTAAAAAGCGGCTTTGCCTCCACCGGATCAGGCGTTAGACAGAGAACAAGGGTCTGCCCGGCTTCTTCCCACACGAATGAGCCTTTTTCAGGAAGGCTTCCTGACTTTTCTCCATTGTGGAAAACCGAAAATTCTCCACTGCCCTCTTCTTTTTCCAGTTCAAGGGATCCTGATGAAAATGGAAACGAACGCACAGTGACCGTGTCCGTGAACTCAGGACCAATCGTCAGAGAACGGGTGGATATACTGGATATGGTATATGGCTGATAAGTCCGCTGATAAAAGACCCATAACGTGCTCATAAGAAGCTACCTCCTAGAAATGGTGCAAATAAAGGCCGGCCGCCTCAGGCTAATAGGCGGGACGGTTTGATTCCTGTTCTGTTAAGAAGCCGGCTTTTTCTCTTTTTCTTGCGCTTCCTGCTTTTCTTTCTCGGCTGCCGCTTTTGCTTCGGCCTCTTCCTTCGCCTTTGCTTCAGCCTCTTCCCTTGCCTTTTCTTCTTCCTGAGCCTGTTTCTTCTGCTCTTCTTCTTCCTTTGCATCTTCTTCCGCTTTCTTTATAGCGTCCTGCTCTTTTTTGTAGTCTTCAATTTCCTGCTGCAGATCGTCAAGCTTGGCCTGCTTCTCTTCACCCTTCAGCTCGTCGCTCGCTCTTACTTCTGCTTCATAATTAATGAGCGCATAAACGATCGAGAACTGATCGCGCAGCGTGCGGGCAATCTCCAGCGCCTGCTCATTATTGCCGCGGCCGATATGAATCCAGTAATCAAAAAACTGGGCATTCGTTTCCGGACTGATCTGGCCGAGGAGACTCTCCCGCTGCTCCTCCGTCAGCTTGGCTTTCGTGGTTGAGATGATGGAAGTGGCAAGCTGATATTTGACAATGTCCGGCATATCTTCCGCTTCATAGCGGTCAAGCGTATCAATGACACTGCTGAACTCACGGTTTTGAAAATACTCTCCGCTTTTAATGTAAGCCTCCGCCTGCGGCTGCAGGAAAAAGACAGAGTAAACGGTATAAATCAGGGCTGGAATCAGTAAAACCAAAAATCCGAGTGAAACGTAGCGGAAGGTTTTCCACTTCTTGTTCGGGATATGTACGAGACTCCGCTCATCGTCCTCAAGCTTTTCAATCTTCCGGCTGATGAGCGCAGAAAGATCCTCCGGTGTTTTGGTTTCAAAAATTTCTTTCACCAACGGAGAGACCTGAAGCGTTTCATGAAATTTAATGTACTGTTCAAAGGAAAACTTACTGTCCACTGCCGCTGCAATCACCGCTCTGACCTCCTGCCAGACCCGGTCATCATCCTTCTCGTAGGGAGGGAGGCTTTCTCTTACGCCGTAATGGAGGAAATCAGGGGCAAGACCTTTTGAGATTGCCAGATTATCAGGCGAAACAATCAAATGCAGGCGCGCATAAGAATGCGCCTTCACTTTTTCGACAAGCTGGTGGGCAAACACCCATTTGCTGTGCCGGTCCTTCTCCAGCAAATCTTGAAAATTTTGATAGGAAGGGGCGGGCCGGGCCGTGATGATCATCTCATCATCCGTCATTTGGATGCTTCGGTCAATGTCACCGCCAAGACTTTCAAGCATCGCCACTTCAAGCGCACTGTCAAGCTTGATCTTTTCCTGCTGAAAAATAAAGGTTCGCTGTGTGCCGTCTTTTTCTACTTTGCATTCGAGCTGGTGCTCTAAATAATCAAGTTCTTTTTCTGCCATGTGTTCCGGCTCCTTTAGAGTATTTCAAGTCGATCTCCAGTCATAATTCCGCTCTCCGCAAGCTGCCGGTCACCAGGGATGACCTTCTGCTTATTCGGAATGCGAACCCAATGCCCTTCTCGAGGTGGGTCAGAAATGCATTTAGCCTGCCAGACAATATCAATCATTTTTTTTACTGAATGATAGTCTGATAGGCGAAGGTCAAATACTTCTCCCGTATAATGTTTTAAGTCTACAGTCACTTCTATATACATGCCTTTTCACCTCAAAAATGAAGAGGCGCCATAATCCGCGAAGAATATGGCGCCTCCTAGCGTCTTTGCTGGATTAATCGTTTGCTGTCAATTAGCCGCGGATTTTGTTCGCAATCTCTTCATCAGCATCACGCAATGCGTTCGCTGTATTTTGAAGCTGCTGGCTTACTTCATCAAGCATTGTTTGCATTTCAACAAGGGATGGCTTTAAACGCTCCCACTGATCAGCGAAAGCTGTGCTTGAGCTACCTTTCCAAACTCCGCTAAGATCAGAGATTTTACCTGAAATACGTCCTACCTGTTCGCCCACACCCTGGCTCTCTGCGCTAAACTCCTGGGACTTCGTTTCAAGATCTTGCGGTGTTACTTGAATTAAACCTGACATTCTTCAACATCTCCCTTACGTGAATTTACTTTAATTGTAAAATTAAACAGCACCTAATTTCAATTGTTACTTAGAAATTAGTAGAAAATTGGTTAATTCTATCTACTTATACCCGAAATTGGAAGTGATAAACTATAAATAAAGAGGATATTTTTCTTATTTTCTTTCGTAAATTGTACCCAACTGCTCATTTCGACAGAAAATTTAGATAAAACTAATTTTGTAAAATAGTGGTGCTTTGTTTACGAGATTGTTAGAAACGTATTGTCGAAGTAACGGGATTGTTATGTTTGTTATGATCTATGTACAATCACCTCCGTAGCCTTTGTAAGAGGAATGGACTTCCTTTCACACCATATATTCCCACTTGGTTTTTTGGGTAAACCATTATTTTGGGGGATTTTGGGTGGGGGTGGACAGGGACTGGCGGGGACGGCGGTGGTGGTGGCGCGGGCGGACGGTGGTGGTGGCGCGGGCGGACGGTGGTAAAGGCGGCGGCGGCGGGGCCTGGCCCGCTCTTCACTGCAGGACTAAAGCTCCGGCACCTTGTCTTCAAACGCTTGCGGGACAAGGGGCTGGATGCATTGGTCTCTGTCCCCCGCTGCGGTGAAGCGTGTGGGGCCAGGCGCGGTGCCTGGCCCGTGTTACGGCAGCGAACTAAAGCTCCGGCACCTTGCTTCGGATCCCTTGCGGCCCAAGGGGCTGGCCGCATTGGTCTCTGTCCCCCGCTGCGGTGAAGCGTGTGGGGCCAGGCACCTTCAGCGTCCAAAACGGTAATTTTACCAATTCAAGAAAAAAAGATGGATGTCCAAACAGGAAGATTTGGTAGAGCATACTATAAATAGAATTCGTATAAGGAGGTATGGTTTATGGCTGGCGATAATACGGCTGCTGCCAAAAAGAAACCGTGCGGATGCGGGGGGAAACCTGTGCTGCAAGCAAAGATCATTGTAAAGAGTGGCAGTAAAAGTTCCTCTGGCAAATCTGCTTCAAACTACTATAAAAAAAAGCCTTGGTATACCCGCTTTTTAGATAGATTGAAAGCTCTCTTTTAAGAGCTTGCTTTGTTCATAACAGCAAGCAGGCCCCGGCAATTCTGCTGCCTGGGCCTGCTTCATTCAAAATGATTATTCAGCTGTAAACGGGCACTCGAATACGGGCTGACCTGTCACTGTAACCGTATCATTATCTGTATCAAGGACAATTTGCAGATTCTCGATCGTAAAGGATTCACAAGGCAGTTCCGGCGGGCAGGATTTTTCACAGTAGTAGCAGATTTGGGACCCGATATCATATGGAATCACCAACGTAATAATTTCCGGTACCGGACAGTTTTCTCCATCAAAAACCGGAAGTGCTATCGTAAAGATAAGATTCCCTGAATACCGAACATAATATAGGTCTAGTGAGCATCGGAGTGTCTGTCCGCAAACTTCAACCTCTGCTTCTGCGGAGCAGCAGCCTTTATCTTCATTTAAATTGATCGGGCAGCTATATATTGTTGGAGTACCGATTCTGGCAACACATGGAGGAATCGCAAACGTTTCGTTGATTGGTAAAAGTTCTGTGCTGCAAGGACAATCATTTAAACAATTATACATATTTATGCCTCTTTTCAACATGATATTCCAAAACTCTTATTTGGAACTCACCATATGGTATTCATTTTGATAGAGACTGCTTGGCCGTATATCCCGAAAAAAGGTTATCATTACCAAAATTGGCACTTATCATTGGTGCCTTTTACTTTATAAATATTCCAAAGGTGTCCATTCTATCAATTTAGCTTACCAGGATTTATTTCGTTTATCCCTCCAGCATATCGGGCAGCTGGTTTGACAGGGCTTTTGACGAAGATTGTCTAATATAATGGATCTTTGTTTGAACGCTAAAAATATTACAGATCTGCTGCCCAAACATGAGCAGAAAAGGATGAGGATTGCTTGACGAAGCAGCAGAAAAGATTTTAACTTTCATGGGTAGAATTGTCCCGATTAACACTCTTTTACTAGCGAAAAACGAGCAGAAATTCAATAAGATTGAAAAGGTCTTAAACCAGGACAGGATTTTGTTAACAATAGGGGAGAGCTCGCCTTTTGAAGATACATTCTGCAAATTGAGTGTAGATTATGGCGATCGCGTCCTGCTCATTCATGATTTGAATCAGCATAACAGGATGAAGGACATGTCCGTTACCCGTAATTTAAAGGGAGGAAGCTTTATTGGCATTCCTATCAACTTCAGTACCGGGGAGATCTACGGAACCATCTGCGGACTGGATGTACAAAACGTGCAATTCGAGGAAGAACACGTAGAGCTATTCACTACAATGGCTTCCCTCTTAAGCTATGTTCTCGATTTGGATAGAGTCAATCGGGAAGTAGAGGAACTATCCGCTCCGGCGGTTCCGCTTACAAAATACATAGCCGTTCTGCCCATTATTGGAGACATTAGTGAAAAGAGGGCAGACATCATTATTAAGTCGACCTTGAAGCAAAGCTCCGACCGCCACCTTCAATATCTCATTCTGGATTTATCTGGAATTATCAGGATGAACAAAGAGGTCATGCATCACCTCCTGCAATTGGTCAAGATGCTGGAAATAATCGGGGTAACCCTAATCTTGACTGGTTCCTTCAAGAACATGCGCGAAATATGGTTCAAAGCAATTTGCTGGCGGATGGAATTTTAGCGAAAAAATCACTGGAAGCGGCTTTATCGCATATTGGATTTGCTTTAGTAGAAAAAAATAGTTTATACAGGGGAGACGTCCTTCGGTTGGGGTTTTTTTTGATAATCTAAGCATCGTTTTCCTCCGTCCCACGCCCCGATAAAGCAGCAAAGCTCTGGCACCACCTTCCAGTACCCTTACAGCGGGAAGGGGTTGCTGTGATCTTGCTCCGTCCCCTTTTTTGTGGAAAATTGGGGACGGAGGCAGCCTCCGTCCCCCGCTCTGATAAAGCAGCAAAGCTCTGGCACCACTTTCAAGCAGCCTTACGGCGATAATGGGTTCCAAGGTTCTTGCTCCGTCCCCATTTCTGCAGAAAATTGGGGTCGGAGGCAGACGTGATTTTACTCCTATGTTCCATACCAAGCAAACGCAACTTTCTATTTTCACGTGGTCTATACTAAAGAAACCGCGACTCTCTATATTAATCTCCTAAAAAAGCTAACCCCACAAACACAGGTTAGCTTCTTTTCTATTATTTGGTTTTGAATGCTGCTACTTCCTTTTGCAGGTCAGCGGCGAGGTCGGCGAGCTGGCTGATGGATTGGCCGATTTCTTCGATGGAAGAGAATTGCTGCTGTGCTCCGGCTGCGACTTGCTGGGTGGAGCTTGCGGATTCGGTGGCGATGCTGGCCATTTCTTCTACTGATGCTGTGACTTCTTCTGAGCTTGCGGACATTTGCTCGGCGGTTGCTGAGACTTCCTGGATTTGGGTGTTGACGTTTTCGACTGCTTTTTGAATGGAGTCGAAGTTTTCTCCGGTTTCTTTCATGAGCTTGATTCCGCCGGCAGCTTGCTCTTTTTCTTTGTCCATGTTGGTCATGACCAGGTCGGTTCTTTTTTGGATGGAGCGGATGAGAGCTGTGATTTGCTCGGCTGATTGCTTGGAGCCCTCTGCCAGTTTTCTTACTTCGTCAGCTACGACGGCGAAGCCTTTGCCGTGTTCTCCTGCCCTTGCTGCTTCGATGGCTGCATTGAGTGCGAGCAGGTTGGTTTGCTCGGAGATGGCGGTGATGACGTCGACGATTTGATTGATTTCTTCTGATTTGTCTCCCAGCTCTTTTACGTGGCGGGTGGTTTCTTCGACGGATACATAGATTTCATCCATTTGTTTGACGGCTCGTTCGATAAAGACGCTGCCTTTTTGGGTCTGTTCAGCGGCTTCTGAGACGGAATGGGAGACCGATCCTGCGCGCTCCGCTACGTATTGAACACCGGTTGCGATTTCCTGGATCGCTTTGGCGGTTTCTTCGGTGCTGACCATCTGGGTTTCAGCACCTTCTGATAGCTCGTCAACGGATTGAGCAATTTCCTTTGTGATGCCGCTGACCTGAATGGCGGTATTTTTCACCTGTTCAGAAGAGGCAGCGAGAGTGCCGGATGAGTGTTCGATTTGTGAAATCAAGTTCCGTAAAGAATCAATCATCATATTGAATGCAGAACCGAGCTGGCCGAGGTCATCTTTGGACCGCACCTGTGCCTTTTCCGTCAGATCTCCCTGGCTGACCTTGCTTGCGATGGCTGACAGGTTTCGGATCGGACGCACGATTGCGCGAATGGTGAAATAGTTAAAAAGAGTTCCAACAACAAGAAACACACCTATTACGGTGATCATGTTTACCAGAATGGGAGCTGACTGTTCGGAATATTCGGAGGTATCCATTGTCCCGAGTATTTTCCAGCCGGTCTGTTCGTTCGTCTCAAACATCATCGCTTTGTTTGCACCGTTGAATGTGTAGGTGAAATTGCCTTTGTCCGATTGATAAATAGGTTCACTAATGCTTTTATCCAGCATTTCACCTGGCTGAAGAGTTGGATGAACGACAACCTTCCCATCTTTGTCGAGGATGCTCGGGTATCCTTTATTTCCTATTTTTGTCTCAAGAGAGGTTTTAGCAAGTACATTTAAATCGATATCCATTGCCATAACGCCATTTCCATCTGCTAATGTGCTTGCAATGGTTACAACGGTTTTGCCGCTGACTGCATCTTTATATGGACTGGTTACGATGGAGTCTCCTTTATTCGCTACTGCTTCTTTATACCAATCTCGTTCTGTCGGATTGAACCCATCCGGGAACTCGGAACGGGGAAAGCTGTATATGCTGCCTTCGTTTGTTCCGACATAAGTGAACACCACTTCCTGGAAAGTGTTGCTAATGTAGCCTAACCGTTCATTCATGTAGGCTTCGTCCTCAAGCGCACTGCTGCTGATGGTTTTCGAGAACAATTCTACAACATCCCGTTTATTTTGAAAAAATTCATCCGTCAGTCCATTTAAGAGATGAACCTGCTGTCCTGCGGCTGATTCAATTTGGTCTTGCACTTCATTTTTGGCTGTTAAGTATCCAAATACCCCTATTGAAACAGTGGGAATTAAAAGGAGCACAAAAGCGAAGATAATTAGTCGATTGCGGATTTTCATATTTTTGAACATGGGCATGCACTCCTATGCTGAGTTATAAGTACATGCTATTTATCGACAATTCCCGCTAGTTTTCAAGGTGATTTTGTGAATTATTTCACTTATTGAAAAAAGAGGACCGCATTGGCCCCCTTAATTAACCCTGTTTGTACTTTTTCCTTCTTCTCACGTACCAGACAACCACCATAACAAGCAGGATGGCCAGGATGGCATAGATGAAGTTTGAATAGATGCTCATGTACTCGCCGATTTTTGGCCACGCTTCTCCGAGCATGGAACCAAGGATGACGAGGAGCGTATTCCAGATCAATGTACCGATTGTGGTGTAGATGAGGAAGAGCCAGACGTTCATGTTTGACATGCCGGCCGGGATGGAGATGACACTTCGGACGAAGGGAACCATCCGGCAAAAGAATACGGTCCACTTCCCGTATTTATCAAACCAGGCGTCGCCCCGGTGAATTTCTTTTTTGGAAACAAGAAGAATGTGTCCATATTTGTCCACGAATTTCTCAAGCTGTTCAACGTCCAGCAGCCTGCCGACGTAGTAGAGGATGATGGCTCCGAGAACTGAACCTCCAGTTGCAGCTGCAATGACTCCGGGGATTGTTAAGCCGGAGGTCGTCGTCATGAAGCCTCCAAACGGCAAGATCACCTCTGAGGGAATCGGAGGGAAAATATTTTCTAGGGCAATCATTAAAAAGATTCCCAAGTACCCAAATTGCTCCATAAATTGCGTAATCCAGTTATCCATTTAAAATCCTCCTGTAATGATGTGACCGTCCCCGAAACCATTAGTACGGATGAGAGCCTAAAAGGTTTCAATATTCCTTTAAAAGAATTCCCAAACCTGGCACGGGGCAAACAAGCGTCCATCTTTATAAAATCTCATCTCTTCTTTTTAAATAGCGGTATAAATAAAACGTAATGACCGAGCACGCAATGCCGCAGACGGCGATAAAGTAAAAACCGGCCTGAAGCCCGGCGAGCAGGCTGCTTTTCGGGATCTGTACAGCTGAAACGTAAGTCTCGGTGATGGAGATGACCCCGCCGATGGCGTAGTTTCCCAATACACCGCTGATTCCCACAATGGTTACAACTACGGTAATGGCTGCGTCAGTGCCGCTCCTGTACCGCCTGGCGATGAATGCATTGGCTGTCGGATAGACTGGCGCCACTCCTGCTCCGGCAATCGCAATGAGGATCGCTCCTCGTTCCCCAAAGTATATTCCGGCTATAATCAGCACGCTGAAAAGGGCGGAAAACAGGATGATCGACAAGAGGTAGCCGATCTTATCTGTGATTGGTCCGAGAATTAATCTGGCAAAGGTGAAGAAGAGGAAAAAAGCTGAAAGCATTTTGGACGCTTCAAGGGTACTCCATCCAAAGCCGTTTTCCAGGTAATGGATCAGCCATCCTCCAACGGACAGCTCGGCAATAACCCCGAGCGAAAGCAAAAGCGAGATGAGCCAGATGACCGGATCGCGGAGCAGCCTTTTTACAGAAAGCGGTTCTTCCTCTTCCATTGGCTGTTCTGCAAACCTCGTGTAGAAGGCCGGGATCATGGGCAGTACGCATAGAGCAAGAATCACGGCGTACATTCCCCTCCAGTCCAGTACCACTCCTCCTATCGTCAGTTCCATTACACCTGTTGCAATCATAGGAGCTGCAATCGAGCTTAACCCGTAAAAGAAATGGGCCAGATTCATCATCGTCCCGGTGTTCTTTACAAAGATGCGCGTGGCGATGAGCGCCAGTACAATCTCAAGCATCCCGTTCCCTATGTAGAGAAGAAAATAGGCGCCGGAAAGGGCTTCGAAATTCCGGGAAAAATAGATGAGGACCCCTGATAAAGCCATTAAACCGAAAGTTAATTGAGTGACTGTTTTTAATCCCCAGTGGCGGGTGAGATAGGCTGTAAATGAGCAGGCAATCAGAAAACCGAGGGAATTGATTGCGAACAAGTGGCCGATCTGCCACTCCTCCAGCTGAAAATCTGCTTGAATCCGCGGGACAGCCGGCCCTCTGATATTTTCTGATAAGCCGAATAACAGGAAGCCTGTAAACACGATGGTGATTTGTATGATTACATGGAGTCTTTTGTTTGCAGGCAGCATACCGTTCCTCCGTTTTTTCTTTCCACTGACAACCTTACCTGTTTTTACGGATTTCGTGAAGGGTTTTTTTGATGAATAATTGAGAAAGCGCAGTTCTGTAATGCCGCAGCGCTAAAGAAACAATTTATTTAAATGAAAGAACCAGCCGATTGGTCATCAGCTGGTTAAAATTGAGGGGGTTTGAGGCAGTTTGGGATTTTTTCTAAGCGGAGGGGTTGTAAGAAGGATTAAGCTTCTTGTTCAGCGAGCTCCCGCGGTCTGCCGCTCATGAAGCGTACAGAGTCAGCGACAACTTCTGTGACGTATACCATTTTGCGTTCGCTGTTTTCATACTTCCGGGATTGGACTCTCCCCGTGACGCCTATGATCGAGCCCTTTTGACAGTAGTTGGCGGTGTTTTCAGCGGTTCTTCTCCAGAGGGTGCAATTAACGAAGTCTGTTTCGATTTCACCGGCGGCATTTTTGAAATTCCGGCTGACTGCGAGGGTGATATGGGCGACAGCTGCACCGTCTTTCGTATAGCGGATTTCCGGATCCTTCGTCAGCCTGCCGACTAATGTTACATGATTGATCATCCTGATTCTCCTTTCTTTCGTATTCCTCCGTATTGTACCGGACGAAAGCACAAAGGGAAAATCAGGAAAAATCACTTTTAGAGCTCTATAGCTTTCCCTTTGCCCGCATGAACATCCACATTTATTTATTTGCAGCGGTCATTTATCGATTTTCACAAAAAGAAAGAAAAATGATCGGCTGTGTTATACTAAGGAAAACAACTGGAAAACAATGCGGAGGTGGATGGCTTTGAAGACGTTTAAGCTTGTTTCCTTGAAAATTGCACGGATTGATGAGAGCGGCCTGCACTACGATGAAATTTCGCTGGCTGATGGTCTTGTGATTAATAAAAAGGATGGAGAAAATGACTGGCTTCTTGAAGCCTTGATCAGCAGCGTCCATTTAGAACGGTTCAAAAAGCTGCAGGAAGAAAAGGAAGACCATACTCTGGTCATCACCATTTCCAAGCGGACGAACACCCCCGCTAAACTAAAAGCCCGGGTGAGGAACATTGTAGAGCTGGAAAACAATTTGGTTTCTGTGCTGTTTTCAGGAAAAATTGCGGCAAACCGGCCGACGGGCAATGCGGAGAAGATATTGACCGAGCTTGTGGACGAGGGGCTGGAAGGGGAAGACCTTTTACAGGCTTTTTCCGCCAAGCTTCATAAGACAGAGGAGCAGGAAACCGTTTCTTCCAAGTAAAAGAGCCAGTCACCTATGACTGGCTTCTTCATTTCCCGATCAGTCGGTCATCATATCCCGCTTCATTTTCTTTTCCTGCTGTCTTTCCGTATCCTTGTTTAGATCGGCGTCTTGTTCATCTGGACGGTTTCCGTTTCTGATTTCTTCAGGATCCATATTTTCAGGCTCCATATTGTAGTTCTCCTGTTCGACGGGCGGGTCTTCTTCCATTTTTTCTTCCGGATCCGGGTCATCTGCACAGCCAGTAGCGAGTCCTGCCGTCAGAACAAGCCCAGATAGTAAACCAGCGATTTTTTTCATACTGCATGCTCCTTTCATGGTGGCGTTTTTCACCATTAGCTTGCCCCATCAAAAAAAGGCTCATTCGAAGGAGGATTTTCATGAAATACGCAGCTGCAATCCTAGCGGGACTCACTATATTTTTTGCCCGTGAACGTAAAGCGAAGGCGCCAACGAAAAAAGCGTGACTCCCTGTTTAGGAGATCACGCTTTTTTGTCATTCCTTATTTTCGCTAAGGGGCCGCTTTTTTCTTACTCCTGCTTATCACCCAGTGCAAAGGTGATTTCTGCTTCGCAGGCGACCTCTCCATCAACGGTTGCCACGGCTTTCCCTTTGCCGATTTTCCCGCGCGCACGGGTGATTTCAACCTCTAACCGCAGCTGATCCCCCGGGACGACCTGTTTTTTAAAACGGCAGCTGTCAATTCCGGCGAAAAAGGCAAGCCGGCCCCTGTTCTCTTCTTTGATCAGCATCGCAACGGCCCCTACCTGAGCGAGGGCTTCCACAATTAAGACACCCGGCATGACCTGGTAATCCGGAAAGTGCCCGTTAAAAAACTCTTCATTTGCAGAAACATTTTTGATTCCGACAGCACGGACTCCTTCTTCCACTTCAAGGACGCGGTCCACGAGCAAAAACGGATAGCGGTGAGGAATGATTTCTTTAATCTGCTGGATATCAAGCATATAGCATGGCTCCTTTCAACTACCTATATGTATACGGCAAAAGGAAGGCGCATCCCTTCCTTTTGCATAAAGAGTATAGACTTATCCGGCCTCTTTTTCAACCAGGTCAATGATGTGCTGCCATGTAGATGGCTTCAGAACATCCAGCGGGTTTCCGTCCCCAATCACTCCGTAACCGACCATCGCTCCGGCAATCGCAGCCAAAAGGAACACTCCCATTACAATTAAGAGACGCAGCCAGATCGGAAAAAGCCGGATTTTGATTTTTTCCGCAGGTTGAACTTCCTCTTTAACCGTATCGTTTGCTTTCTTTTCCTGCTTATACTTTTCACGGGTCATGGACGCGTTTTTGGAAGACATGTGAAAACCCCTTTACCTGAATTAGCGGACTGAGTTGATTAATCCCAGCATCTGATCGCCGATTGAGATGGATTTTGCATTGAATTGGTAGGCCCGCTGCGAAACGAGCATATCGGTCATTTCCTTGGAAATATCGACATTGGATGATTCAAGAGCCTTCTGTTCAACAGAGATCTGACCGCGAAGTGCACCACCCAGACTGGTAATGGCCGTCTGATCTTCCGGATTGACCAGCGCGAACAGGTTCCCGCCCGCCTGAATCAGGGACTGCGGCTTATTGGCCTGGATGATTCCGAGATTAACGGAGCCAACAGGCTGACCTTCGGCATTTAATGCCGTCATGGTACCTGAAGACGAAATCCGGAAGTCCTGTGCGGCTGCATTAAAAAGAATCGGCTCATTGTTCTCATCGGTAATTCTGTGGCCGCTTGCGTTAACGACCGCCAGCCTTCCGTCTGCTTCAGCGGAAAGGTATAGAGCGCCATCCCTCGTGAAACGGGTCTGGCCATCCGCTTGCACAGTCAAAAACTGGCCGGGTTTTGTAAAGGAAAAATCCAGATTCCGGTCCGTTACTTTGACCGGTCCCTGAGTAAAAATAATGGATTGCATCAGCTGTGCCCCGACTCCCTGGCGTATCCCGAAATCGGTGGAGCGGCCGGCCTCTTTCGTTTCGTCCGGCTGGTTGTCATATTGCTGGCGCACAAGCTCGCCGAACGTCGTTTGTGTCCGCTTGAAGCCTTGAGTATCCACGTTGGCTATATTATGCCCAATTGCATCAAGCTGCTTTTGGACCTGATTCATCGTATTGGAAGCTGCAATCATGGAGTTCAGCATAGGTGGTTCCTCCTCATTAGCTTAGCCTGCCAATTTCATTCACAGCTTTATCAAGACTGCGGTCATATGCCTGCAGTACTTTCTGGTTCGCCTCAAATGAACGGTAGGCAGTCATCATTTCTGTATAGGCACGAGCCGTATCGACATTGGAGCCTTCAATAAATCCTTGCTTCAGTGAGTAGCCGACATTTGGATTTCCCGCGGCTGAAGGCAGGCCGGTTTCATCCGCTGTCCTGAACAGGCCATTGTTTTCCTTCACAAGATTACGGACATCCTCCGCAAACCGAACATCAATCTGCGCGCCTTCCTGTCCGTTCATTCTGATACGTCCATCTGCGAGAACCTCGTAATCGCCTTCCACTGTAATTGGGGTACCGTCTGTGGAAAGCACGGGAATGCCCTGGGAGGTCAGCTGATTTTGGTCATTTAATGTAAAATGGCTGTTGCGCGTATAGCGGACCTGTCCATCCGGAAGACTGACGGCAAAAAGGAGGAATCCCTTCATGCCCGTTTCTTCATTATTAGGCACAGCTTCTTCAAGCAATGCTATATCTGATGGGAGACCGGTTTCTTTCATATCACCTTGGGTAAATTGGGGAACAAGTTCCTGAACGTATGCACCTGTATTTAACGTGCCGATTGGCGTTTGGATTCCGAAATTCATGGGGGTCTGGGTTGGAGCGTCTTTTCCTTCCATTCTGCTTAACAGCATTTCAGGGAAAGCACGGATTGCCGACTGATCTGACTTATAGCCCGGCGTATTCACATTTGCGATGTTATTCGACAGCATTTCTGTCCGCTTCTGTTGCGAAAGCATGCCGGCCGCAGCCGTATAGAGCCCTCGTAGCATAGTTCACCTCATATCGGCGCAATGGAAAGCGCCTTTTTTCCTATCTTCTATTATAAATGACAAATCCATAAAACTCCTACTTTATTTTTTTCGACAATTTCCTACATTTCTTTAGAGAAAACCCTGCAAAATTCGACAAAATGTCGTATAATGGCCTTGGAACATCAATCAGGTTCCCCTTTCAAATTGTGTATGGTCCGGTGTTTCGTTCCCACGATACCGGATCCCTTTGGCACCGCATCTTCTGCACTGACTTGTTCAGGGCGGGGGTGGGTGTCTTTTTTTTTGGGTGGGTTGGGGGATTGGTGGAGGTGGGGGTGGGGGTGGGGGTGGTGCCTGGCCCGCTGTTCGCTAATAGACTAAAGCTCCGGCACCGACTCTCCTAGCCCTTGCTGCACAAGGGTTCGCGCTCGCCGGTCTCTGTCCCCACTCGCGGTGAAGCATGTGGGGTCTGGCACGGTGCCTGGCCCGCTTTCCGCTACCAAACTAAAGCTCCGGCACCGACTCCTCTAGCCCTTGCTGCACAAGGGCTCGTGCTCGCCGGTCTCTGTCCCCACTTGCGGTGAAGCATGTGGGGTCTGGCACGCGTGCATCAGGTGTACAGCCTGCATGTACCCGGCGTACCCGCCCTGTACCCGGCATGCATCCGGCCTAAAGCCGGCAGTCCAGGGTGGGCGGGCACGATACACAGTTCACGGTCCGCACCACACCTACTTTTTGCTGGTTGCCTCCGTCCCCCGCTCTGCTAAAGCGCTAAACCTCCGTCCCCACTTTAAACGGACCCATAGCACACAACGGATTTCAGGCTCTTGCCTCCGTCCCCATTTTTCGGAAAGAAGGGGTCGGAGGATGCCTCCGACCCTGATTATGTCTACTCATATTGCTCTGTCCCCACACTGGTCAAAGCGTTGGAGGAGAAGGAAGAATGGCTTTCTGCCTCTGGCCCCCATTGCTTTACCGTAACAGGGGTCGGAGGCAGGCACCGGGGGCGGTGCCTGGCCCGCTTTCCGCTACCAAACTAAAGCTCCGGCACCGACTCTCCTAGCCCTTGCTGCACAAGGGTTCGCGCTCGCCGGTCTCTGTCCCCACTCGCGGTGAAGCATGTGGGGTCTGGCACGGTGCCTGGCCCGCTTTCCGCTACCAAACTAAAGCTCCGGCACTGACTCCCCTAGTCCTTGCTGCACAAGGGTTTGCGCTCGCCGGTCTCTGTCCCCACTTGCGGTGAAGCATGTGGGGTCTGGCACGCGTGCGCGCAAAGCTCAACGCGCGCGGGCACCTTGCTTAACCAAAAAAAACCAGACAGCAACGAGCGCTGTCCAGCTTGTTTATGATATATTTTCCACTTCGCCGCCGGGCAGCGATATGAAGGAGAAGTCGTTTTCTCCGAATAGCTCCCAGCCTTCGAATGAGGCGCTGTTGTGGAAGATATCGAGGGTGGCTTGGTTTGCTGTTTTGAGGCGGAGGATTTCGGCTTCTTTCCACCAGCAGATATCGGTGATTTCGTGTCCGGCCAGATGGGTGATGAGGGTGTTTAAGTATTCATCTGCTGAGCTCGGAGTTTGGAAGTCGGTTTGGCCGACGATAATGCGTCCGTTTAGTTTGAGGCGCCATGGACATTCGATGACGAGGCCGCCGTTTGAGAACTTCAGGATGAGGGGAAGCGGTTTGCCGTTTTCGATTTTGGTTATTTCTTGCCCTTTGAAGTAAGGAAAATGAAGGTCTTCGTTCATGGTCATTCCTCCGTCTTCTTTCCGCTCCTTATCAGTTGATAAGGGGCTTGTATGTAGTAGCCTGAATTAATCGTTTGACGCTAACCCGTTAAGTATGACTTGAGTGTAAATCGCTGCACGCCGGTCGAGCGTGCTGATGCTGTCAGGGAGCGGATGGCTGAGCATGCTCATGAGCAGGTGGGAATAGATGTCGGTGCTGGCTCCGAGCGTTTCCGGATCTTTGACACTGCCTTCCTCTGCGGCTCTGACGAAGATGGATGAAATGGGGACCTGGTAAGCCTCCCACCAGCTTTGGCGGATCAGCAGCTGGTCTTCCTCTGTCATTTCGTATTCTATATCGTGAAACATTTGGCTTAATTTTTTGGGCTGATGGAGCAGGATGTAGCGGATGACGCGAAATAAAGAGTCTTCTAGTGCCGTATGCCGTTTGATGATGCGCTGGAGGGCTACTTTCATTTCGTATAAGTAATTTCTTACGACTTCTACGTAGAGGTTTTTTTTGCTGGGAAAGTGATGATATAGGGCTGGCTGTGTGAGGCCGCATGCGTCCGCTATTTTTCTCGTGGAGATGGCCCGGTACCCATATTCCATGAAGAGTCCTTCCGCTGCCTTGATGATGTTTCTTCGGGTATGTCCCATATCGGCTGCGGCGTTTTGTTTGGGTGCCATTCAATTGCCTTCCCTTCTGTTGCTTATCATATGATAAGATTGTAAGCTTTTGATTTGTTTTTTGTCAACCGCTATAGAAAAAGCCCGATTCTGTAACTGAATCGGGCTTTTCTTTTATTTAGACGAGTTTTCTTTTGGCTAATCTGTCGACGTTGTCGAGCATGATTCCTGTTCCGACTGCTACGCAGTCCATTGGATTTTCTGCTACGAGCACCGGTACTTTCAGTTCTTCGGCCATGAGCTGGTCAATTCCGTTCAGGAGGGCTCCGCCGCCTGTCAGGATGATGCCCCGGTCGATGATGTCAGCTGACAGCTCAGGCGGTGTGCGTTCGAGGACGCTTTTGGCTGCCTGAACGATGACCGCTACGGATTCTCTTAGGGTTTGTTCGATTTCTTCAGATGTTACGGTAATGGTCCGCGGCAATCCGCTTACCATGTCACGGCCGCGGATTGCAATTTCTTCCTGACGTGCGCCTGGGAATACCGTTGCAACCTTGATCTTAATGTCTTCAGAGGTACGTTCGCCGATTAACAGCTTGTACTCTCTTTTAATATGATTGAGGATTTCAGCATCGAACTTGTCCCCTGCCATTTTAATGGAAGAGGCGGTGACAATATCGCCCATGGAAAGCACAGCAATATCAGTCGTTCCACCGCCTATATCCACAACCATATTTCCGCTTGGCTGGAAGATGTCCATGCCGGCGCCGATGGCAGCAACCTTAGGTTCTTCTTCCAGAAAAACGTTTTTGCTGCCGCTTTTTTCCGCTGCTTCCCGAATCGCCTTCTGTTCTACAGAGGTGATGTTGGTCGGGCAGCAGATCAGCATGCGCGGTTTCGAAAAAATACCTTTTACATTCAGCTTGTTAATGAAGTGCTTCAGCATCGCTTCCGTCACTTCAAAATCAGCAATGACTCCATCTTTTAACGGACGGATGGCAACGATGTTCCCAGGCGTACGTCCTACCATTCTTCTTGCTTCTTCACCGACAGCAAGCACTTTTCCGGTGTTTTTATCCATTGCGACTACGGAAGGTTCGTTTAGTACAATGCCCTTCCCTTTAACATGTATCAGTACATTCGCTGTACCGAGATCAATTCCTATATCCCTAGCAAACATTGTTCCGTTTTCCTCCTTGCAAATCACGATTCCCGTGTATATCCATAATTGCACCCAATTACATATTGTATCACAGAATACAAATTATAGGCGATATTTGTTAAGAATCTACACAATTTTCAGGGATTGGATTTACAAAAAGCTTCCTTATTTAACCGTTTCTTCGGCAAGGATATCTTCTTTGCGGTATTTCAGCTTTGTTGCTTCTCCGCCTCTTAGATGACGGATGGATTTATGATAATCCAGGATTTCTTTGACCTCTGCTGCCAGTTCCGGGTTAATTTCAGGCAAGCGCTCTGTCAGATCTTTATGGACTGTACTTTTGGAAACCCCAAACTCTTTCGCAATGACGCGAACTGTTTTTTTAGTCTCCACGATATACTTTCCAATCTTGATTGTACGTTCTTTGATGTAATCGTGCACACCACTCGACCTCCCTAAAATGGATGTGAGAAGTGTGAAATGAGACCCGCATATTAAGAGACATCAGCTGCAATGGTGATATGGACTCTAAAGATGCTTTCGCTGCTGGATTCACAATAAACAGCCACGATCCTCACCTCAAACACTCTCTTTGTTAGGTTTGTAACATTCTATTAGCTTGGTTGCAGTAATATGCTAAAAAGTCAACAGGGACAAGGGGTTTCGTTGATTTTTTCTAAAGCGGCAAGGGGCATATGATAAAGAATATGTGAAAGTTATGGGAATTTAGAATCTGAATTTGTTTTTTGGACAGAAAAAAGGAGCAGTTCCAGTGAGCTGCTCCTTTTTCCTATATTCGAGATTTAGTTTGAGGATACTTCATCCGCCGGATAAACCAAACCGATTTCCCGCCGGGCAAGGTCCATGATTTCAAGGGTAATGAGCGAATTCCCGAGGGTGTTTGTTTCGGATTCCAGCTTTCCTTCCCGAATCAGGGAAGCAAATTCCTTCGCTTCATCAAACATGGAATTTTCATGCTGGTCCACATTGATTTCTTCTGTTTCTCCGCTGCGGTAACGGATGCGGATGTTTTCCATTGTGCTGAACTTATCAATGACGATGCTTCCTGCTTCTCCCTGAATTTCAGAGGGGAGATAGGAGTCTGTGATCTTCGAGAACATAACGATGGCATCGTGCTCTTCGTATTGAAAGAGGATGCTGCCTTCGCCGTCCACTCCGGATTCAAGCAGGTGAGCGGTGGCCTGGATGGAGTTCGGCCTTCCGAATAGCGCAACCATCGGCGCGATGCAGTATATCCCGATGTCCATCATGGAGCCGTTGGAAAATTCAGGCTTGAAGGCGTTTAGAATTTTCCCTTCTTTATAGGCATCGTAGCGGGAGGAATATTGACAGTAGCTCGCTACGTACCGGCGGACTTTGCCGATTTTGTGCAGGTTTTTCTTGATGGATGTAAAGTTCGGCAGCAGGGTGGTTTTCATTGCTTCCATCAGCAGAACCTGGTTGGCTTTCGCGGCTTCGATCATTTTCTTTAATTCAGCTGAATTCGAGGCGATCGGCTTTTCGCACAGAACGTGCTTTCCGCTGTTCATGCAAAGGATCGCTTGTTCGGCATGCAGCGAATTCGGGCTTGCTATGTAGACTGCTTCAAATTCTTCGCTTGCGGCAAAGTCTTCAAGGCTAGTGTATGTATGCGGTGCACCGTGCTTTTCTGCAAACTCCGCTGCACGCTCTTCTGTGCGGGAATAGATGGCATCAAGCTTAAGCTCACCGGTTTGAGCAGCTGCGTCTAAAAATTTTTCTGTAATCCAGTTTGTTCCAATGACTCCGAATCGTATCATGTCAATCTCTCCTTTGACCATGGTTATCCAATTTTATTTTACCATAATCTTAAAAGAAGAAAACCCGCCGGGCTCAGTGCACCGGCGGGTTTTGCATTATGCGTTTTCAGAAGGAACAGCTGCTTCAGAGTCCTTTGCGTCCTCTTGCTTCTCTTCTTTCTTATCTTCCTGAGGCTTAGCTTCTGTTTCTTTGCTTGCTTCCGCCTCTTCTGAAATGGCAGTTGCAGGCTTGTCTAGAAGGTTTGCAGGGTTCAATGCTTTTCCGTCTTTACGGATTTCAAAGTGTACGTGTACGCCGTTCTTTTCATTTAATAGATTTTTCCCGGCCTTACCGATTACTGCATGCTGAGCGACTGTGTCGCCTTCTTCAACCGCTACAGATGCTAAAGATTGATAGACAGTTGTAACATTATCTTCGTGCTGGATTTCAACTACATATCCAAGAATCGGATCCTTTACAGCTCTTAGTACTGTTCCGCTTAGGGAAGCTGCCACGTCGAATTCCTTACCGTCCTTTTGCGCAAGGTCAATCCCTTGGTTCGGACTGTACGTGTTATTATAGGATACGAGTGCCGCTTCCTGCTCTTCTTTAGAGGCCTTGGAATCATAGAACTTTTTCACGATTTGGATTTCTTCTTTGTTCAGAGCAGGTGCTGTGACGTTCTCTACTGGCTTGGAAACTTCAGCCGCTTCTTCTTTGCCCTTTTCAGTTTGGGCTTTGCCTGGCTGGTCAGCCACTGGCTTCATATCACTGTTTGAAGCCTGGTACCATAGAACGCTCGTTAAAATCAACGCTGCACTGACTAGATAAATTGCCGGAAATACCCAGCGTTTTCTGAAAAACTGCTGAATCTTTGAATGTTGAGAAGTACGATTTTTTTCTTCCTCTCTCATCTTCATCACCTCAGCAATCATTCTGAACACAATTCTGAAAATATATACATTTACGGAAAAAAATTTAAAAACGCTTAGTATGCGCCAGTGATTCTGTCATTATGCAGCAGGATAGGATGATGTTGGTTGAAGAAACTTTTGTATTGGGTGCTGACGATTGCACCGGTCGCTTATATGTGGCTGATTTGGACTCTATCAAATATTCCGGGCGACCCAAACGCCCAGAATTCCTTTGAAGCCGTATTTAAAGACTCTCTCCATCTGATAGAGTTCGGCATTCTTTATTGGCTGTTCGCTTTCGCTTTGGCCATTCATGGCAAGTGGAGTGAACGGACGAGCTTAATGGTGGTTATTCTATGCATTGCCTATGGAGCGGCCGATGAGATCCATCAAATGTTCACGCCTTACCGAACGGCAACCTGGTTTGATTTGTTTAAAGATGCGCTGGGGGTGGCCGTTTCTTTTATTATAATGAGAATGACTTATTTTAAATCGAAGGAATCGAGGATGCACCGCTTTTTCCAAAGGCTTGAAATCCTGGATTGGAGGAATGGACAGTGAAGCTGCGAGCAGCGAGACAAGAGGATTTGCCGAGAATCGTGGATATATATAATACAACCATTTCGTCCCGGATGGTCACCGCTGACCTGAACCCGGTCAGCTATGAAAGCCGGGAGCAATGGTTTAACGATCATAATGAACGCTACCCTCTATGGGTCGCAGAGGATGAATCGGGTGTGATTACGAGCTGGATCAGCTTTCAGCCGTTTTACGGCCGGGAAGCCTATAAGCATACAGCAGAGGTCAGCATTTATATCGATCCCGCCTGCCGGGGAGCAGGTCTTGGTAAAAAACTGCTCCAGGCTGCCATCGATCAATGTCCGGCCCTTCATATCTACACGCTGCTCGGATTTGTTTTTGGCCATAACGAACCGAGCATCCGTCTTTTTGAACGTTTCGGCTTTGAACGATGGGGAACCTTCCCTAATATCGCCAACCTGGAAGGAACCGAGCGGGATTTGGTGATTTTAGGAAAAAGGGTGCAGGAATAAGGGATTATTTCGCAGAATCATAAGGTATGGAAATTATTTCTTTCAAGCGGGGGGACGATTCCTTGGAAAAAAACAACCTATGATTGATGCGGAGCTTTTTGAGATTTCCCAGCTGCTGTTTAACGATCCCACTGCGCCGATGCCCAGTCAGACACTCCTGCAATCCAGCCTGTACGACTACACGATTGAGAGTCTTATATTAATTGAGCACTACCTGGATTCTATTAATGGCTCCAGAGAGCTTGCAGCGGATTACTCCCGCGTCATTCTCCGGATCGGAGCCTATACCGGAGAAGTCATCCGCAGGAACGCTGAACGTGAGTATCATTGGTACGATTATAAGGAAGCCATCCAGCTTCAGCCGATTCTCGGGATATGGGGAGAGCAGATTGACACGAAAGCCGTGCTGTACTGCAGTGCAGCCGATCACACAGTCCTCCCTCTTCAAAAAGTAGGCAAGTACTTGGAAAATGGGATAGAGGATAGCTTGATTGTGTTCGGAAGCTACTTTAAGAGCTGCTGAAGAGGAGCTGTTTTATGGAGGGCCGGCAATTGGTGCCGGATCCATAGGCTGCGTTGCTGATCGTACAGGCGGCACCTGAGCTGCTCCCTACCCTCTTTTCCGACCGGTCAATTCGTGCGGTATTTTGGCGGCAGGATTGCCGCGTACATTATTAGCACCCGCCATCGGATGTTTGCTTTCTAAAAAGAAATACAGCCTTCCGTGGAAGGCTGAGGTTTATTGCCGGGCTGTCAGCTTTGTGAGGAAGGAGTCGGCGGCTGCGAGAGTGGTGCCGTTGTAGTAGTAGCTGACAATTTCCTTGTAGGATTTTCCGTCCATGGCCATGAAGTTGGCTCCGTATTGGCTCATTCCGACACCGTGGCCGTAGCCTTTTGTTTGGATGACCACGTTTCCGTCTTTCAGCGTCCAGGTGAAGTCGGTCGATTTTAAGGCGAGCTTGGAGCGCACGTCCCGGCCAGTTAAGGTCTTGCCTCCGATTTCTACTTTTGCTACGCGATTGCTGGATGTTCGTTCGGTTACTTTTCCGACGGAGCCTGCGGATGTTAGTTTGACGCCGAGTTTTTTTTCAAACTCAGCGACCGGGAAAATTTGCTGATTATAGTATTTCGGTGATTCCTCGTCCCATGGGCTTTTGACGCTGCGTAAATATGGAAGGGCGTTGGCCCAGTAGTCTTCTGAATTTTCGGTATAGCCATTGCTTGTGGAGAAGAAGGACGCGGTGATGGGCTTGTCTTCGTACGTGAGGATTTGCCCGGCTGTTCCTGATACGGCGGTCTGGACTTTTTCTGCACGCCAGCTGTAGTCGCTTCCCCAGATTCTTTTTAATTCTTCTTTGTTTTTGTACACTTGATGGATGACTGTGTCTGTTACGTTCGCTTTTGAGCCAGCCGGAGTGGCAATGCCGGTGCCGGCTGTGAGCTGTTTAACGATGACGGTTCTTGCTGCGAGCGCCTGTGCTTTTAACGCCTCCTCCTCAAAGTCCGCCGGCATTTCAGAGGCGACGACCCCGAATACGTATTCTTCGAGTGGCACGTTTTCTACTTTTTTCGCTGCTGTCCGGTACACGGATACGGCTACGTCCGTTTCGGATTTAATCTGGTTCTCCTGCTTTTCCTTCTGCTCGATTTCTTCTCCCAGCTGTCCGCCAGATTTGCTGACAAAGGGAGAAACTAGCAGTGCCGGAATCATGAGAACTAATACAAAAAGTCCGGCTAGTCCGATCCATAGCGGTTTTAATGAATTCATCCACTTGAGCCTCCTGGTTGAGTATGCTTATACTCCATCCTATGGGCTTGGACAACCATTTATGACTTATATTGGCAAACAAGCGCCGTCCTGCCCGCAAGCGCCTGTTCTCTTATTCTCCCCGGCTGCCGGTGCTCCTGTTCAGCTCTCCTTTCGTTGTTTTATCATCTATTCTGTCAATATGGATTGTTTTCTGCATCGTCAAGACCGCTATTATAGAAGCGCCGGTGGAAAAAAGACGAAATAAGTCATGTCCGGTTGTTTCTGCATCTGCCTGTCTTCTTTCTCCCCATTTTAATCATTTAATTTCAAAAAATTCAGTTTTTTAAAAGTGGAAAGGAATGATTTTGTTTAAATCCAGGTATACTGATAGTGTTCCAGCTTAGCACAGCCAATAAAAAGAACCCGCCCAGATGGCGAGTCCCGTTTTAGTGTATAAAATTATGCATTTAAGTCCGAGACAGCTTTTGGTTCTGCTGTGATGGATTCTTCATTTTGCGAGATCCGTTCGATGTCGGCTCCGATTCCGGCAAGCTTGCCGTGGAAATTTACGTAGCCGCGGTCGATGTGCTTAAGTTCAGTTACACGTGTGTAGCCTTCTGACACAAGGCCTGCCAGAACGAGTGCAGCACCTGCACGAAGATCGGTTGCTGCTACTTCAGCTCCTTGAAGCGCTCCAGGTCCTTCGATGATAACGGAACGTCCTTCAATTTTAATCTCCCCGTTCATGCGGCGGAATTCTTCCACATGCATAAAGCGGTTTTCGAATACCGTTTCTGTAATCATGCTTGTGCCCTTGGCCTGAAGCAGCAATGCCATCATTTGAGATTGCATGTCTGTCGGGAATCCAGGGTGAGGCATGGTTTTAATGTCGATCGCTTTTAATTCTTCAGGTCCAATGACTCGCAAACCATCCTTTTCCTCGATGATTTCGATACCCATTTCCTTCATTTTTGCAACGAGTGATGCGAGGTGTTCAGGAACAGCACCTTGCACAAGTACGTTTCCGCCTGTGATCGCAGCAGCGACCATGAAGGTTCCTGCTTCAATACGGTCAGGAATGATGTTATGGCGGGCGCCTTTTAAGGATGCGACTCCTTCAATCCGGATTGTGCCTGTTCCGGCACCGCGGATTTTTCCGCCCATTGCATTGATGTAGTTTGCCAGGTCAACGATCTCCGGCTCTTTTGCACAGTTTTCGAGGGTGGTTGTGCCCTCTGCAAGTGCAGCCGCCATAATGATATTTTCAGTGGCGCCGACACTTGGGAAATCCAAATAAATTTTAGCTCCCTGCAGTCTGCCTTTTACTTCGGCGTCGATGAAGCCATTTCCTACTTTAATGACGGCTCCCATCGCTTCGAAGCCTTTAAGATGCTGATCAATCGGACGTGACCCGATGGCACAGCCGCCCGGCAGCGCAACTCTGGCGCGGCCAAGTCTTGCCAAAAGCGGACCCATCACAAGGACGGATGCACGCATTTTGCGCACATATTCAAATGGTGCTTCTGTACGAAGCTCGCTGGATGCATCTACAATTACCTGATTGTTTTCAAAATGAACATCTGCACCGAGGTGGCGCAGAACTTCATTAATCGTATATACATCGGAGAGCGTAGGTACATCACAAATAATGCTCTTTTCTTCACTGGCTAATAAGGATGCAGCGATAACCGGCAAAACGGCGTTTTTGGCACCTTCTACCTTAACTGTGCCGTTCAACTTCTGACCGCCGCGGACGATGATTTTTTCCAAGGTATTCCCCTCCGCGTCCCAAATTCTCTATATTAATATTCAGTCGTGATGATTGGTGTTCCTGCGACTACACTAGTATTTTCGCCCAATCCGCCGGATCTAACGGCTATTTGCACATTCATTCTGCCTTGTTCAGCCGGAATCGTTCCCTTCCAGCGTGCTGTGTATGCGGATACCGATACGAACGCTTCTTCTTTAAGCTGTTCAAGCGGTTCTGCGTTAAATTCGTTGAGCAAAGCATCAGCAAGATGCAAAACACCTACCATCTTATCATCTCTACTGCCTTTAATACAAGAGAAAATTGTGGGATTTTCATGAATAATGTCGAATGATTGCTTTTTAACATACTGATAAATGCCGGTCCATTTTTTGGAAGCATTTCCACGTCCATGGACCTGATACAGGATATACGAATTCGATTGAGTGTTTGTGTCGGTTGAAATAATCTGCAGCGTTTCCGTGGCATCCAGATCTTTGTTCATTCTGGTGCCCGCCGCCTTCCATCCATTGCTGGTCCGTTCAATCGACCAATTATAAAGACGATGCTTCTGTGTAAAACGTTTCACATTTTCGGAAAACTTTCCGGCTGGCAGCGAAATATTCTTTTTTGTGTAGAGTGTCCACTCTTCCACTTCAATGCCTTGTTTTATGAAGGCTTCTGCCAGCTGCTGAACCTCAGGCGTTTCAGCGGCCTCGCCAAAGTTCCCGTATACTGAAGCGACGACAGCAAACATGATTCCAGTAATGATGATCTGTTTTATTTTATCCATTCCGTCCACGTCCTCTCCTTACTAACAGTGTTGCCGGAGAGCGTTTGGACATACGTGGAAAAAGTCGTCATTCTTCTACAGATTGAAGCATTTTACAAGGTCTTTTGTACTGTTCAGCGTGGGGTTTAACAGAATCAGAAAGCGCTTTGATTCTTCGGCCAGACCCATGCTGGTCAGCAAAATTGTGCCGCTGGGATTGTTCTACTGCAACCCCTTCTCCACCTATATTCCCAGAGGATTCCGGCGGTAAACTTAAAAAAGCGAAGGGAGTTCTTTTGACCAGAAAAAATAGTCAAGAAAGAAGCTGCTGGCAAGGTAGGCGATGCTGATGGTCAGCAATATAAACAGAACCCGCGCCTGCACGACGCGGCCGCTTCTGATAAATTTGTCGAAATTTAGCGACTGAAGCGCCCACCAGGTGACAGCAATAAAAAATAAATGCGACACGAGTCCGGTTAAAGCATTTTGTGTGATTTCAATCATCCTATTCCTCCAAATGCGATTAGTGAGCGGTTTTGTATGCTGATTTCAGTAAATCACTGAAGATGGGCATGCTTTCACCGCAAAGCAAAATGCTATTTTATCATTTCTTATTCAGTAAAAAAAAGAGGTTTTCACCTCTCCTATTATATCGCCCGGCCGCTGTAAAATGTTTAATAATTAAAAGATGTGCGGGAAAATTCCGAAGAAAACGGTACCAGCTGTGCAGATGATGATGACTGCCCCCGCAGCAGGGTGAAAGCGGAGGGGCTTTTCTTCCTTTCCCTGTCTAAAAAAGATCTGGGTGAATACCTGAAAATAATACACGTACGAAATGATCGTCGTTCCGAGCATGATGGCGGCGAGAAAAATCATCGGTGTTTCGCCTGTAAATGCGCTTAACAGGATGGTCAGCTTCGCCATGAATCCGGCTGTGCCCGGAATACCTGCCAGGGACAGCAGAAAAATCCCCATCAGCACGGCAAGAACAGGAGATCTTCTATACATCCCCGCAAAGGAAGCCATATCTCCCGAACCCGTCTGCTGCTCAGTCAGCATCAGAATGGCGAAAGCTCCGGCGTTCATAAACAGATAGGCAAACAAGTAAAACCAAATGGCATCGAACACGAGCGGCGAGCCCGGGGATGCGAAGGCGACAAGTACATATCCGGCATGTCCGATTGAGGAATAGGCAAGCATTCTCTTCACATTCCGCTGTTTCAATGCAATGACATTGCCGGCAATCATCGTAATGGCCGCTAGGACGGCTATATAAGGCTGCAATTCAATGAAAAGAGGCTCTCCATCCAGAATGGATGCATTTATGAAAATGGTATAAAAGAGCCGGATGATCAGGATAAATCCTGCTGTTTTCGAAACTACGCTCAGGAATGCTGTAACCGAGGTTGGTGCTCCTTCATACACATCCGGAACCCACATATGGTAAGGGGCGGCTGCAATTTTAAAGGAAAGACCGGTAAAAATGATGAAAAAGGACAGGCCGAGAATAAACAGGTGATTGGTATTTTCCAGGCTTTGAAGCGCAGCGCTCATTTCCGTTAATGAGACCGTGCCGGTGATGCCGTACAGGTAGCTCATTCCAAAAAGAGTAATGGCCGTTGCGGCTCCGCCGTTGACAACGTATTTCAGGGCGGCTTCATTGGATTTGCTGTTGTTTTTCTTGAAGCCGGCTAAAATGTAGGAGGAAATGGATAGAAGCTCAAGGCCGACAAAAAGGGTGATGAGATCCCTGCTCGAGCTCATGAACATCGCCCCGAGAAGGGCGGTGAGCCAGAGAGTGAAAAATTCACTCCGGTGCGTCACTTCTGATTTTTTCTCCTGGAAGGATAGGAGATAGATGAGAGCAGCACCGGCCAGCAGCAAGGTTTTAAACAGTTTTGCGAAGCCATCGAGCACGAAGCTTTCTCCAAGAATGCCGTTTGCATCATCCGGATTTAAAAACAGGAGGACCGATCCTGCTCCAACGATGGAGGCAAGCCCTATATAGCCAAGCCAATCCTTGTTGAATTTTTTCGGCAGCAGCAGGTCCAGGACAGAAATGAGGATGACTCCGCCAAGAATGATCCATTCCGGTGTCATCAGCAGCCAATTGTAGGAAAGCAGTGTTTGGGCATCCATTTCTTTATCCTCCAATCCCTTTCATAATGGTTTCAATGGCGGGCTGCAGCGGTACGGCGAGTCCATCCGGGAAAATACCGATTGAAATAATCAGGAGGAGCAGCACCCAGGCGGGGCCTGCTTCCTGCCATCTCAAGTCCTGTATGGGCTCAGCCAGTCCTTTTTCTTTGCCAAAGGTCATGGACAAAACCGCCCTCAGCACATAAACAGCCGTTAAAATAAGACCAAGCGCAGCAAGGGCGCCAAGCTCCGGCTGAACGAGAAAGATCCCCATAAATGCCATTAATTCACTGATAAATCCGGACATTCCCGGAAGTCCGAGTGATGCCATCCCGCCGGCCAGCAGAATACCGGAAAGCTGCGGAAGCCTTTTGGCCAGCCCGCCAAGCTCCCTGATGTCAGTAGTCTGAAAGCGCATCGCCAGCTGTCCGGCGAGGAGGAACAGCAGGGCGGAGATGAAGCCGTGGGAAACCGTCTGAAAAATGGCTCCCTGAATTCCTGCTTCATTCACGGCTCCCAGGCCGATTAGGACGATGCCCATATGCGAGACACTTGAATAGGCAAGAATCCTTTTGAAGTCTGTCTGGATGAGTGCGAGAAGAGCCCCGTATAGAAAGTTGACCGTTCCTAAAATCAGGAAGGCCGTTCCAAGTGTCTGAAACGCTTCGGGGAAAATTCCCATACCGAAGCGGATCAGCCCGTAAGCTCCGATTTTCAGGAGTACGCCTGAGTGAAGCATGACCACCGGCGGCGGCGCCTGGGCATGAACGTGCACCATCCAGGTATGCAATGGCACAATCGGAAGCTTTACACCGAACGAAACAAGGAGTGCAAGCATCAGGCCAAGCTGAAGAGGTTCTGGAAAATTCTTAGCCAGATCAATCAGCTTCCCGATGTTCACCGTTCCGGTGAGGGCAAATAAGTAAACGATGACAATCAGAAGCACGGCCGAACCCGCTCCATTAAAGAGGAGGTAATACCAGGCTGCTTTTTCCCGCTCGCGGAAGCCCCATTTTCCAATCAGAAAGAACATCGGAACGAGAGTCACTTCAAGAAAGATGAAAAACAGAATCAGATTCTCAGCAGCAAAAACCCCGAGCATGCCGGTCTCTACAATCAGCAGCAGGGAAAAATAAGCCTTCAGGCCAGATTGAATCAATGCGGATGAAAAGGCAGCAAGCACTGCCAGGACAGAGGCAAGGGTGAGCATGATCAAAGAAAAGCCGTCGATGCCAAGCTCATAATCCACTGTAAAAAAATACTCTCCGCCAAGACTGACGCTGCCCATTTTGAACCAGGGAACGGAAACCGTGAACCGCTCAATTCCGGCCCCAAGCGCATACTGGACGAGAATGATACTTGAAAGGATGAGAGCCGGCATCGCAGCAAAAACTCCGGTAAGCCTAACCGCCCGCACATGTTTTTTGGGGATAAACAGAAGAACGGCTGCTCCGGCAAGCGGGGAAAACACGAGCAAAGTCAAAACAAGACTGTTCATTTTAAGATCCCCCCTGTCAGCAAAAAGACGGCAGCGAGGAGCGCAAGGCCCAGAAATGCTGCAGCTGCATACACCTGGGTCTGGCCGCTTTGCAGGCTGGAGCCGGCTGTCCCAAGCCCCTGCACAAGCGCTGCGGCTCCTTTAACCAGGGTATCTACCAAATAGCGCTCAATCAATTGGCAAAGGAAAGCGATGGCCCTTACCGCTGCAAGGATAGTCACTTTATACAGCTCATCGATATAGTATTTATCCAGCAGCACCTGATGGATCATCGGAATTTTTTTCCGGATCGCGTTTCTTTGGATCCAGCCTTTTTCGTAAATGGCGTAAGCAAGCCCGATTCCTGCAAGTGAAGCTGTTACCGCGGTGATCATGATCCACAGCGGAGGCGGTTCATGTGCCTCTCCGGGCTGCAGCCATTCGCCCAGACCCGGAAACCACGGGGTATTAATGAATCCGGCAAAAATCGCAAGAACAGCAAGAACCAACATCGGGACAATCATAAGTGGTCCCGATTCTGCCCCTCTCTCAAGCTTTACGCCGGTCTGTACTTCCGGACTTACCGCTGCGGCCGCCTGTCCCGTTTCGTTTCCGAAAACGAGGAAGAACAGGCGGAACATATAGAAGGCTGTGAAAAAGGAAGCGAGGACGGAGATCCAGAACAAGCCCGGATTGCCATGAAGCCAGACCGAGGCGAGAATTTCATCCTTGCTGAAAAATCCGGCAAACAGCGGAAACCCGCTAATCGATAAGGCCCCTGTCAGAAATAAGGGTCCTGTCCACGGAAGCCTTCTCCAAAGGCCTCCCATTTTCCGGATATCCTGAGTATGAACGGCATGGATGACGCTTCCGGCCGCTAAAAACAGGAGAGCTTTGAAGAAGGCATGGGTCAGCAGATGAAAAATTCCGGCCGTGTAGCCTGATGAACCAAGAGCAAGCATCATAAAGCCGAGCTGGCTGACGGTTGAATAGGCGAGCACCCGCTTCATATCCGTCTGCACAAGCCCGATGCTTGCCGCGAAAACAGCTGTCAATCCACCTGTCACCGCCACAACGGTCAGAGCCGTTCCGCTCGCTTCGAACAGCGGGTACATAAGGGCAGTGAGGTAAACACCCGCTGCCACCATCGTAGCCGCATGGATGAGAGCCGAGACTGGCGTCGGACCTTCCATCGCATCCGGAAGCCACGTATGCAGCGGAAATTGCCCTGACTTTCCGATGGCCCCGGCAAAAATCAACAGGGCAATAAGAGTCAGCATCCCGTTAGAAATGGCTCCCGCACCCACGTATTGAAAAATCACATCATATTCAAAGCTGCCTGTTTGAGAGAAAAGAAGGAGCATCCCTGCTAAAAGCCCGACGTCCCCGATTCTAGTCATGATAAAGGCTTTCTGTGCTGCTTTTTTGGCCGATTCCTTTGAAAAATAAAAGCCGATCAGCAAGAATGAGCCAAGTCCGACAAGCTCCCAGAAAACGTAAAGCTGCAGGAGATTGGCTGTCATCACAAGCCCGAGCATGGCAAACGTAAACAGACCAAGGTACGCATAGAAAATGGGTATCCGCTCATCCTCTGCCATATAAACCTTGGAATACATATGTACGAGAAGACTGACGAGGGAAACCGTAATCAGCATAAGAGCATTAAGCTGGGTGATTTCAAAGCCTGCTGTAATGTGAAAATCTCCGATGGAAAGCCAAATGCCCTCTGCTTTAAAGGTTTCGTGCTGAAAACGGTCCGCAAGAACAAGAATGGAAAGCAAAAAGGAAAGCAGCATAAGACCTGTTCCAAGCCATGCACTCCATTGGGCCAGCTTCTTCCCGGAGAGGAGCAGAAGCAGGAAGGAAACGAGCGGAAAAAGCGGTATCAGCCAGGCGAATTGCATCATATTCCCTACCCCCTTTTTCTAGGTTCTGTTTTTCTAATGCTTCATCGTATTGTAATCATCGATCCGGACGGATTTGCGGCTGCGGTAAAGAGCGAACAAGATAGCCAGTCCAACCGCTGCCTCTGCCGCTGCTATCGTGATCGAAAACAGCGCGAAAACCTGCCCGGTGATCGCAGGGGCGGCTCCAAGCTTGCTGAAGGCAACGAGGTTGATGTTCACGGCATTCAGCATAAGCTCTACGCAAATAAGAACAATCACCGTATTTCGTTTAGTCAGGGCTCCGTAAAGACCGATGCAGAAAAGGATCAGGGCCAGAACGAGATAGCCGGAAAGCGGAACCGAGCTCATTGCTTCTCCTCCTCTTCCTCTTTTTTTGCGAGAACAATCGCACCAATTAAGGCGGCCAGCAGCAGAACTGAGGTCAGCTCAAACGGAATAATATGTCCGGTAAAGAGCGCGATTCCGATTTGCTCCGTATTATTTTCATGAAGGGCAGCAGGCTCCCCGGTCAGATCGAGATTGTAAATTCCGATGTACATGACTACGGCAAACACGGCGATCCCCGCAAAAACAAGCCACTTTTTCAACCGCCCTGGGGCCGTCTCTTCCTCATCGGTTTTCCGGGTCAGCATGATACCGAACAGCATGATGATCGTCACCGCACCTGAGTAAATAAGGATTTGAACAACGGCAATAAATTCAGCTGTCAGCAGAATGTACAGGCCAGCGATGCTCAGGAAGGTCAGCACGAGTGACACGAGCATATGGATCACCTTTGTGACATTCAGCATGAGGATCCCGCCTGATATGGCTGTTAAAGAGAGAATGGCGAATGCGGCAAACTCACCTGAAATCATTCGACTTTATTCTCCTTTCGGACATGGGTATCATTTTCATCGAGCCATTTCATATCCTTGAAAAGATGGTCCCGGCTGTATTCCGCCAGCTCAAAATGATTGGTCATGACAATCGCTTCGGTCGGGCAGACCTCCGTGCATAAATCGCAAAGAATGCATATTTCAAAATTAATGTCATAGGTCTCGATGATTTTTCCCTTTTTCGACGGATCGGGGTGTTTTTTTCCGGTTAGCGAAATGCAGTCTGTCGGGCAGATGTGGACGCATTGATTGCAGACGATGCATTTTTCCGGATAAAATTTTTGGATGCCTCTGAACCGGTCGGGAAGCTGCAGCGCCTCATTCGGATAATCATATGTCACTTTTTTCTTCGTCAGATTTTTCAGCGTGTAGGAAAGTCCTTTCCCCAAACCCCGCATGATGCCACTCCCTTTATCGTTTTATCGGAAAAACCATTCCTTTATGAGTGCGGTGATAAAAATGTTTGCCAGCGCAGCGGGAAGGAGAACCTTCCAGCCAAATTCCATCAGCTGATCGGCGCGGAGACGCGGAAACGTAACACGAAACCAAATAAGGACGAACACGACCATGCTGAATTTCAGGGCAAACCAGACGGCTCCGGGTATAAAGCCAAGAAACGGAATGCCATGCCACCCGCCCAGGAACAGAACGGTGGTCAGGGAGGCCATCGCAAAAAAGTACACATATTCAGAAAGCATGAAAAACGCCCACCGGAAACCGGAATACTCCACATGATAGCCGGCCACGAGCTCAGACTCTGCTTCCGGAAGGTCAAACGGCGTCCGGTTCAGCTCTGCAACAGATGCAATCAGGAAAATGAGGAAGCCGACCGGCTGGACAAAGATAAACCAGACGTTCTCCTGCGCCCCGACAATTTCATTTAAATTCAGGCTTCCGGAAAGCAAAACCACGCCAATGACACTCATCACAAGCGGTATTTCATAGGAAATCATTTGCGCGGCTGCCCGCATTCCGCCCAAAAGCGAGTATTTATTGTTCGATGCCCAGCCACCCGCTACCACACCCACAGTCGTCAGTCCGGAAACCGCTATATAGTAAAGCAGACCCACCCCGATGTCCGAGAACTGAAAGGCGTCTGTAAACGGAATGACCGCGAGAACGAGGAAAGCCGGTGCAAAGGCAATAATGGGAGCAAGAATGAACAGCGGACGGTCGGCAAGCTTTGGAATCGTATCTTCCTTTAACAGCAGCTTAAGCACGTCAGAGACCGTTTGCAGCAGCCCCCATCGTCCGCCCACCTGATTCGGTCCGATCCGGCCCTGCATAAATCCCATCACCTTCCGTTCGGCTAAAATACCGTACGTCACAAATCCCAGCACCACAAACATAAAGAGCAGGGCAAGAGAGAAAAAGGCGAGAAAATTGAGCCAGCTCGGCTGAGAGGAAATGAGATCCTGCATCATCAGCCATCCACCTCCCCGAGAACGATATCAATGGCCCCTAAAATGGTAATCAGGTTCGCCATGTTTTCTCCTTCCAGCAGCTTTGGAAGAATTTGCAGATTGTAAAAGGACGGTCTTCTGAATTTCAAGCGGTACGGCTCTTTCTTTCCTTCCGAGGCAATGTAGCAGCCGATTTCTCCTCTGGGCGATTCGATCCGGACGTACGTTTCGCCCTTTGGCGGCTTAATAATCTTCGGCACCTTCGCCATAATCGGACCGTTACCCGGGAATTGCCCGAGAGCCTGTTCAATAATTTTCAGCGATTCTTCAATTTCAGCCATCCTGCATTCATACCGGGCAAATGCATCCCCTTTTGTCCGGACCGGTATCTCAAAGTCAAACCGGTCATAAATAGAGTAAGGCTCATCCTTTCTTAAATCCCACTCTGTTCCAGTACACCGCAGATTCGCTCCGCTCAATGAGTATTCAATCGCTTCTTTTTGCGTATAAATGCCAACGTTCTTCACCCGGTTCAAAAAGATTTCGTTTCCCGATACGAGGTCGTGATACCCCTTGAGCTGTTCTCGCATATATGGAACAAATTCAGCAGCCTTCTCAAGCCACCCATCCGGAGCGTCCCACTTGACCCCGCCGACTCTCATGTAATTAAAGGTCAGCCGGGCTCCCGACAGCTCCGTTAATAGATTGATAATCATCTCCCGTTCCCTGAACGCATATAAAAACGGGCTGACCGCTCCGATATCAAGGAGATAGGTCCCCCACCAGACAAGGTGGCTCGCTACCCGGCCGAGCTCCATAGCGAGAATCCTCAAATATTCTGCTCTTTCGGGTGGCTCAATCCCAGCCATTGTCTCCACCGCATGGCAGATCACGTAATTGTTCGTCATCGCCGATAAATAATCCATGCGGTCGGTGTAGGGGATAATCTGGGTATACTGCAGATTTTCTGCAAGCTTTTCCGTTCCGCGGTGAAGATAGCCGACGACCGGGGTGGCTTCTTTGATGATTTCCCCGTCAATCTTAATGACGAGGCGAAAGACCCCGTGTGTGCTCGGGTGCTGCGGGCCTACATTTAACAGCATTTCCTCTGTGCGGATCACCAGCTACACCTCCACATCATACGGTTCATAATCTTTTCTGAGCGGATGGCCGACCCACTCATCCGGAAGCATAATCCGCTTTAAATTCGGGTGATTCGTAAAATGAATGCCCAAAAGATCAAAGGTCTCGCGCTCCGGCCAGTCTGCACCCCTCCACAAATAGGCCACAGATTCAACCTCCGGCTGACCGCGGTCCAGCTTCGTCTTTAAAACAAGGCTTTGCTTATGGGTATAGGAGAATAAATAGAGGTAAATTTCCATATGAGTCTGAAAATCCGTGCCGTGCATTTCCGATAAATAATCGTACTCCATATCCTTATGGTGGCGTAGCAGCGTCGCTGCCTCCAAATACCGTTCTCTTCTCACCGTAATGGTCGGCACTTCCTTAGAGAGCCGGTTAATTGAAGCCTCCTCCACACTCTCATCGCCAAACGCTTCCCGAAGCAGTGCTGCCGTCCGGTTAAGCCTCGGTTCATGAACAGATGGCAAGGGTTTTACAGGTTCCGGAGTTTCTTTTGCGGCAAGCTTCGCCTTCGCCGCGGCAGCCGCTTTAGCTTTGGCAGCAGCCACAGCCTTTGCTTTCGCCTTAGCGGCATCATCCTCCGCAAAACTTTCCGTCCGGGAAGCCTTCGCAAGGGCGGCCGCCTTTGCTTTTGCTGCAGCGGCGGCTTTTTGCTTTGCGAGCTCTTCTGCACTCACGCCTGATTCAGGCTGCCCCCCCTCCTGCCTTTTTTGCTTGGCCAGGGCGGCCGCCTTTGCTTTTGCTGCAGCGGCGGCTTTTTGCTTTGCGAGCTCTTCTGCACTCACGCCTGATTCAGGCTGCTCCCCCTCCTGCCTTTTTTGCTTCGCCAGGGCGGCCGCCTTTGCTTTTGCTGCAGCGGCGGCTTTTTGCTTTGCGAGCTCGAGGGCTTCGGCTTTTCGCTCCTGGTTCGCTTCAGCGGTAACAGCTGCTTCCATGTTCCGGTTTCGTTCTTCCAGCTTTTTCTTCGCTTCTTCTTTCGCTCTGGCAGCTGCTTCTTTTTTCAGCTGCTCCCTTTCTTTTTCATCTGCCATGAATTAGAGCACCCGCTTTCCGGTTTTCGCCTCGTAGCGGATTTTTTCTTTCAGTTTATTAATTCCGTAAATGAGGGCAGCGGGATTTGGAGGACAGCCGGGGATATACACATCCACCGGAACTATTTGATCGACGCCTTTGACGACCGCGTAGGATTTTATATATGGACCGCCAGCCGTTGCGCATGAACCCATCGCGATCACCCATTTCGGTTCGGGCATCTGATCATACAGCCGTTTCAGGATTGGAGCCATCTTCTTCGTAACGGTTCCGGAAACAATCATCACGTCCGATTGCCTTGGAGATGTCCGAAAGAAAGACCCAAATCGGTCAAGATCGTAGTGGGAAGCGCCGACTCCCATCATCTCAATAGCACAGCAGGCGAGGCCGAATGTAAGGGGCCATAAGGAATTGCTGCGCGCCCAGGCTTTCAGCTCTTCCAGTGTGGATAGGAAGACACTTTGCCTGATTTCCTCCAATTCTCCAGGAGGCAGATTTTCAAGTTTCAAGTCCATTTGAGCACCCCTTTTTTCCATGCGTACATCAGACCAATCAGCAGCATCACCACAAAGATCAGCATTTCAATCAGAGCAAAAAGACCAAGCTTCTCATAGGCGACCGCCCACGGATACATAAACACGGTTTCTACATCAAAAATGACAAACATCAGGGCAAATATGTAATACCGGACATTAAATTGAATTCTGGAGTCATGAAAAGGGTCCATTCCGCTTTCGTACGTAGTCATTTTAGCCTGTGTAGGAGCATGGGGCCGAAGCAGCCGCCCAATCGTAAGGGCAACAGCAGGAAGCAGCGAGCCGAGAAGAAGAAAAACGACGATGATTAAATAATTATTCCAGTATGGATAAAGTGAATCCATGATCCCCCTCCACTCTGCTGATTATTTAAACCTTCTAAATATTCTAATAATGTAACCGCTATCATTATAGCAAACATATCCTGGAAGTGTCGATAACCCGGATGGATCAATCATGCAAGCCGGACAAACATTCTTTTCTTTATAACTATGACGGAGGAGTATTTTCATTACTGTTTTTGGCGAAAGTGTGCCGCAAGAGCTGGCATGCAAAAACCCCCTGCTAAGCAGAGGGCTCGGTAACAGCTGTGGAATGCAGCCTCTTATATGGTTTTCTCAGTCCGTACACTCTTCTTTTTGTTAAGAGACTATGGATTTGGAGCTTTGTTTCGAATTCAATATGGCGGCTGTTAAGAATCACGAAATAAGCCTCTTTTAAATCGAGCCAAAGCTCCGGCTTATTTGGAATCTTTAAGACCTTCTTCATTGCTTTTAAGAATATGGCAGCCTGTAATTCATTAGGATGGTCTTTTATGCGGCTGACGTGAAATGCAATGGTTTTGGCCCAGGCAACGTGTATAAGCAGCCTCAGTATAAACAGCCCTGCTCCCAGGGAAACGATCCAAACTCCCATCCTGCTCCTCCTTGCCCTTCCGATCTGTTTCTTTCATTCTACCTAAATTATGCTTCATTTACTATATTTTTCTTGAATTAGGAAAAGGCTTCTAACTCCTATTTTCTTACATTTACCGTGTTATACTGGCTAAGGACAATTAGAAAGGGGGATTCTATTTTGATGCACGAATCATTCCACATCGAAGAAGAGTATGGCCGGAACCTGCCGGAATTCAAAACAGAATTTGAAGCGATCGCCTATTATTTTGACTATCGATTTGAACAGCTTGCTATTTTAAGTGAAGCTGCTGAATATATGAACTGTAAAGAGCTGAATTACACTCCGGAGAGCCTGATAGAACTTGAAACGCTTTACTTCACATGCTTCCGCACAAATGGGTGGAAAGAGCTTCAGCTGACGATTCACGAATTTGAAACAATGATGTCCATCTACTTCGGAGAGGTAGTGACCCGTCATCTTCCAGATACAGATTGGGCCGTTCAGCCATATCCGTTTGATGAAAAAAAATATGTTCTCGGGCTGAATCGGGGGAAGCATACGGATTACTTTAATAATTTGTTTGAGGATCATTATCTGACCGTGAAGAATGAAGAGGAACACTATCTATATAAGCGGTTTAAAAGAATTGAAGCCAGAATTTGACGGGATTCGGTTCGATTGATATTCCATTATTTTCACAGATATTTTATTAATAGAGCCGGAAACCCGGCTCTTTTTTAGAAGTCCGTTACAGCGGGACCATCCTTCTCTCTTTCTGCCGGAAAACGGCCCATTCTTTGAAGCCAATTTCCTTCAGTTTACTGCGGACTTCCTCAAATTCGTCGCCGACCCGCTCCGGTTTGTGGGCATCGGAGCCGAATGTCACGTTCACTCCATAATGAAGGGCCCGTTCCAGGAGTTCTTCTGACGGATACCACCCGCCGCAGTATTTATTCTTGCCGGATGTGTTAATTTCGATCGCTGTATCGGCCTCCGCTATGATCTGAAGCGTCCGCTCTGCTGCATCCGTCTGGATGGCGGAGAACTCAGGGTAGTAGCCCTTCATTGCATCTATGTGACCGAGAATCTGGAATACTCCGCTACGGACAGATTGTGCAATGAGGCTGTAGTAGTTTTCTTTTGTTTGCAGCTTTTGATTCGCGCTTAACCCTTCCCAGCGGTCTTTCTTGAAAATGCTGGCGCCGTCTACAAAGTGGACCGACCCAATGATGTAATCAAGCGGGAACTTTTCGTAAAACTTCTTATATTGAGGCAAATGTTCTGGAAAAAAATCGGATTCTACTCCAAGAAGCACTTCAATTCTGCCTTCATATTCCTTTTTCAGCCGGAGCACTTCCTCCACATATTCCGGAAAATGGCTTTTTGCCATGGATATGCGGGGAAATAGATGATCCTCTTCAGAATACAGGTGCGGCGAATGATCAGAAATGCCAATCATGTCGAGGTTTCGTTCTATCGCTGCTTCAATATAGTCCCGGATTGGCTGGACAGCATGACCGCATCGATCATGATGTGTATGAAAATCAAATTTCATAGGTTCACTCCCTTTCGGATTCCGTTACCTGCTAGTTTACCAGAAAGTTCATCATTCTTTTAACAGCTTCTTTTTCAGGGCTTTGTAAAATTCCTCCGGATTGTCCGGACGTATGTGGGCTGATGCTGCTTTGTCCGTAAAACCATACATTTTCCTCACCTTAACCGGCTTGATAAACTCTATAACGATGGCCGGGTCTTCTTTAACAAAGTCTGCCAGGATTCCATCAAATACATTTTTATCGTTCCCGTGTGCCTCTTTTTCATAATAGGAGACAGACTGAATTTCACTGTATGAAGCATACAGTCTTTTTTTCAGGCCAAGCTGGAGGCAAAGCGCGTCCTCCGTCAATATGAATGGTTCCAGCCGGACAGCTTGAATTTCCCCAAGTAAAAAGAGGATGGTGTAAATATTAAGCAGGAGCATTACAATGGACAGCGATGGACTAAAAGAGTGAAAAAGCACATGAAAAGCAATCGATTCAATGGCAATGGCATGAATAATCATCACGTTGAAAGCAATGGCACTCGTTTTTTTATGGAAGGTGAAGGTATTGGATGCTGCAGCAGGCTTTCTTTTCCAGGAAAAAAGACTGTAATAGAAGAGGAGAGCTTCGCTGGCAAGAACATCTGCAATTCGGGAAGGGTTCTTAGAGCCTTGTAATGCCAGGTCGAGTCTGTATGTAAATGAGTCGGCAGATGAAGCTTGAACATTCCGGATGAAGCCTGGAAGCTCTCTGACAAGCCTGGTGAGAAAGAAGAGCATGAAAATGGCTTCTCCCCCGATGACGAAATAGGGCAGATACGGATATAAGCCCATATATTCCATGGGGATGATCAGCCAGGCAGCAGCGAGTCCGGCCATTATGACGGGGATGATGCTGCTCGAAGAATATCGTTTGCGAATGATAAGCAGGTAGGCGGCAAGCGGCAGGATAAGGATGCAGTCTAATAAGGAGCCGATCACTACTTCAGGATTACCCGCCGGAAAGCCAGGCAGCCTGTATATCAGGGTATTAGAGCCCAGAATGAGGAAGGCCATCAAAAGCATCCAGCCCCACCTTGGAGCAGAAATTGCAGAAGCCGTCATTTCTTTCCCTCCTTTGATACAAGTATAATTCTTCCAATTTATTTCGCATTCTGATTTTTTGTCTATTTCATGAAAAGGGGCTGCAGTCTGCAAAAAGGTTTAAGATTTTAAAAAAGAGGGAAAAGTTTAATTCGGTCTTTCAACCTTTCTTTAGGGAGCGCTAAAGGAGAAGTGATTACTATATTAATTCGAATCAGCAACAGACACTCGATTATTCTTTATAAGGTGAAGAAAGCGGTAAGAGAAACGAAGAAACGCGGGATCACCATCCCTCTTACCATTCCCGCCATTAGCCAAATGATTGGTTTTTCTGAAGAAAACATCCTTGAAGCCATGGAGCTGGGTCAAGACCCTGCAGCTGTCTCTTAACTGGGGCTGTCCTTTGATTGTTCGGCCATGGAATTTAAGTGAGAGGCTACTAGAATGGCTCCCGAAGCGAGGCACATCCAGAAGCAACCACCACATTTTAAATGATGATTATATAGAAAGAAAAGCGGGTTTCTCCCATACCGGGAGAGACCTTTTTAGTGTTTTCTCCTATCATAGTAATTTTTCGTTCCCTTTTTAAGAGATTTAGCAAATTGACTAATAGGTTTTGGAGCTGCTGAATAGAACTCTTCCAAATATAACAAAAAAAAACGGAAACAGATCGCATACGAAATACAGACCATACGCAAAAACCCCTGGTTCCATTATGGAACCAGGGGTTTTCAGTTTAAATTCGGTTATTTCTTACGTCAATTCGGTTAATGGCCCGGCGCAAAGCAAGCTCTGCACGATGAGCATCAATTTGTTCCGCTTTATCGTTCAGGCGGCTTTCGGCGCGCTCCTTTGAAGCTTGAGCGCGTTCAAGATCGATGTCTTCTGCAGCTTCTGCAGCCTGAGCTAAGATCGTTACGTTATCGGGGCGGACTTCAATGAAGCCCCCGCTAACAGCCACGAGTTCCGTGCTGCTTCCTTTTTTCAGGCGTACCGCTCCCGTTTTCAGAGGAGCAACCATCGGAATATGTCCTGGCAGGATTCCAAGCTCACCGCTTTGAGCTTTTACACTGACCATTTCCACTTCCGCATCGTAAACTGGGCCATCAGGAGTAACGACATTGACTTTTACTGTCTTCATACTCATACCCTCCTATGGACCAGATTAGACTTCAACACCCATGCCTTTTGCACTTTCCACTACATCTTCAATGCGTCCTACAAGACGGAACGCATCTTCAGGAAGATGGTCGTACTTGCCGTCAAGAATTTCTCTGAAGCCTTTGACCGTCTCTTTAACAGGTACATAGGAACCTTTTTGGCCAGTGAACTGCTCGGCTACGTGGAAGTTCTGAGACAGGAAGAACTGGATGCGGCGCGCACGGTGAACAACCAGTTTATCTTCTTCAGAAAGCTCGTCCATACCCAGGATGGCGATGATATCCTGAAGCTCTTTGTATTTTTGCAAAGTCTGCTGAACTTGACGTGCCACATTGTAGTGCTCTTCTCCAACGATTTCCGGAGAAAGGGCGCGTGAAGTGGAAGCAAGCGGATCCACCGCTGGGTAAATCCCCATCTCAGACAATTTACGCTCAAGGTTTGTTGTTGCATCAAGGTGAGCGAACGTTGTAGCAGGAGCCGGATCCGTATAGTCATCGGCTGGTACATAGATCGCCTGGATGGATGTTACAGAACCTACGTTAGTTGAAGTGATACGCTCTTGAAGCTGACCCATTTCAGTCGCAAGTGTCGGCTGGTAACCAACGGCAGAAGGCATACGTCCAAGAAGGGCGGAAACCTCAGAGCCTGCCTGCGTGAAGCGGAAGATGTTATCCATGAAGAAAAGAACGTCCTGTCCCTGGTCATCACGGAAATATTCAGCCATTGTCAAACCAGTCAGGGCAACACGCATACGTGCTCCAGGCGGCTCGTTCATCTGTCCGAATACCATGGCTGTTTTCTTGATAACGCCGGAATCCGTCATTTCATGGTAAAGGTCATTTCCTTCACGTGTACGCTCACCAACACCGGCGAATACAGAGATACCGCCGTGCTCCTGAGCGATGTTGTTGATCAATTCCTGGATCAGAACGGTTTTACCTACGCCCGCTCCTCCGAAAAGACCGATCTTACCGCCCTTGATGTAAGGAGCAAGCAAGTCTACAACCTTGATTCCTGTTTCAAGAATTTCAACCTCTGTGGAAAGATGTTCAAATGTAGGTGCCTGTCTGTGAATTGGGTCACGGCGGGACTCAGCAGCAATTGGAGTGTCCAAATCAATGTTCTCACCAAGTACGTTAAATACGCGGCCAAGTGTCAAATCTCCAACTGGAACAGAGATTGGCGCACCAGTATCCGTTACTTCCGTATTACGCTGCAATCCGTCCGTCGATGCCATCGCGATCGTCCGTACAGTATCATCTCCAAGATGAAGGGCAACCTCCAAAGTAAGTGAGAAAGATGCATCAGCTTCGCTTTTTGCAGCTTGCTTAATTGTAAGAGCGTTGTAAATCTCCGGCAGGTGACCGCTTTCGAACTTAACGTCAACGACGGGACCCATAACCTGTGTAACGCGTCCTTTCATGATCGCTTTCCCTCCTAACTAGCTATATAAAACAGTGTATTTTTTCGATCTATTCGAGCGCTGCAGCTCCGCCGACAATCTCGGTAATTTCCTGAGTAATGGCAGCCTGGCGGGCGCGGTTGAACGTGAGTGTGTAGCTGTTGATCAAATCCTTGGCATTATCTGTTGCATTTCGCATCGCTGTCATACGGGCAGCATGCTCAGACGCTTTGCTGTCCAGCAGAGCTCCGTAAATCAAGCTTTCTGCATACTGAGGAAGCAGCACTTCAAGAATTTCTTCTTCATCTGGTTCAAATTCATAAGAAGTACGTTTGCCTTCAGCTGCAATGTCTGTAAGAGGAAGCAGCTTTGTCTGTGTTACATCCTGCTGAATCGCACTGACGTAATGATTGTAGAAAAGATAAAGCTCATCGAACGTTTCTTCTACAAACATGCTGACTGTCTGGCTCGCAATGTTTTTAATGTCGGAGAAGCCCGGCTGATCTCCGAGCCCGACGATTTCCTGTGTCACGGCAATTCCGCGGCGCTTAAAGAAATCCCGGCCAATTTTTCCGATTGCGATGACCGCATACTCATCACTTGAAGCATGGCGGTTTTGGATGGTCTGATAAACAGAACGAAGAATGCTGCTGTTAAAAGCACCTGCAAGTCCGCGGTCAGACGTAATGACAAGATAGCCGGTCTTCTTTACCTCGCGTTTTAAAAGCATAGGGTGGGTGGCTCCGGTAATTCCGTTTGCCACATTCGCTACGACTTCCTGCATCTTGTTCATATACGGAACGAACGATTTTGCATTGTTCTCAGCACGGTTTAGTTTAGCAGCCGAAACCATTTCCATCGCTTTCGTGATCTGGCTCGTCTTTTTTGTTGAATTGATTTTTGATTTTATATCGCGTAATGATGCCAAAGGTACTCACCACCTTGTTTTTAAACTCCGGTTTTATTCATAAAGGGAAGCTTCCATTAACAGAGGCATTTCCCGCTGTTCATGGTTACTTGAACAAATCGGGCACTTACGGGCAATTTGCGCCACCCTGTTTTCAACAGCTCAAAGCAGCTGCCGCAATGCCCGTTCGTGCTGGAAAATATGAGGGGAAGCACCGTTCCGGCGATCCCTCTGCCGTTCATTACTCAGATACGACGAATGTCTTTTTGAAGCCTTTGATAGCAGAAACGAATGCTTCATCTTCAGGAAGATTTCCGGTTTTTCGGATCTGCTCCATCATATCAGCATGGTTTTGATCAAGGTAAGCAGACATTTCGCTCTCGAAACGGTTGATATCCTGTACAGGAATATCATCCAGGTGTCCTTTTGTAAGGGCATAAAGAATCGCAACCTGTTTTTCAACTTTCAGCGGCTTGTGAAGATCCTGTTTTAGAACTTCTACTGTACGCGCACCGCGTGCAAGCTTAGCCTGAGTTGCTTTATCAAGATCGGACCCGAATTGAGCGAATGCTTCAAGCTCACGGTAAGAAGCAAGGTCAAGACGCAGCGTACCTGCTACCTTTTTCATTGCTTTAATTTGAGCAGAGCCTCCAACACGGGATACAGAAAGACCGGCGTTGATCGCAGGACGTACGCCTGAGAAGAACAAGTCAGACTGCAGGAAGATTTGTCCGTCGGTGATGGAGATAACGTTCGTTGGAATGTAAGCGGAGATATCTCCTGCCTGTGTTTCAACGAACGGAAGAGCTGTCAGGGAACCAGCGCCTTTTGCATCGCTTAGCTTCGCTGCGCGCTCTAGCAAGCGGGAGTGCAAGTAGAAGACATCCCCTGGATATGCTTCACGGCCCGGAGGACGGCGAAGAAGCAAAGAAAGCTCACGGTAAGCAGCAGCCTGCTTGGAAAGATCGTCATAAACAACCAGAACGTGCTTGCCGTTGTACATGAATTCTTCACCGAATGTTACTCCTGCATATGGAGCAAGGAACAAGAGCGGTGCCGGCTGGGAAGCAGACGCAGTGACTACAATCGTGTAATCAAGAGCTCCATGTTTGCGAAGTGTTTCAACAACACCGCGAACCGTGGATTCTTTCTGTCCGATTGCTACGTACACGCAAACCATATCCTGATCTTTTTGGTTCAAAATCGCGTCAATTGCTACAGATGTTTTCCCTGTTTGACGGTCTCCGATAATCAGCTCACGCTGGCCGCGGCCGATTGGAACAAGCGCATCGATTGCTTTAATACCGGTTTGAAGCGGTTCATGAACAGATTTACGGTCCATAACTCCAGGAGCAGGACTCTCGATAGGACGGGTTTTCGTTGTTTCAATCGGACCAAGGCCGTCAACAGGCTGTCCAAGCGGGTTCACTACACGTCCGATAAGAGCCTCACCAACAGGAACCTCCATGATGCGTCCTGTACGTTTGACTTCATCGCCTTCGCGAATGTCCTTGTATGGTCCCAGAATGATAATCCCGACATTGCTTTCTTCAAGGTTTTGAGCCATTCCCAAAACGCCGTTTGAAAACTCAACAAGCTCACCAGCCATGACATTGTCGAGGCCATGAGCACGGGCGATACCGTCACCAACCTGGATAACTGTACCTACATCACTAACTTCAATTTCAGACTGATAGGTTTCAATCTGCTTCTTTATAAGAGCACTAATTTCTTCAGCTTTGATGCTCATGAGTTTCACCCCTATCTGTGATCTATTTTGTAACGAGCTGTTTCTCGATCCGTGCAAGTTTGCCGCTTACGCTTCCGTCATAAATACGGTTGCCAATTCTCAGCTTTACTCCGCCGATCAGCGTTTGATCAATAACGTTATGAAGCTTCAGAGCAGTCTTTCCGATTCTTCCGGCAAAGCTTGCGGATAGTTCGGAGAGTTCCTGTTCGCTAAGCAGGCGTACGGAGTAGACGATTGCATTTTCTGTACCGCGTGCGTCATTCGCAAGTTTTGCAAACTCGTCCGCAATTTCAGGAATGCTGTCTGTCCGGTGCCGTTCCACAAGGATGCAGAACGTATTCAATACCTGACTGGTCAAGGAGCTGAAACCTTCCTTAATCAGATCTTTTTTCTTTCGCAAATCCATCTTTGGATGCTGAAGCAGAGCCATAAGCTTTGGGTTCTGCCGAAAAACTTCCTTCACCGTCATCAGATCATCTTCAAATTGATCAAGCATTTTAGTTTCCTTGGCAATTTCAAAAAGCGCTGATGCATATCGTTTGGAAACTGCGGGATTGCTCATCGGCTATCCCCTGCTTCTTTCAGGTAATCGCTGATCAGCTTTTCCTGTGCCTGTTCATTCAGCTCTTTTTCAATAACTTTGGAAGCGATCATAACGGATAGGGACGCAACCTGACTGCGCAGTGCTGCAACAGCCTGATCCTTTTCCTGTTCAATTTCTTTACGTGCAGATTCTTTAAGGCGCATTGCTTCGTTACGGGCTGTAGCAACGATTTCTTCCTTCTGCTGTTCGCCGATTTTCTTCGCATTTTCAATCAGGCCTTGTGCTTCCTGACGAGCCTGCTTCAGCAATTCGCGCTGTTCTTCAATCAATTTAGCAGCCTCAGTGTTTCTTTCTTCTGCTGAATTAATTTCGTTCGCAATGAATTCTTCGCGTTCCTTCATGATTCCAATAAGCGGCTTCCAGGCAAATTTCTTTAACAGCGCAAGAAGAATTAAAAACGCCAAGAGCTGGAACAAAATATCCCCGCCGTTAAAATGTCCTTCACCGGCAGCAGCACCTAATATAAATAAATTGGGCATTGCGTTAATTCACTCCCTCCAAGGGTTACATGATAAAAAGGATGTTTTATGGCTAGTTTGCGGACAAAAAAAAGAGACGGTCTTGCACATAAGAGAATGGCGAAGGTCTTTTATAAAGATGATCTTCGCCACTTCTTCTTATCTGCTGTGCCTCCTATTGGCCCATTACGATAAATGCAATAACAACCGCGATAATCGGAAGTGCCTCAACCAATGCGACACCAATGAACATTGTCGTTTGCAGCGTTCCGCGCAGTTCCGGCTGACGTGCAATCCCCTCAATTGTACGGCTGACAATCATTCCGTTACCGATACCTGCACCAAGTGCTCCCAAACCTACTGCGATTGCAGCTGCGATTACTCCTAAACTCATCTGTATGTCCTCCTTGTAATGGCTAAAATTTTATTTTATAAATCATAAATCTGCTGTTAGTGATCTGTGCTTACTTTGTGAGCCATGTAAACCATGGTCAGCATTACAAAAATAAATGCCTGAATTGCACCTACAAAGATACTGAATCCCTGCCATGCAAGCATTGGCACAATTGCAGTAACGGTGCCTACTATGCCTCCCATTAAACCATCGGCATACCCGCTTGTCGCCAGACCCGCAAGCAATGTGAGCAGGATTTCACCGGCATATATATTACCAAACAAACGCAAACCGAGAGTTAAAGTGTTGGCAAATTCTTCTATGATCTTAATAGGGAATAAAAATTTCATCGGCCTTACATATTCTCGCAGATATTCTCCTGTCCCCTTCATTTTAATGCCATAATAATGGGTCAGTGCGACAATCATTACGGCCAGGGTCATTGTAACGACTGGATCAGCGGTCGGAGATTTCCACCACAGGTTTCCATCAATGACAACTGAGAACGGAAGACCCAGCATATTCGACACGAATATGTACATGAGAATGGTCATCCCGAGAGTAAGGAACCGGCCGCCTGTTTTCCAGTCCATTGTACTGTTGATGATGTTTTTTACAAAATCCATAACCCATTCTATAAAATTCTGCGCCCCTGTCGGTCTAAGAGAAAGAGTGCGGGTAGCGGCGACAGCAATTACAAAAACAATGATACTGGACACTGTAATCATCATAAGGTTAGCCAGGTTGAAATACAGTCCCATAAACTCAACTACAGGTGCTCCATGATCCAATAATATTCACCTCTCTTCCAGCTATTTGCGTAAGTGTTGAACCATAAAATCTATCATAATAACAATGTATATTGTTATTAATCCAATAACTGCAGGAATCAGAGCTATATGTTCCGGATACCGCATCGCGATAAGCACAGCAAGGCCGGCTGCAGCCATTCTCGAGAGCATGCCCATCGAGCCCGTTCTGCCCCCGTGTTCAACTGCATCCGAAAACCGTTTTTGCCCTCTCAGCATCGTCCACAGATTAAATAGACCGAAGCCTGTTCCAATAATCAGACCCAGAAACACTTCTTTGTATTCAGTTAACCCCCAGCAGGCTGTATAAATTGCCAGAAGGTATAGTATGTATTTCAGATAACGCTGGAACATGGGATGCAGTTCAGACATGAAATGCTCAGTCTCCTGGAAAGTAGTGGCGGACTAGTTTCAGCATGCCGTAAATGCCTGCTGCCAGTCCTGAAAGAAGGCCAATGATTAAAAACAGCGGTGCCGTATGAAGGTAGCCGTCTAGCCATCTTCCGGCGAAAATCCCTACTAAAACTGATCCTACCAAATGTGATAGAATGCCAGACATAAGGGCCATCGCCTGCAACGGATGACGATTTTTACTGTTCATCGACAGCACCCCGCAATCACGGTTTTAAAGGTTTTTTTGAGGGAATGTTCTAGTAATTAGAAGGTTTTGAAAACCTTATCATTACCCTCGTATAGCATATCAATTGGCGCTGGGCTGTGTCAATGTGAATCCATGCTAAAAATTCACAAACCCATCAGCCCGGCACAAATTGTTCACATTTGCTGAAAAAATTAGTGTTGACTATGAAAATCGATTGTGATTACGGCTTCGATGATATCTTCGGAATTGCCTTTCTCCGCAAAAATGAGGGCTTTATAGGGCCCGTCGGGCACGTTTATTTCTTTCCTGCTCAGCACTTTTTTTAACCGGCCTTTTCCTGCATTTTTCACCCAGTCAAGATATCCAATAAAATGATACGATGCAGGGTCGTATAATGCAATGCCAATTTCATCCGCCCCGCCCGGCAGGTACAGTTCATACTGAAGAGTCTCCGGTTCATCACCCGGCTGCAGATCAAAGCCCATCAGCCTCGGATAATCCGGCTCATTCATCATAAAGAGATATGGAATGTCGATTTCTTCACGGCCGGCGTTCATCTTAAGCCACCCCTGGTGGGTTCCGTCAGCCAGGTGAATCGGCGTCCCTTCAAGGACGATTTCCACCTCCCTCGAGGATCGAGGCTGCACGTACTGGGTTTTAGGAAACCGCCATGTCAGACCGTCCGCTCTCCCGGGATAAATAAAGGAAAAACGCTGGACTTTCCCTGAATGATTAATCAGGTTCAGCCTGGCTTTGTGCACAGATCTGCGCTGCCCAGAAGAAAATTGTGAAAAAACAAGGGATCCGGGTACAGCCAATACTTCTGTGTTGACCGCTTTCCATACATCAATCCTCCCTGCCCCCTGCCCAATCGGTTCGTAAAGGGCGGCATGCCGGTCCATCAGCGGTTTTGCCGTGTTCATCAGTGCAGCCTTTATTTCCCCGGGGCTCCAGTCCGGATGGGCTTGCTTTACAAGGGCAGCCGCTCCTGCAACAAGCGGCGAGGCCATACTCGTCCCCTGCAGCTTTTTATATTGATTGCCGGGAATCGTGCTTAAAATCTCCACTCCAGGTGCTACAACATCCGGCTTTATCCCCCAGTTTCCTGTGACTGGCCCCCTTGAGCTGAAGCTTGCCAATGTATCCTGTTCATTCGTTTGAGAAATATCTGCCCGTTCGTGAAGAAGCTTCCGGAGCCTCAGCCCGTCTTCTTTGGAAATGGAAGCAGCCGGGATCGTGATGTTTTTCATATTGCCGGAGAAAGACCCCTTCTGATTGTTATGAACGAGAATTCCGGCAGCCCCCTTTTTCTGCGCTGCCAGCGCCATTTCAGTAAACGGTATTTTCCCTCTTTGAGCGATCACGAGCTTTCCTTTGCTGTCGGCCGGAAACTCTTTTTCCCTTCCAAACCCTGCATACACCATTCCGGCAGAGCGGATGGTTTTCCATTGCGCCGCCCCCTGAAAAGGAATCAGGCGGACAGGCTCCGGCATGCCGGATGTACGAAGTGTAAACGCCTTAATTGGCGGAGTGGAAGCCCCTACCGAAATCGCCTTCTCTGCTGTTCCGGGAGAGCCGAGCGTCCATTTCCCCGGACCTGAATTGCCGCCTGCCGCGACTGCAACAATGCCTTTTTCCACCGCTTTGTTTAACGCAAGACTCGTCGGCCAATCCGGTCCATTTACGTCATTTCCTAATGATAGGTTTAAAATATCCACCTTATCCTTTACGGCCCTGTCGATAGCGGCGATGATTTGTTCAGAGGTTCCCGTCCCCCCTGGCCCGAGTGCTCTGTAAATATAAAGGGATGCATCCGGTGCGATGCCTCTGATCTTGCCGTTTGCAGCAATTATGCCGGCTACATGGGTTCCATGCAATGTCGCCACATCCTCATCCCCCATCGTTTCCATCGGATCCCGGTCATCGTCTACGAGATCGTACCCGCCTGCATAATTTTTCCGCAAATCCGGATGGCGGTAATCCATTCCGGTGTCGATGACTCCTACCTTAATCCCTTTCCCGGTCAGGCGCTGATTCTCCCCGTCAAATAAACCTCTCACCCGGTCTCCCCCTACAAAAGCCACGTAATCTGCTGCTTCAGCTTTATAGGCAGCCACAGGTCCCAAATCTTCGACATACGGACGCGATGACAGCAAAGCCAGGTCTTCAGATGATCCTTCAATTGATGCACCTTTAAACACTTCGCTGTATTCCCGGCGGATTTCCACATTCCGAAAGTCCGTTTTCAGCTCGCTTTTAAACGCTTCCCACCGCTCAGGGGCAACAGCAAAAATTCGTCTCGCAGCCTTGTCCGGACGGTTCCGGTCAGGGAGAGGCGGTTTTTCAGGAAAGGTATAGGTGGCGGATGAGGCATGGGGAAGAAGGAGTGAAAACAGGATAAAAAAAGACATCATTCGTTTTTTCATGGGAACACCTCTTGTCCGTTAGCATTCTCCGGAAAGAGCGGTTTTATGACCGTAAAAAAGGCTCAGACTTTATTTTAAGTCTGAGCCTTGCTGATTATTTTGTTCCGAACATTCTGTCGCCTGCATCTCCGAGACCAGGGACAATGTATCCTTTTTCATTCAGCTTTTCGTCGAGGGCCGCGATAAAAATGTCCACATCCGGATGCACGAGCTTAAATTCTTCAACGCCCTCCGGAGCTGCGATTAAACACATGAATTTAATGTTTTTTGCACCGCGTTTTTTAAGGCTGTTGATCGCTTCGATTGCCGATCCGCCAGTAGCAAGCATCGGATCCACTACGATGAAATCACGCTCTTCCACATCGGAAGGAAGCTTTGCATAGTATTCAACGGGCTTGAGTGTTTCAGGATCACGGTAAAGGCCGACGTGCCCTACCTTCGCTGCCGGGATGAGCTTAAGAATCCCGTCAACCATCCCAAGGCCTGCGCGCAGTATCGGAATGATCGCCAATTTTTTTCCGCCAAGCACGTTAGATTTTGCAATCGTGACCGGTGTTTCCACTTCTACTTCTTCCAAAGGAAGGTCACGGGTAATTTCGAAGGCCATCAGGGTCGCCACTTCATCTACCAGTTCACGGAAATCCTTCGTTCCTGTTTTTACATCTCTTATGTACGTAAGCTTATGCTGAATTAACGGGTGATCAAAAACGTATACTTTCCCCAAACCGCTCAACTCCTTATCAATATCTCGTACCTGTTTCATCGCACTTCCATTGATTCTACAGAAAAAGGGCAAGGGTTTCAAGAGGAAGGTTTTTATGAAAAAGCTGGAAAAGGAGCAGCCGCATCAGCTGCTCCCTTCCTGTCCGAACCGGATCCTTCAGTAAAGCGGAAATCTGGAGGTAAGAGCCTCAACGCGTTCCGCTGCTTCTTTCTGCTTTTCCTCATCTTCGCTGTTGTTTAATGCAAGAGCAATAATCGAAGCGATTTCGTCCATTGCTTCCAGCCCAAAGCCGCGTGTCGTTACAGCGGCTGTTCCAATTCTAATGCCGCTTGTTACAAACGGGCTTTCCGGATCGAATGGAATCGTGTTTTTGTTTGTTGTTATGCCGATCTCATCCAGAATTTTTTCTGCGGTTTTGCCCGTCAGGCTGAGTGACCGGACATCAAGAAGAACGAGATGATTGTCCGTACCGCCGGATACGAGATTCATACCTTCTTTAACAAGGGACTCACCAAGGCGTTTCGCGTTCTCAATGATTTTTTCGCCGTATTCTTTGAATTCCGGCTGCAGGGCTTCTCCGAAAGCAACAGCTTTAGCCGCGATGACATGCATAAGCGGACCGCCCTGAATTCCAGGAAAGATGGATTTATCAATCTTTTTAGCAAATTCTTCTTTACAAAGAATCATTCCTCCACGAGGACCGCGAAGTGTCTTGTGAGTCGTTGTCGTTACGAAATCCGCGTAAGGGACGGGGTTCGAATGAAGCCCTACTGCTACAAGACCCGCAATATGAGCCATATCCACCATGAAGTATGCACCCACTTCATCCGCAATCTCACGGAACTTCTGGAAGTCGATTTCGCGCGGGTACGCACTTGCACCTGCAACGATCAGCTTCGGCTTGTGCTCAAGCGCCTTCTGGCGAACATCTTCATAGTTGATGCGGTGCGTTTCTTCGTCTACTCCGTATTCCACAAAGTTGTACTGAACACCGCTGAAATTAACGGGGCTGCCGTGGGTAAGGTGGCCGCCGTGGGAAAGATTCATACCAAGTACTGTATCTCCATGCTCCAGGATGGTAAAGTAAACGGCCATGTTTGCCTGGGCACCGGAATGCGGCTGAACGTTTGCATGCTCAGCACCGAAGATTTCCTTCGCGCGGTCGCGCGCAATATTCTCAACGATATCCACGTACTCACAGCCTCCGTAATAGCGTTTACCCGGATAGCCTTCTGCATATTTGTTCGTCAGCACAGAACCTTGCGCTTCCATTACCGCTTCACTTACAAAGTTCTCAGATGCAATGAGCTCGATCTTCGTCTGCTGCCGTTTTAGCTCCTGCTGCATCGCTTCAAATACGGATAGATCCTGCTTCTGCAAAAATGTCATGTTTATATCCCCCTTGATTGGACAGTAGTGGCTTGCTTATATGCTCCTATTTTACACACATTCTGAACGAAATGTAAAAGACAATCGGCTGATTTTTGAAAAAATAGAGCTAATACCGAACTATAGAGAGTTGATTGAAAGAGATTGTTCGAAATAAGGGGGATGGCGGAAAGCAGGGAATTATTGAAGGAGCAGTTTTGGCAAAGGGGGGCTATATGAATTGGACAGATTCGTGAGCGAAACGGACAAATCATCTGGGGGAATGGACAAATAGAATCGATCAGATTCGTGAGAGGAACGCATTAAATAAGGCGGTATAATCCCAAATAAAATGGAACGGTTTTTGGCGCTTTAACAGGTTTTCTGCCCAGAACTTCAATTAATCCCGCCGTTTCCACCCCTTCCCCGGCCAAAACTAACCACTTTTCACTCTGCTATATCATTCAAGTTAAGCCTATGGGAGGCCTGCTGTTATATGTAATGCTCTTCGGTTGATTAACAGAAAAATGAAAGAGGCTGAGACAAAAGTATTTTAGCTAAAGGTAAACCCGAACTATTAGCTGAGATTTTTACAAAATCTTTCGTCTAAAAGTTCGGGTCTTTATTTGTTGTTAATAGATTTGTGGAACTTACACATATTCTTTAAAAACTAGTGGAATGGAGCGGAGGACACTCGACTCCTACGGGAAATAGAGGAAAGGCTGAGACCCCGCAGGCGAAGCCGAGGAGGCTCAGCTTCCTCCCCGTGGAAAGCGAGTGGCCGTAGCGCAATGAAACGATCTTGTTTTTATTGCTGACGAATTAAAAAATACCAGCATAATATTCGTCTTTAAGCATGGTTAATTTAGTTATGTCCCATCCTCTCCAGTATTACCCCCAGGCCTCTCTATGGGCGCCAGCAAATTCACTTAAACTAACCGGCTTCTTCCCAGTGACCGTTTCAACTGTATTGGTAACACGGTCTTCTGCACCGTTTGAAATCTTTTCTTCCAGTCCTGTCATAAAAGCGGCATACTCTGGTGTTAAGCCTCCTTGAACCATAGCCTGCTCATACTGGCTAAGAGGAAGGTTTCCGTATTGAATGGGGGTGCCGGCTGCATGGCCGATGATCGAGACAGCTTCTGAATAGCTCAAGCTCTCCGGACCGGTAATGATGTGGCTCGTGTTATGCGGCTCTTGATCGATCAATGCACGAACGCCAACTTCCGCAATGTCATCTGCACTGACAAAACCGATTTTTCCATCACCGGCTGCCGACCAAAGCTTGTTTTCTGATTTAATGGTGTGAAGGTGGTGAGGGGCCAGGAAATTCTCCATAAAATAAGAAGGACGGAGAATGGCATATTCAGGTGCCAGCTGCTTGACAGCGAGCTGCAGCTTCCCAAACACTTGACCGTCATCAGAGACGATGGCCGCACCGAGCATGACCACCCGTTTCACTCCGGAATTCAAAGCTTTCTTCAAAAAAGGCAGAACGGCAGGCAGCGGATCAAGCACACCGACCGGTGCAACCAGGTACAATTTTTCAATCCCGTTAAATAGTTCAGCAGGACATTGCCCGCTGTGCCAGTCGAAAGGCACATGCTCTGCACCAGCAAGCCTGGGAACCGATCTGCTGGCAATGCGGATAGAATAGCCGCGTTCCAGAAGCTTGGAAGCAATGCGGCTTCCTGTTGTGCCGGTTCCGCCAGTAAGTAAAATAGTCATGCTATTGACTCCTTTTTAGAAATTTTAGAAATGCCTGAGGTTCATTATTGTAAGCGCCAATAAAGATAAGCGGATTCCAGTAATCTTTGTAACGAAGGATTTTTCCTTCCTCATACTCAATGACACTAATATATTTTTGGTTGTAAGGCAGTCCTGTTTCCAGAATCACTGCTTCGCATTCAAACTCCACGATTACTGTATTTTGGCCTTCGACTGGGTAGTAGTTCGGCTCAGAAAAATGGGTGAAATTCATTTTTTCGGGAAAATCATTCACATGATTGTAGATGGCATCAATCCCTTCCAGTTTTGTTAAAACACCAGAAGGGGCATAGGGAATTTCAAATACGGCGTCTTTATGCCAGATTGTCATCCACTGTTCAATATTGTTTTCCAGCATGTCTTGAAAAAATTGATCCATGATCTTTACGTATTCATTCATCATCATTGCAGCTCCTTTTTTGACTGATTAGTCCAAAATAAGTGAAAGAAAAGCCTCCTATTCAATCCAGAACAGACAGGCTGACTTTCGCATAGCTTTCCAGTGCATCAAAGCTTTTGTTCGTTTTCGCAATAAAGGTAAGGGACAGTCTTGATTGATTCAGGTAGCGGGCAAGGTTTCTTAAATCACCGTGCCGATTTGTGAACTCACCCTCTTGCTTTCCGCGCAAAAGAGCATCATAAAAGGCATCTTCAAGCAGCAGCGACTGCCTGCTGAAGTATTCGGCAAGCTCTTTCTGAAAAGGAAGCTGTTCGACTGCACTATTGATAATGTAGCAGGCGGCAGAACTTTCCGGGTCCTTCAAAGCCCTGATACCTTCAGCAAAAATATCATGGACAGCTTCTTTAACTGAACCCGCTTCACTCAGTCTTTGGACAACCAGCTGATTTTTCGCCTCCAAATACGCTTTGACGGCGGAAAGGAAAAGGTCCTTTTTCGTGCCAAACGTGTCGTATAAACTTTGCCGGCCAATCTCCAAATGCTTGAGCAGCTCTGGAAGCGAGGCACCTTGATAGCCCAGCTGCCCAAACACTTCAGCCGCTTTGCGCAAAACAGTGACCGTATCAAATTCTTTGCTTCTTGCCAATTGCATTCCCCCCTTCAAGTACAGATTATCCTTTTTGGACTGATTAGTCAAATAATAATATTGAGAAGGAAAAGGGACCAACAAAATAAAAAACAGGGAGACAACGCTCTCTGCTTCAACATGTTATCCCAAGGCCCCGCCATTCTCTCAATACCTTTTTTATACCACTGAAGAGAATCCTTCTTACAGCGCTTCTTGGACCCGTTGCCCTCACTAACACGGTCCACATAAACCAAACCGTACCGCTTTTATAAAGGAAACAATGTCGATGATACCCCCGAACATTTCATAACGCAAAAAGAACCGCCTCGCAGAGCGGTTCTTCCTATTTGCAGGATTCATTTTCATTTGCCGTTTCATAAACGGCACGGACCCCGCCAATCAGCTTCGGACGCGTTTTAGCCATGGTAACATGGGCGTGTCCGATTTGGCTGAGGGTGCTTCGGACCGGAACGGCGACGTGCTTCAGATGCATGCCGATGAAGGTATCTCCGATGTCGAGGCCGGCGTCTGCTTTTATATGTTCGACGACAGCTGGATTGGCCATGGATTTAAAGGCATGCGCCGCCATGGCTCCGCCGGCTTTCCTGACCGGGATGACGGTGACGGTCTCGAGGCCGTGCTTTTCGGCTGCCGTTTTTTCTACAACCAGTGCCCGGTTCAGATGTTCACAGCATTGAAAAGCAAGGAAAATTTCGTGTTTTTTGCTAAACCGGGAGAGTTCTTCAAAAATCATGGCTGCGGCATCAAAGGTTCCGGATGTACCGATTTTTTCGCCAATGATTTCACTCGTGCTGCAGCCGATGACGAATAGGCTGTTTTTTTCAAAGGTGATTTGGCTTTCGAGGTCATCCAGGATTGTTTGGAGTTCGGAGCGCCATACTTGGACTTCTTCCATGTTGGTTCACCTCTTGTTAGTTGTTTTCGTATTGCCCGATTTTACCGATGCGGTTCGCGTGCCTTCCGCCTTCAAAATTGGATTGCAGCCATGTTTTGGCGATGTCGCGGGCAAGCCCCGGACCGATGACACGCTCACCCATGGCGAGGACGTTGCTGTCGTTATGCTCGCGTGTGAGCCTTGCACTGTATACGTCATGGACAAGGGCGCAGCGTATACCTTTTACTTTGTTTGCTGCAATGCTCATGCCGATGCCGGTCCCGCAGATCAGGATGCCTCTGTCGGCTTCTCCCGATGCGACTTTTTCGGCAACAGGAACTGCGTAATCAGGGTAGTCAACTGATTGATTGCACTCGCAGCCAAGGTCTTCATAGGAAATGCCCATTTCATCCATAAGGGATTTGATTTCTTCGCGGATTTTCATTCCGCCGTGATCTGATGCGATTGCAACTTTCATTATGCTGCCTCCAGGTTCAGTTAGTTTTCCAGTTTTTCAAGAAGAAGCTTCATCATGTTTTCCAATTCGTCTCTCGTGGCCCGGTACATTTCCTGGGGGCCTCCGTAAGGATCAGTGACATCTCTTTGTTCGGAATCGCTGTGGACAAATTCGGACAGGGTCCAGATTTTATTTTGAGATAGCGGAAACCGCTCAAGCATGAGCTGCTTGTGACTGGCTGTCATGGTGAAAATATGTGTAGCCCAATCGACGCTTTCCTCACTCAGCAGGGTGGAACAATGATTGAAGGCGATCCCTTTTTCTAAAAGGACATCTTTTGTATAACGCGAAGCATCGCTTCCATCCATTGCAAAAACCCCGGCTGATCTCACCTTTATTTCTTCCGACCGCTTCATAAACTGCATAAGCGCTTCGGCCATCGGGCTTCTGCATGTATTGCCTGTGCAAACAAAAAGGACATTCGGCACCGCTTCCACTCCTCTGCTTTCGTCTCGCTATTTATCGCTGCTCCCGATTCTCGGGTGATTAATAATCGTAATTATCTATATTGTACTACTAACTGGACAGAGGACCAAGTCCTCCAAACCGGTTTGGGGTAGATTCAGGGATCTGAATCAAGGATCAGAAAAAACCACTCACCCCAAGCTCATCTTAGACTACTTTAAGAACTCTCTGTAAATGTTTGCACCGCATTGGATTATAATAGAATAAGAAGCTTGTCCATTTCATTTTTTTCTCATACATAAGCGAATTCAACCTGTTTCTTATCATGAAGGAGGAACCCCCACTATGCTTTTTAAAAAATCAGCAGGACCATACATCCTTTTAACTCTGCTATTCATTGCTCTGCTGGCATTGCTGCTGACGGCTATCCAACGTTATTTTCATTCCTCTGAAATCAATCTATTAACAGAAAAAGCAGAGGAGCAAAACCTTGAATATGAGTTGGTTATTCATAACCAATTGACTAACTCCTACAGTTTCACTATTACGGAGTAAGTAAGCTTCCCGGGCTGCTGCAGACACTCGCTTATCCAAAAGCCCTAAAACAAGTGAAAGAGCCGCATCCTCTCTAAAGGATACGGCTCTTTCTCCGTTCGGCAAGCCTTCTACAAAGGAAGCAAAAGCTTGACCCCAAAGGCTAAAAGGATGGTTCCTCCCAATATTTCGCTATAATTGCCAAGCCACCCCTGCACCCTTTTGCCGATGATGAGTCCGGACCATGTAAGCACCATGCTGACGATGCCGAACATCAAAATGGCAAGCATCGTCCTTGCGCCGTATATCCCGAGCGTCAAGCCGACAGAGAAGCTGTCCAGGCTTACACTTAGGGCAAATAAGAGCAGGCCGAATCCCACTGGGGTGATGAGGGGAGCTTCTTCTTTTTTAAAGGAGGCGATCACCATTTGAATGCCGAGAAGAATGAGGAGCCCTCCTCCTGCATAGGCAGCAATCGCACCCAGTTTATCGGATAACAGCTTGCCGAGTCCCATGCCGGCGAGCGGCATCGCGATATGAAAAAGACCGATGACCAAGCCGATGAAAAAAATTTGCCGGAGTCTCAGGGAAATCATGCCCATTCCCAAGCCGACAGAGAAGGCATCCATTCCCAGTGCAAAGGCCATCATAAAAAGGGTTAGAATCTCCCCGATTAACGCTTCTAAACTCATGTATTCCCTCCTCGGACATGCCTGTTTCAGCATATGTCTGTCCAATGAGGGTTAGAACGGGTTATTCGATGGTTACCCGGTGTCCGGCGGCTTTCTTCAGCCGATTCATGACCGCCTGTCCGACGCCGTCCTCCGGAAACGCTTCGCTGTAGATGAGATCAAGCTCCCTGTTTTGATTAAAGCGGCGGAGAACACTGTACAGGTTGGCAGCGATGGTTTCAGGGCTTGCCAGGCTGCCGCAGGCAATGATTTCATCTGCATGGAGCACCTGTTTGTTTTCTTCCGTGGTTAATATGCCTACCTTTTTCCCTTCTGCCATTGCCTCATCGGCGAGACTCTGGAGAAAGGACAGCGAGCCTTTTACGATTGTCAGCGGAGCATTCGGAGCATAATGGGTGTATTTCATGCCAGGGGATTTGGGCGCTTGTGTTTGATCCGTCAACGCCTCGTCCATGGCCACTGGTCCGATCACCTCTTCAAGCTGTTCCTTCGTGATGCCGCCGGGTCTTAAAATGACCGGGACTTGTTTCGTACAATCCAGGACAGTAGACTCTACTCCGACCCCTGTAGGCCCTCCATCCACAATTCCGGCAATTCTTCCGTCCAGGTCCTGAGCGACATGCTCCGCTTCTGTCGGGCTTGGTTTGCCTGAAAGATTTGCACTTGGGGCCGCAATCGGCACGCCGGATTGTTCAATCAGTGCGAGGGCAATCGGATGATCCGGCATACGGATTGCTACCGTTGATAAACCGGCTGTTACGCGTGAAGAGAGCATTCCTTCTTTTACAGGCAAAATAACAGTAAGCGCGCCTGGCCAGAACATGCTCATAATTTTCATGGCATAGGCGGGGATTTCCCTTACAAGCTCTACCGCCTGTTTATGATTGGATACATGAACAATAAGAGGGTTATCCCCAGGTCTTCCTTTTGCTTTATATATTTTTTCAACGGCTTCATCCGAACCTGCATTGGCTCCAAGTCCATATACAGTCTCAGTCGGAAAAGCAACGGTTTCATTGTTGGCAAGCAATTCAGCTGCTTGAATAACTTGTGGATAAAGCTTGGATGAGTCCAGGTTTTTATCCACAGTCCAGTGAATCGTATCCATTTTTATCTGACTCCTTATTTACCTTGTCTTTAAGGCTTTCCCAACTAGTCTACCACCGACTGTCCCTAAGTAAAAGCGGGGAACAGCAATAAGCTTTATCCACAAAATGTGGATAAAGCTTCATTTTCAGTGGATAAGTATGTTGATAAAGTAATTTGACCTATATTTTTCATGAATTTTTCAGGTATTCTTAACCATAACGGCTGAGCCCTCTGCTGCAATGGATGTCTGGACATGCTTGGAATTCCGGAGCACTTCGGGAAGTTCTGTCTCCGCAGCCTGCTGAAATCCGATAAGTCTCAGGAATTCGATTGAGCCGGCGCCGCCTGCAATAAGATAATAATGTTTGAGCTTTTTTTTCCGGCCAACCTCATGAATGCTCTTAAAGAGCGATAGAATGTAAGCCTGGTCCAGCTTGTCCGATACAACTAAAGATCGAAGAAGCCCGATTTCGCCAAACACTTCAAGCCCGATGCAGGCGGCTACGTTGTGATCGGCATCTGTCATCATAACGAACTGGTCTATTTTTTCTTCTATTCCCGCAGCATTGGACCCCGCTGCTTCCACAAACTCTATCAAACGGCCGGCATCGGCTGCTTCCGCTAATTTGAGCTGATAAAACATCGTTCCACCCCATTGTCCTTTGTTACTCCCAATGTATGCGGAAAACTCTCAAATATGCGGAAAGGTTTATGAAAACAGCCCGCCCAGCCATTCAGCCAGAAAGAATTTCACTTCAGGCTCTGCATTTTCCCTGCTCTCTGACGTTACTTCGGCGAGCTTCTTCTCTTCCTGCTCTGCTTCTTTTTCCTGGGCTTCTACCGCCTCTCCGGTTGAAAAGTCCAGAAAGCATAGCGGAGGGAAAAGAACACACCACCAGTTCGCGCCTTCTCCATTCCCGAGGGTGATGAGGATCGCCTCATAGTCTCCTGCCGGATAAATGAACTCTCCGTACAGCTTTGTCGGGAAGTGGACGCTGCTGCCGTATTCTACTTGAATGCTTTGGCTGACTCCTTCTTTTTCCATCACTTTTCTGGCGATGCTCTCTACCGTTTCCATCTTAGAGCGGATCAATTCCCTCGCATCTTCAATAGAAGAAAGATCCTTTACCCATTTCGTAACCTCTTTGTTCACTTCATCTCTTATTTTCAATTTTAAAGCCTGATCCTGCGGTCCATCACTGTTTGCGAGGATTCTCAGGCGGATGGCCTCCTCCGGAATAACGACCGGTCCGTTCTGCTCTGCCGCCTCCGCTCTCTGGGCACCTGCCGGCTGCTGCTGCGTATTTAAAAGCGCTCCCGCTGTCATAATCAATAAATAAATGATAGCCAATGTTTGTTTTTTCATTTCTCCTCAACCATCCCTTCTCTAGCAACAGTATGGCCGGGAGAGAAAAAACCTAAACATGGAATTTCTAAAACTATGAATCTATTCTTGTGAGAGTGACCGTATTTCCTTAAAAAGCTTTTTATAGTAGCCCGCTGCATGGGGAACGAACGCAGCTTTGCCGGCCCATTCCTCAAACGCCGTTCTCTTCCCTGAGATGTCTTCCCGAAAACCGGTGACGCGCACCCGGCTTCCGCCTCCGAGAATCATTTCTTCATAGTCAGCCAGGTTCGCTTTGACCACACCCGCCACTTCTTCCTTCTGCAGAGAAAATTCCCGGATAGGAGCTGCAGCCAAGTAAACATAGACATGGGCGAGCTCTTTATCGATGATCTCCCCGCTTCCCCCGGTCCAGGGAATCACTCCGAGAGGATGCAATTCATGGAAACAAACGCTTAAGCCCAATTCTTCCTTCACTTCTCTAATCCCATCCGCCGCTGTCTCGCCGGCAAGCAGATGGCCGGCAGCGGTAATGTCGTAAAGCGAAGGATAGTCCTTTTTCAATGGGCTCCGAAGCTGAAAGTACAGATCGATTCCGTCTTCAGACCGCTCCGCAATCCAGCAGTGGAACGTCTCATGCCAGAACCCCTTCTTATGAACTTCCTGCCTTGACGCCGTGCCAATCGGACGGCCCTTGACGTCAAAAATTCTCAGAAGCTCCTGATCCATCTTCTTTCTCCTCCCCCGGCCCCTCTATATTTCCGCAAATACCATCCGATCTTTGCCATTGATGTCCCAAACGACTTCAACTTTTGCTTCCGGAAAGGCTTTTCGCAGCAGATCCGCCACTGCTTCCCCCTGGCCTGCACCAATTTCAAAAGCAGCCAGTCCCGGCTTGCTCATAAGGGCCGGCATGCCGGCGCAGAGCCTCCGGTAGAAATCAAGCCCATCTTTTCCCCCTGCGAGCGCCCTTACCGGTTCATGATCCTTCACCACTTCTGACAGCTTTACAATGTCTTCGTCCGGTATGTAAGGAGGGTTGGAAACGATAAGATCAAACGTCTGGCCAAAAAGCGGCTCAAGCAGATCGCCATGAAGGAACTGGACATCTGCTCCGTTTGCAGCGGCATTCCTGGCCGCCACTTCCAGTGATTGCTCAGCGATATCTGTTCCGGTCACGGTCAAATTTTTCAATTCCAGGGCGAGCGTGATGGCAATGGCCCCTGATCCGGTTCCGATATCTGCCGCAGCCAGCGGCTTATCTTCCGGCAGATGGGATTGAACTCTTTTTTTTAAGCCCTCAATCAATTCCTCTGTTTCGGGTCTTGGAATCAGTACTTCCTTATTTACTTCGAACTTTCGTCCGTAAAATTCTTCATATCCGGTTAAGTGCTGAACCGGAACACCTTCTGAATGCTTTTTCACATCCGATTGAAAGGCTTCCAGTATATCTCCGCTGACTTCCATGCGAAAATTAGCCAGCAGCGAGGACCTGTTCATCTGAAGGTGGTGCCTTAACAGCCATTCCCCCGCATTTTCATCCCTGTCCGCATCCGTTAAAAAAAGAGAAGCCCATTTAAGGGCTTCAAATACAGTTGTCATCAAATATCCGCCTGTTCCAGCCTGCTGGACTGATCCTCAACGATGAGAGCTTCGATGACTTCATCAAGCTTTCCTTCAAGGATTTGGTCAAGCTTTTGAATGGTCAGACCGATGCGGTGGTCTGTGACACGGTTTTGAGGAAAATTATAGGTGCGGATCCGTTCAGAACGGTCCCCGGAGCCTACGGCAAGCTTTCGGTTTTGATCGTACTCAGCCTGGGCTTCACGCTGGAATTTATCATAGACGCGGGCACGCAGTACCTTCATCGCCTTTTCTTTGTTTTTAATCTGGGATTTTTCATCCTGGCAGCTTACAACGGTCATCGTCGGAAGGTGAGTCAAACGAACCGCTGACATGGTTGTATTGACACTTTGCCCTCCTGGTCCGCTTGAAGCAAACGTGTCGACACGAATATCCTTTTCATGGATCTCCACTTCGACTTCCTCTGCTTCAGGCAGGCACGCAACCGTAGCGGTTGATGTATGGATCCGCCCGCCGGATTCTGTTTCAGGCACCCGCTGTACACGGTGTGCACCGTTTTCAAACTTCATTTTGGAATAAGCGCCCTTACCGGTGAGCATAAAGATAATTTCTTTATAGCCGCCTACCCCTGTTGAGTTCGCTTCCATTACTTCCGTTTTCCAGCCCTGAGCCTCCGCAAAACGGCTGTACATCCGGTATAAGTCTCCTGCGAACAGAGCCGCTTCATCCCCGCCGGCTGCACCCCGAATCTCCATGATTACGTTCTTATCATCATTCGGATCCTTCGGAACGAGCAGGAGCTTCAATTTGTCATTGAGCGCCGTTTCCTGTTCCTGAAGCTCGGACAGCTCTTCTTTAACCATTTCGCGCATATCCGCATCAAGCTTTTCATCAAGCATCGCTTTCGCATCCGCTATTTGCTCTCTTACCGCTTTGTATTCTCTGTATGCTTCCACTGTATCAGACAGATCAGACTGTTCTTTTGAATATTCTCTCAGCTTTTTGGTGTCACTGATAATATCAGGATCCATCAGGAGCTGATTTAATTTTTCATAACGTTCTTCAACCGCTTGCAAACGATCTAACACGTTCTTCACCTCTGGAGTTTCCTAGCTAATACATTCAGCCGGTCTAATTTTAACCCCCGCACTGGATGAACCGTAAAACCGCCTCTTTATAGCGTGGCGATGCGTTCAGCTGCAGGGAGACGAAATGAACCCCCATAGCTGGAAGTCTCATTTTATCCATAACATTCTAATTATAGTACAGGAAGGGCAAACAATCAAAAGCAATTTCATATGGTAAAGTATAGAGAGAAAACAAGGGAACGCGGCTGATGACAGGATTGCTGCAGCCATTTTGCTCATCGCTGCTCATTTCATCACCGCTTTTATAACGGCGATTCTTATTGCCGGAAAAATGATCATAAAGGGGAGCTGGACATGTCATTTAAAAGTCTTTACATTTATCTTGTGCTGTTCGCGACACTGATGATGTCAATTGGAGGCTCAGTCGGGGTCTTTATGTCCGCAGCAGACTATGTTTCCCCTCCCTCCTATTACCAAAGCTTCAGCGACTTTAAAACCATGAAGCAGGAAGATCCGCAAAACACGCGATCCGAGGCGGAAATCCGCAAGCAATACGAAGAAGCTGAAGAGAACGAAAAACAGCGGGCCCGGAGCCATGCGTTAAACGGCATCATAAAAAGTCTTGGATGGATTGTCATTCCATATCCAGTCTTTCTATATTTCCAGCGCCAAGTCCGCAAAAAAGAATAAAAGGAGATTCGTATGCTGACCAATATCCATCATATCGCCATTATTTGCTCTAACTATGAACGTTCCAAAGCTTTTTATATTGATATTCTCGGCTGCCGGGTCATCCAGGAAACCTTCCGGGAAGAGAGAAATTCTTACAAACTCGATCTCAGCGTAGGCAGCAGCGGGCAAATTGAACTGTTCTCTTTTCCAGATCCGCCTCCCCGCCCGACTCAGCCTGAAGCACAGGGCTTGAGGCACCTCGCCTTCTCCACAGACAACCTGGACGAAGCAGTAAGAAAACTTGCCGGGTACGGGGTTGAATGTGAACCGGTCCGGATGGATGAGCTCACCGGAAAACGATTCACCTTCTTCAAAGATCCGGATGACTTGCCACTCGAGCTTTACGAAAGCTAATTCGACAATCATTCCCGCATTCCCACTACCTTTGCCGAACAGGTTCTTCTTTTGTCTACCGGAAAGGAGAAAGGGGAAAAGAAGCGAATTCCTTCTTATCAATAGATAGGGGGAATGTCTGATGAACACTGCCGCCGTTGCTAAAGAGCTTGGGGTTTCTACGAAAACTGTACAGCGCTGGGTAAAACAGCTGGAGCTGCCAATGGAGCGCAACGAGCTTGGACACTATCATTTCCGGGAAGAGGATCTAAATACATTGAAAGGCGTAAAGGAACAGCTTCACAGCGGTGTCCTCCTTCAGGATATTAAAGCAGAAACCGCACCGCACGCTGCCCCTCCCGAAGCCGAAGCAGTCCCCGTTTCAAACAGTGCCGGCCCCCGGGCTGCCGAGCTTGAAGACCGCCTGAACCTGATGGAGCAAAAATTAAACCATAAAGCAGATGCCGTCGTTTCCTACCAGCTTCTCCAGCACCGCAGAGAGATGGAGGAACTGAATAAAAAGATCCATAAACTCGAGCAAACGATTGATATCCTCTTTGCCCAGCTTCCCGAAGCCAATCCGGAGCCCGTCCTCATGTTCGAAAATCAAAAGCTGAATAAACGCAAAGGGCTGTTGAAGTCGATCTTTAGTTTGTAGGGTTGGATTGGGGTTTGGCGGGGATTTTGGTGTTTGACGGATGGAGTTTGGTGTTGGTGCCTGAGCTTTAGTATAGCAGGGGAAAGCGGGGACTGGCCAAGGTGCCAGTCCCCTGCTGCTTCACCGCAGTGAGGGACAGAGACCCGCGTCTCAAACCCGCTGCGGTGCAAGGGATTGGCGAGAAGGTGCCGGAGCTTTAGTGCTTTAGCAGAGTTGGGGTCAGGCGCAGGGCCTGACCCCACATGCTTCACTGGAACGTATCTAAATGAGGTTTTCCAATGCTCCAATCATGTATTCTTCATTGGCAAGTAAAAGCTCTTCGACCAATTCCGCAGTGATAATAAACTTGACCTTATAGCCATTCTTAATCATTTCAATACCTAGCCGAGAATTAGTGAGTTTTTGTCCAAAGTTTGGGGTTAATCCGCTATTTCAATATATAGAAATAAACCCGACAAATTAGTTAGACTGTTTAGGCCGCATCATTCATTTCTTGACTAGATATTAGCTTTTTCCTCTTTTATTATCTCAAACTTTTCCCATCGATTTCCACAATATTTACAGCGGTAATCAATTTGATATTTTGTGGTCGTAAATACTCTACTAGTTTCATATTTTCGACCTGTATTATTCCCATTACTATCTTTAAATTCCTTTTCTACATTAAACAACTCATCTCTGCTATCAACCTCATATTGTCCTACTAGTTTACGTGCATGTGCTTTATGACAGACTGGACACGCTCTCTTTCTTCCCCTAATCCATTTAAATAATACAAACACCGCAATTAGCACTATCAAAACTATATGTTGTATGATAAATAATCCTAGCGGAATAAGAATCATCGTTCCTAAAACTAACCACAACCATTTCCGAGTAATTTCTTTTGTCTTTTTTTCAACCAGTAAAAGAATTAAGGTAATAATCACCATTCCCAAATAACAAACTCCATATATAACAATACCTTTTATAATTTGTCCTAACTGATCTGCTGTCACCTGGTATGGAATAAGTCCTATTCTTCTAATTCCTTCTTCGGAGTAATACACCTTATAAGTAGCAACTGGAATAATAGTTCCGATAACAATAACTCCTGTTAATATTGACATAGTTATTTTCTTCACACCAGAAATATTAATGATATATAATATGTGTATTAGGAAGAGTGACACTATAATTGCCAATTCAACAGCCTTAAAAACTCCACTTTGAAAATATAAATTATTTAAAGGCTCTACTCTTACATATGAAGAATATCCATTCAAAGAAACAAAAATAAAAAAAAGAACTAGTGAATAAATAATCGCAGTAGACTGTGCTGTAAAAATGAGAATTTCGTTAATTGAAACAATTGGTTCCTTTCTTATTCCCTTTGACAAATTTTTCAACGTGTTATATTGATTCTTATATTGTTGTACAATTCTACCCAACAAACCTGTCTCTTTTGTTTCCTTACTATTATTCTTGTGAATATCATGCTCATTGTTATGATTATTACTTGTTTCACTGTTCTCTGTTTTGTTATTTAAAATCTCTGATTCTTTTAAATAATTTTCATGCCTTAAGTTATTAATATATTCAATAATCACTTCATTGTCTTTTAGTTTTGTATTAATATCTAGAACCATATCTAATCCCCGTAAAACAATATACCTTATAATATTATTCAAACATTGAGGCATTTCCTTTTTCAAAGGCAACACATGTGTAAATGAATGATCATTGAAAAAACTTATTGAATCATTATCTTTTAGTTCTACTTTTGATGTATCTTCAATATAACAACGACAAGAATAAAGTAAATTATAGTTTCTAAAGTACCACCTAAAATTATCATCGAGTATGCCTTCTTGTGCCCTTAACTTCAAATCCAGCATAGTAAGGTCCCAATAATCTCTTATTCTTTTATCGCTTCCTCTTATACTATTGTATGTGAGTGGTACTAAAGTGAAATTCCCAATTGAATGTGATATTTTTGCGAAAACTTCAAACTTTACCCAAATATCTCTATCCTCATCTTGTAAGTGTTTCATCCAATTATCAATTTGTTCAAGAAAATATAAATATTTATGCGTTTCTCTTATTTTATAAGCAAGTTCCTTATTCAATTGATATCTATCGAGATAATTTTGTTCCCAATTAGGTTCAATATATTCTAGTATCCCTCTCATAAACTGATTAAACGTTGTTGCGAACGAATTGACTGTATCAGATTCTAATTTAATTGTGTCATTAATAGTAAATTCTCTATACTTATTGTATGTAACATTTTCAACATTCGGACTAATTAATTGTAATAAAAACTCTTTCACCAATTCTGTGGTATCACCATCAAACCTTGTCGTATAGAGGTTCATGCTCGTTGCAATTTTATAACGTAGTAAATTTTTCAAATCTTGTCCATCTACATATTCCAATGATATTCCAAAATACTTCAAAGTGCTCCAATTTGCAATTTTGCTTTCATCTAAGACAGCCAGCTTTTTTACATCAAAAAAAAGATACTCTGTTACTTCAGCCCATGATGAGTACTGGTTTAATTGTTTAATTCCGTTGATAAATTTATGCTCGTTCAATAATATTCCTTCCTTCATATTGATATTTAAATGGTGTACTGCACGAGTTATCCAGCAAATGTTATATAAGTTACTGTGTCATCAAGAGTTCGAAAAAAGAAGGAATGTGCATATAAATTGTCTCCATTCTCATTAAAATATTGTATTTGTTCATCTGGGTTTTCTACCCAATCAAGTCCCAAGTCTATATCTTCAGATATTCCCTTTCTGAACTGTCTTTTACTTTACAATCCAGAGAACCCCAATCAATTAAGTGGTTATCCTCTATTTTTAACTTTTATACCCAAGCACCATCAGGTTCCGAAGATTTTAGATTGTTTTCACTAATAGGAATTGCGTTGTATTCTTTTATTGTATTTTTACAGCTTCATACTCTCTATTTTCTAGAGATTCTTGTATTTGGTCTAGAATTTCCTGTTCAGATTTTTCTTGGTTTTGTTCTATATTTTCTGTATGTGGGTCTATTACTTGAAAATAATTACCTTTTTCTTTAAATACTACGTATCCTGCCACCTTCTAAAATATTTTTTTCATACCTTATGTTTTAATTTTTATCTGATTCATTTCATAAACTTAAACATTAATTAAAAAACTAATTTAACGAATTTTCATAATTCTAGTCCTTAGTCTCCCAACCATTTTGAGGTATGAAAAAAGGAGTACCTTCTCAAATTCTTGAATAATGTAAGTGATCAAACCGACATTTATGTAAAGAAAGAGGTTGTCCCCAATGTCTATTATACGACAAGGAATTTTGTTTGACATACACGTTTTTTATGATATGAATCCATCAAAGCGATTTGAAGCTATTTTTCTGCCATTGACATTGAACCGATTGTTTTTGCAATTTCTAACAAGTCTGTCTACGAAGCTCCTACTGAGTTAAACTATGCTGCTATGACTTACGCTTTGGTCGAGCGTATTCATCAAGGGATTCCCTCTTTCTCACGTCTAATCGGTAAACTGAACGAATCACAAATTCTTGAAAAAGAGCGATGGTAAAAATGAATTTCGGTTTGGGTTTAAAGCCCATTTAGTCGTTGACCCACCCAGCATTTTTACAAATATTACTTACATTCTAATCCCATACTTTTTTAATAGTTAAACCTATACTGTTTTAATTTTTATAGTAATGGAAAGAGTGTATCCAGTTACACTAGACCACTATGATACATCTTTTTTATCAACACTTTAATAATATTTATAGGTAATCACTATGATCGTTTATTAAATTTGGAATATATATACTGACAAGCTACATTGAAAAGGGTAACTCTCAGTTTCTGAGGGTTTCCTCTATCCAAATGGAAAAACCTCGTTTACTTATGATACGGCCCACCGCAAGCGGGGACAGAGACCTGCGTCTCAAACCCGCTGCGGGGCAAGGGATTGGCGAGAAGGTGCCGGAGCTTTAGTGCTTTAGCAGAGTTGGGGACAGGCGCCTTTCCCCGCTATTATCCCAGCAGCGGTCCTCTTGAGGTGGTTGGCGAGAGCCATACCTGGCCGGTACCGCGGAAGGTCTGCAAGTATCCTTCCCCGCTTGTGGCTGAACCGATGATGCCTTTGGCGGAGCGTTCCACGGTAAATTGGATGCCGCCCGTTCTTAAGATGGCAAAGTTTCCGTCTACTTTAAGGGTGTCGTTATTCAAGTCCACTTTTACGACAGCGTTTGCTGGCACCGGGCTGCTTAATACAATAATTCCTGAGCCGGTCAGCTTCGTCTGAAATAGGCCTTCTCCTCCTCTTGCTGCCGATGAGAGGTTCTTCATGGACTCAATGCCCACCTCCACCGTCGATTCACAGCAATAGAACATGCCTCTGTCGACGATGATGGAATCGCTGTCGATTTCAAGCATCAGAAAATGGCCGAAGCTCGGTTCGAGGAAAATGTCACCGGAACCGTTGTATTTTGGTTTAACCCCTGATTCGTTTGTCAGGACATTGCTTGCGAATTTTTTCATCATGCCTTTTGCCCCGCCAAGAGAGTTGTCCATTTCGATGCTGCCGAGCATGTAGTGAAGGGCGCCGGCTTCTGTCGTAATGCTGCCGTTTCTCAGTTCGATGGCGATTTGGCGAAGCCCCATGCCAAGCTTCTTCGCATAGTACATATCTGTGGGAGAGGTCAGATAGGTGCTTCCATTCAGGTCATTAAACTCCACAATCTTAAATGTGGCATTCTGTGTTTCCAGCTGCTCAATTACACTGTAGACTTCCTGGTTATTTTGGACAATCACGGCTTCTCCTCCTATGTATGTGGTTCAGTATTAATCGTACCACATTTTGGATAAAGCTGTATAAATGACCTTTGCCGCTTAACAGGCTTGAAAAGGGGGTTCTTCAATTGAGAAGGCGGTATTACCTCCGTCCCCCGTTTCGATAAAGAATTGGGGGACGGAGACAGGAACGGTTTACCCTTACTCCCCCAACGCTTTTGAGCCCAGGGGGACAGAGCATGTTCAGTTGACATAATTGGGGACGGAGGTTTAACGCTTTAGCAGAGCGGGGGTCGGAGGCAACACAGGGGAGTGCGCATTCAAAAACTAAACCAAATCCTTACCAAAGCAAAAAAATGCACAGATCATGATCTGTGCATTTTTTGCTTTGGTAAGGAAGGCTTCGCTTAATTATGCGAAGCTTCACTTTCTTCTTTTTTAAAAGCCGGCTTGCCAGGCACCTCGTGATGGTGGCGGCAGCGCGGTTCGTAGGATTCGCTTGCTCCGACAAGAATGATGGGGTCCTGGTAGGCGGCTGGTTTGCCGTCAATGAGACGCTGTGTCCGGCTCGCGGGCGATCCGCAGACGGAACAGACGGCCTGGAGCTTCGTAACGGTCTCCGCAACGGCCATCAGGTCCGGCATGATGCCGAATGGCTCTCCGCGGAAATCCTGATCAAGTCCTGCTGCGATTACACGGTGGCCCCTGTCTGCAAGGGTTGTTACGACTTCCATTATGCCGGCGTCAAAAAACTGAATCTCATCAATGGCCACCACGTCCGTGTCTTCGTCGACCATGTTCAGAACGTCAGCTGAAGAAGGGACAGGGGAACAAATAATGGTGGTTCCATTATGGGATACGACTTCTTTCTCACTGTATCGGTTATCAATCGATGGCTTAAAAACGAGAACGTTTTGTTTCGCATATTGTGCGCGCCGCACTCTGCGGATCAGTTCTTCTGATTTTCCCGAAAACATGCTTCCGCATATGATTTCGAGCCAGCCGCTGAATTTCATCACATACATGCAAACGGCCTCTCCCTTCATTTGGCTGCTAGGCTGCCAAAACGCGGCACAGCCTTTTTCTCCGGTGCTTTTCCTTTGTTATTCTAAGCTGCAAGACCGTTTTACATGCCAATAGTCCCTATGTAAAACGTCTTTTTTCGTGAAAAAAACAGGCAAGTGTGAAGACTTGCCTGTTTTTGTTTCGATCTATTCCAAAATTACTTGATTCCGTATTTTTTATTGAAACGGTCAACACGTCCGCCGGCTTCAGCGAATTTTTGACGTCCAGTGTAGAATGGATGGCACTCGGAGCAAGTCTCGATGCGTACATCTTCTTTGACAGAACCTGTTTCAAATTCGTTACCGCAAGAACATTTAACCATAACTTTTTTGTAGTTAGGATGGATTCCAGCTTTCATTCTTTTCATCTCCTTCTGCCCTGCATTCTTACCGAATCCAGAGTTATCTTGTTCATAAGATGGAATTCATTTGAGTGAAATCATCTATCTGAACGGCATATGAAAAAATTATAACAGGGGTTCCTCATGATTGCAAGAAACAAAATTGGAATCATAAAGGAAATCCCTGCTGATTTTTTCTAAGACCTTCTTGAGCCTGCTGTGCCCGGCTTCATTTCTGCTGTCAGCATTTCAAAAAACTCTTCATTGCCTTTTGACTGCTTTAGTTTGCGAAGGAATTTTTCGACAAAATCCGGCGAGTCTGTCATTGACTTGCGGATCGCCCATAGTTTTTCGAGATGGTCCTTCTGAACAAGTAGCTCTTCTTTCCTTGTTCCGGAACGGCGGATATCAATCGCAGGGAAGATTCGCTTTTCCGCAAGGGAGCGGTCAAGGTGAAGCTCCATATTTCCTGTTCCTTTGAATTCCTCGTAAATGACATCATCCATGCGGGAGCCCGTATCGACCAGGGCAGTTGCAAGAATTGTTAAGCTTCCGCCCTCTTCAATGTTCCGTGCAGCCCCGAAGAAGCGTTTCGGACGATGGAATGCAGCCGGATCAATCCCTCCGGAAAGTGTACGTCCGCTTGGAGGGATGACAAGGTTATAAGCACGTGCCAGACGTGTAATGCTGTCCATCAGAATGATGACATCCTTTTTGTGCTCAACAAGCCTCATGGCACGGTCGAGGACGAGTTCCGCTACCTTGATGTGGTTTTCCGGAACCTCATCAAAGGTCGAGCTGACGACATCGCCTGCAACAGAACGTTCGATATCGGTTACTTCCTCTGGACGCTCATCAATAAGGAGAACAATCAGTTCTGCTTCCGGGTTATTCGTTGTAATGCTGTTGGCAATCTCTTTAAGGAGCATCGTTTTTCCTGCTTTCGGAGGGGCAACGATGAGACCGCGCTGGCCGAAGCCCACTGGTGCAATTAAGTCCATAATCCTTGTGGACAGCATGTGCGGCTCGGTCTCGAGAATGATCTGACGGTCAGGATACAGAGGGGTAAGTGCAGGGAAATGCACCCGTTCCTTCGCTGATTCCGGGTCGTCGCCATTTACGGCATCGACATGAAGAAGACCGTAATAGCGCTCGTTTTCCTTTGGAGGACGAACCTTGCCGGAAACTTTATCGCCATTTCTCAAATCAAAGCGTCTGATTTGGGAAGCGGAAATATAAATATCCTCTGAGCTTGGAGAATAGTTAATCGGTCTAAGGAAGCCAAAGCCCTCAGACTGAATGATTTCAAGAACGCCTTCCATGAATAGAAGGTCTTCTTGTTCTGCATCTGCTTTTAAAATCGCAAAGATGAGTTCTTTTTTTGTCAGCTTGCTGTAGTAAGAAATTTTGAAATGACGAGCATGCTCGTACAATTCTTTCAGCTTCATATTTTCTAATGAAGAGATGGAAACCTTACTCATGTAAACACCACACTTTTACCATATAAAATAGACATACCGGTTTCTTTCCGCCCTATATGTACGATGGACATTGAAAATTGGATTTCAGGATAGAGAAGGAAAAGAAGGAAAAGCTTTGAAGTAGTTGAAGCAGTGAAATTGTGATTGCAGCACTCTTTAGTTTTACCTTATTTCATCCGATTAATCAATACGTTTTCATAGACGTAAAACATTTGAAATAAAAGAGCGGCCGGAGCATGAGCTGCTCCGGCTGCTTTTGTTCTTACCTGATTACAAGATTTGGCTTCTTTTTCAGGCTGTGCTGACCGTCAACAAAACGGACTGTGCCTGATTTAGCCCTCATAACAACGGATTGAGTCGTTCCGCTTGCGGCTTTGAACTGAACGCCTTTCAGCAGTTCTCCGTCTGTTACGCCGGTCGCAGCAAAAATGGCGTCATCCCCTTTTACCAGGTCTTCCATTAAAAGGACTTTGCTTACATCAAGACCCATTTTCAGACAGCGGTTCAATTCCTGGTCATTTTGCGGAAGCAGCTTGCCCTGAATTTCTCCGCCCAGGCATTTTAGCGCTGCGGCTGCAAGCACTCCTTCAGGGGCTCCCCCGGAACCGAAAAGAATGTCTACACCTGTATGGTCAAAGGCTGTATTGATCGCACCCGCTACATCCCCGTCATTGATCAGCTTAATGCGGACGCCAGCCTCGCGCAGTTCATTGATGATGCCCTGATGGCGCTCACGGCTCAAAATCGTAGCTACAACGTCTTCAATCTCTTTGTTTTTTGCCTTCGCTACCGCGCGGAGGTTGTCGATGATCGGTGCATTGATATCAATGCATCCTACCGCGTCAGGCCCTACTGCAATCTTGTCCATATACATGTCCGGTGCATTGAGCATATTGCCGTGGTCCGCTACCGCGATTACAGCCAGAGCATTCCAGCCTCCCTGAGCGAGAATGTTCGTCCCTTCGAGCGGGTCAACCGCAACGTCTACTCTTGGACCGTACCCGTTTCCAAGCTTTTCGCCAATGTAAAGCATCGGGGCCTCATCCATTTCCCCTTCCCCGATGACAACCGTGCCTTTCATTGGAATTGTGTCAAAGACATCCCTCATGGCAGATGTGGCAGCATCGTCTGCCTCATCTTTTTTCCCGCGGCCCATCCAGCGGGCAGATGCTAGTGCTGCAGCTTCCGTTACGCGTACTAGTTCCATCGACAAACTTCTTTCCATCTTTGGTTCCTCCCCTTTGCTGTACCTTTACTATGTATGACCCGCTTTTCATAAAGAAAAGCGGGATAAACATTGAACCTCAATTATGAATTTTGAATTTGTTCGATTTCTTGGTCGGTTAATTTTTCCCGCCAGATAGACGCTCCCATATTTGTCAGCTTTTCTTCAAGCTGGCTGTAGCCCCGGTCTATATGCTCAAGACCTGTCACTTCCGTCACTCCGTCAGCCATGAGGCCTGCAGTTACAAGTGCAGCCCCTGCCCGAAGATCGCTTGCTTTCACCTTCGCACCCTGCAGCTGGCTTTTGCCGGCTACTATGGCCGAGCGGCCTTCCACTTTGATGGAGGCTCCCATGCGCCGGAGTTCATCAATGTGCTTAAAGCGGGCTGAGTAGATGGTATCAGTGACGACGCTTGTCCCATTCGCCTTCGTTAAAAACGAAGTGAACGGCTGCTGGAGGTCGGTCGGGAAGCCAGGGTAGACGAGTGTTTTTACGTCAACCGGCTTTAATTCCTTCTGTCCGCCGACTATCCAGATCTGATCATTGCTCGTTTCGATATGAACGCCTGTTTCCCTGAGTTTGGCAATGAGAGATTCCATATGAAGCGGAATCACATTATCCACAAGCATTTCCTTCCCGGCAGCCGCACCGATGATCATATACGTACCGGCTTCAATCCGGTCGGGAATAATCGTGTGGCGGCACCCATGGAGGTTTTCGACTCCGTCGATCCGGATGACATCTGTTCCTGCTCCTTTGATTCTGGCGCCCATACTGGTAAGCAGGGTGGCCACATCAACGATTTCAGGTTCTTTTGCCGCATTTTCAATAATGGTTCTTCCTTTAGCCAAAACAGCAGCTAGCATAATATTAATGGTCGCTCCTACACTGACTACATCTAAATAAATACGGGCTCCCCTCAGCTCTTCTGCACGCAGGTAAATCGCACCCTGCTCATTGGTCACCTGTGCGCCCAGAGCCTCAAATCCCTTTATGTGCTGGTCAATCGGACGCGGTCCAAGATGGCACCCTCCCGGAAGGCCGATGACCGCTTTTTTGAAGCGGCCAAGCATCGCTCCCATCAAGTAGTAGGAAGCTCTTAATTTTTTTACCTTCCCGTTCGGCAAAGGCATTGAAATCATATTTTCCGGCTGGACATGCATTTCACCGTTATGAAAATCGACTTTTCCTCCGACTTCCTCAAGCAAATCCTTTAAAATATGCACGTCTGATATATCGGGTAAACCTTCAATAATGACGGGTGATTCTGCAAGGATTGCAGCAGGAATCAGTGCCACAGCGCTGTTCTTCGCGCCGCTGATTGTAACAGATCCCTTTAGCAGATCGCCGCCTGCAATATTTAACTTTTCCATGGTGGTCTCCTTCCTCGGAAGCTGACATGTAACGCTGCTCTTTTCAACAAATTCTCCATAAAACCGACAGAACATACGCTGTATATGAAAATTAACATGCGTGATATTCGCAAGGCTGAAATAAGCCTGACTCCATTGTAAAATAAATCCCATTGAAGCTCAAATAGAGGGCAGCAAACACACAGCTTTTTCATTCTCCACAGACGCTTAAATGGCAAGCTGAAAGCTTGCCATTTATCTCTGTCTATTCACGTTCCTATTATTCTATGAACGGCTGTTCCAGTCAGCGAGGAATTTTTCAATTCCCTGATCTGTCAGCGGATGCTTAAACAGCTGATGGATGACCTTAAGCGGAAGCGTTGCAATGTGCGCCCCGTTCAAGGCTGCTTCTGTCACATGCATCGGGTGGCGGATGGAGGCGGCGATAATTTCTGCGTCCAATCCGTGAAGGTCAAAAATCTCAGAAATAGAGGCAATTAAATCCATGCCGTTCTGACCGATATCATCCAGTCTTCCAAGGAATGGTGAAACGTAAGTGGCTCCTGCACGGGCAGCGAGAAGCGCCTGGTTCGCGCTGAAAATAAGCGTTACATTTGTTTTAATGCCGAGCTCCGAAAACTCTTTGACCGCTTTTAAGCCATCCGTTGTCATCGGAACCTTTACCGTAATATTTGGAGCGATTTTAGCTAATTCTTTGCCTTCTTCAATCATTTCTTCGGCTTTTAAAGAAATGACTTCTGCACTTACCGACCCTTTAACTATGTCCGTAATTTCTCTTAGTCGATCATGAAAGGAGATATTCTCTTTGGCTACTAAACTCGGGTTTGTGGTGACGCCCGCAAGGATGCCCATGCTTTCGGCTTCTTTGATTTCTTCAAGGTTTGCTGTATCAATGAAAAATTTCATTTTTTCCCCGCTCCCTTATAAAAATCTGAAAACTGAATCTTGTTATCGCTTACTTTCATCACCTTTGAAAACCGTCTTGCATAAGACGGTTTTCAAATTGTGCGGATTAAGCTCTGTTGGAAGAACCGAATTCGCGCATTTTTCCTTGAACCGTTTCTTTAATCGCATCGCGTGCAGGTCCAAGATATTTACGTGGATCGTACTCTTCAGGCTTCGCAGCAAGAACTTCACGAACCGTTCTTGCAGATGAAATCTGGTTCTCTGTGTTTACGTTGATTTTTGCTGTTCCGTAAGAGATCGCTTTTTGGATATCGTGAGTCGGGATCCCTGTTCCGCCGTGAAGCACAAGTGGAACTCCGGTAGCTGCGCCGATTTCTTCCATCTCTTTGAAGCCGAGGTTAGGCTCGCCTTTGTAAGGGCCGTGAACGGAACCAAGAGCTGGAGCAAGCGTATCAATTCCAGTACGCTCAACAAGCTCCTGGCACTCTTTTGGATCAGCGTAGATTACGCCTTCAGCGATTACGTCATCTTCCTGTCCGCCAACTGTTCCAAGCTCAGCTTCTACCGATACGCCGTGGAAGTGGGCAAGCTCAACTACTTTTGAAGTTGTAGCGATGTTCTCTTCGAACGGGTGGTGGGAAGCATCGATCATAACAGATGTAAAACCTGCGTGGATTGCTTTTGCACAAGACTCAAAGCTTGAACCGTGATCAAGATGAATGGCAACCGGTACAGTTGTTTTGTATTCATCCATAAGTGCTTTTACAAGCGCAACAACGGTTTTGAAGCCGCCCATGTAGCGTGCCGCACCTTCAGATACACCTAGAATTACCGGTGATTTTTCTTCTTCTGCCGCTTGAAGAATCGCTTGAGTGAACTCAAGGTTATTCAAGTTAAATTGACCAACAGCGTAGCCTTCGCTTTTGGCTTTTTGAAGCATTTCTGTCATTGATACTAAAGGCATCTCGAATAGTCCTCCTTATATAGCCTGATTTTGCTAAACCCGAAAAGCTTATCAAATCCAGCTTGACCAGAAAAATTCCTGTATATGTAACTAAGAAATGGATGCATAGCTTTTCTCAAACAATAGCATACCAATAACAAGAAAAATCGGCAACTTTTCAATACAAGTCGAAAAATTCTAACAGTTTATCCGTTTGAGCGGATAGGAAGATGCTTTTTGACTGCGGCGCGGATCTCATCAATGTCGAATGATTTTGCAAAATGGGTAAGCGCCCCAAGGTCTTTCGCCTCCTGAATCATATCCAGTTCTCCATAGGCTGTCATGATGATCACCCGGATATTCGGTTCCACAAGCTTCATTCTTTTCAGGATTTCAATTCCATCCATTCCAGGAATTTTCATATCAAGCAAAACAAGGTCCGGAGGGGTTTGCTCCAGAATTTCAAGCGCTTGGAATCCGCTTGCCGCCTGGTACGTATCATAGCCTTCTTTTTGGAAGACTTCGTTTAAAAGAATCCGGATTCCGTACTGATCATCAACAATTAAAATTTTTTCTCCTGCCATTTCTGCACCTCTTCACGTTTTATCCTTTTAGACCTATGATACTAATTCTTTTTGGATGGTCAATTTCCTGCCTGATATTGGACAATGTTAAACTTTTTGTCTTTTGCCGGAGGATTCCGTATAATTCCTGTGGAAAGCAATCGGAACGTGAAGGAGTTTTTGCATGCTAAAAATATTTACTACCCAGCTTTCCGGTCAATTTCAGCGGATCCAAAGCCAGGAGGAATTTTCAATAGAAGATGGCGGAAGGCTTCTTGCACAGGGCTGTGCAGGAGACGGAACCATCTACATTCATGGCTTTGGCGAGCTTTCGGGAATTGTTGCGGAAGCGGTTGACAGCCTCGAGCCCTTCCCAAACGCAAAGCCTCTTTTTGAGGAAAAAGGCAGCATGGCATCTGTCCTGCCGGCTGACAGGGTGCTTATTTTTACCCGCTTCGCGTCAGATGAGGAGGCTGTGAAGCTAGCGGAGGCCCTTCAAAAGGATGGAATTCCTGTTGTGGCAGTATCTGCGGTTGACGGCGAAAACAAACTGGCTGCCGCTGCAGAGATCCATATTGATTCCAAGCTGAAAAAACCGATGATCCCTGCCGAAGACGGAAGCCGCTACGGTTTTCCTGCCATCATGACCGGACTTTATGTTTATTACGCTTTGCGGTTTACGGTGGAAGAAATACTGAGTGAATACAGGGAGGAAATCTAGGCAGCGGTACTCGCTGATGCTGATGCCGGGATGATAGAACGGTGCTGCTTGCTATGCGGGCAGATGCCTGGTGCCTCCGACCCTCGTAAAGATCAGGCAGCGGGGTCGGGGGCAGACACCTCTCCCCCTTACTCTCCCAGCGCTTTTGCGGGATAGGGGACGGAGCGAGACAAGTAGACATAATAAGGGACGGAGGCAGCCTCCGTCCCCTTTTTTCTGCCTGTTCAGGGACGGAGACGCGGCCTCGCAATCTCTTGTCATGCTTGGCTTCAATCAGAGTGGGGCCGGAGGTTTAGCGCTTTAGCAAAGCAGGGGACGGAGGCAAAGGCTGGTTGCCTATGCGCCGCCCTGTCCAGCGGGGCCAGCTGGTTTGACAGCAAAAGTTTGCACAGCAAAAAGTGCTCAGAGCATGGCTCTTGAGCACTTTTTGAGGCACCGCAGGGGATTGTCCCTGCCTGCCGTTTTACAATTTTTCGGATGCTTTTAATGAAGCCTGGATGAAGTCGCGGAAAAGCGGCTGCGGTCTGGTCGGCCTGGATGTAAATTCAGGGTGGAACTGAGACGCTACGAACCATGGGTGATCCTTGAGCTCGATAATTTCCACTAATCTTCCGTCAGGGCTCGTACCTGAGAAGATGAATCCGGATTCTTCCATCGCCTGACGGTATTCGTTGTTGAATTCATAACGGTGGCGGTGGCGCTCATACACTACTTCATCGGCATAAGCTTCCATCGCTTTTGATCCTTCGGTAAGTTTGCATGGATAGATTCCAAGACGGAGAGTTCCGCCAAGGTCTTCTACATCTTTTTGCTCAGGAAGCAAATCGATGACTGCATGCGGAGTCAATGGATCAATTTCTGCAGAGTGCGCTCCTTCAAGACCGAGTACATTTCTTGCATATTCAATGGAGGCTACTTGCATTCCCAAGCAGATTCCAAGGAACGGCACGCGGTTTTCACGGGCAAATTTCGTTGCGGCAATTTTGCCTTCGACACCACGGTCTCCGAATCCGCCCGGAACAAGAATTCCATCAGCATGAGCGAGTAGGCTGCTCACGTTCTCATCCGTTACTTCTTCTGCATTGATCCAATCAATGCTGATGTCTGCATCAAACGCATAGCCTGCATGGCGGAGTGCTTCCACTACAGAGATATACGCATCCTGAAGCTCTACATATTTCCCGACGAGCGCAATGCGGGTCGTTTTGGAAAGGTTCGTCACGCGGTGGACAAGCTCTTTCCATTCTTCCATATTTGGCTCAGGGCAATCAAGCTTCAGATGATCGCAAGTAATGGTGTCGAGTTTCTGGTCCTGAAGGGCGAGCGGAATGGAGTAAAGTGTATCTGCATCGCGGCACTCAATAACAGCTTTCGCATCGATATCGCAGAATAGGGCTATTTTATCCTTCATATCCTGAGAAATCGGCATTTCTGTCCGGGCTACAATGACATTCGGCTGGATTCCAAGGCTTCTAAGCTCTTTCACGCTATGCTGGGTAGGCTTTGTTTTCATTTCACCGGCAGCTTTAATGTAAGGCACAAGCGTACAGTGAATGTACATCACATTGTCGCGCCCGATATCGCTTTTGATCTGACGGATGGCTTCAAGGAAAGGCAGGGATTCAATATCTCCAACGGTTCCGCCGATTTCAGTAATCACGACATCCGCATTCGTTTCCTTGCCGGCACGGAACACTTTGTCTTTGATTTCGTTCGTAATATGGGGAATAACCTGAACGGTACCGCCAAGGTAGTCGCCGCGGCGTTCCTTTTTCAATACGGTTGAATATACTTTTCCTGTTGTCACGTTGCTGTATTTATTCAGGTTGATATCGATGAAACGCTCATAGTGTCCAAGGTCAAGATCCGTTTCAGCGCCGTCACCGGTCACGAATACTTCACCGTGCTGATACGGGCTCATCGTTCCCGGATCCACGTTAATATAAGGATCAAATTTTTGAATGGTTACATTCAATCCTCTGTTTTTAAGCAGGCGGCCCAGTGATGCCGCCGTGATGCCTTTGCCGAGCGATGAGACAACACCGCCGGTCACGAAAATGTACTTTGTCATTTGATGGTCTTCCCCCTCGCGAGATGCAATCTTTGTATAATTTGTGCTAAACTCAGCCAATTTAGTAAAACAGCAGAGCTTTTCTGCAGCACGGATTCAATGAAGCTTGTTTCTTTGCTTCCTTATGGCAGGAAGCTTTAAATATGGAAATATATGTGTATGCTTCCTGAAAAAATAAGAAAGCCCCCTTCCAATTGCTCAGAAGGGAGCTGATATTATTCATCATCATTCAAGCACTTTAAAAGAGCCCAAATAAAATATTACCTAGTTCAATGTCGAAAGTCAAGATGATTTGTTAATCCTTTTCTTCCTCATCTTCATCCAGGTCCTCTTCGTCCTCATCATCAAGATCTTCGTCCATCAATTCATCGAGATCCTCTTCATCCGCATCATCATCGGTATCATCGGTATCCGCTTCTTCTGCGTCATCTTCCACGTAATCGTCGAGATCGTCGAAATCAAGATCCTCTTCTTCTTCCTCTTCAAAATCATCCGCTTCGAAATCATCCACAACAGCTGCTGCTTTCTTTTTCTTTGTTTTCTTTGCTTTGGGCGCAACGGTCATTTCTTCCTCGAGCGTATCAACCGGGTACCAATTACGAAGACCCCAGCGGTTATCGCCAACTGCAATAAAACGGCCGTCAATATTCAAATCCGTATAGAATTGAGCAATTTTCTCCTCGACCTGCTCGTTTGTTAAACCAAGCATTTTTGTCAGTTCCTTCATCAATTCATGAAAATCAATGGGCTGTTTTTTTTCTGCCATTAACTCACGGGCAACTTCAATCAATGCCATTTCTTTTATTTCTTCTGCAGAGTATTGAGCTAAACTCAAAGTAAGGCACTCCCTTTCCTATTCGTACAAGCTTTATTTTAAGCGCTGACGGCGCAGACATGATCGTCCGGACCCTCCCGCCTTTATGTAAATCCGTTTTACACATAAAATCATATCTTTCATTATAAACAAATTCTAGCACTTTATGCTAGCGTATTCGTAAATTAAAGGTCTACTGAAGCTGCCTGTACGGAGCCGCATCCCTATGAAAATCAGAAGGCCGCCTGGAACTGTTGTTCAGCAAGAACTGAAACGAAGAAGTTTCCCGCGGATTTTGTTCCGGCTGACAGAGTCCTTAAAAAGCCAGGCAGCGATCCTGCACTGCCTGACTGATCCTTACATATTTCTCCGGTATTGCCCGCCTGCTTCATAGAGAGCAGAGGTAATCTGCCCAAGGCTTGCATATTGAACCGTGTTCATTAGTTCGCTGAAAAGGTTGCCGTTTGCTCTCGCTGTCTGCTGGAGTTTTTCAAGGGCTGCAGCCGCTTCCTTTTCATGCTTCTTTTGAAAGGCTTGAAGATTTCGAATCTGTGTTTCTTTTTCTTCTTTGGATGCACGGGCAATTTCCATGTTATCCAAATCTTCTTCGGAAGGCGGGTTTGGATTCAGGTATGTGTTGACTCCGATGATCGGCAGGTCGCCGTTGTGCTTTTTCATTTCATAGTGCATGGATTCATCCTGAATCTTGCCCCGCTGATACTGGGTTTCCATTGCACCGAGTACCCCTCCGCGTTCATTGATGCTGTCAAATTCATCTAAAACGGCCGCTTCAACCAGATCTGTCAGTTCCTCAATGATGAATGATCCCTGCAGCGGGTTTTCATTTTTCGTTAATCCATGCTCTTTTGTGATAATCATCTGAATGGCCATTGCCCTGCGCACCGATTCCTCGGTAGGTGTTGTAATCGCCTCGTCATAAGCATTCGTATGAAGCGAGTTGCAGTTATCATGGAGAGCCATCAGCGCCTGAAGCGTGGTCCGGATATCATTAAAATCAATTTCCTGCGCGTGCAGGGATCTTCCGGAGGTCTGAACATGGTATTTCAATTTTTGGCTTCGTTCATTGGCTCCGTATTTATCCCTCATGACGGTTGCCCAGATCCTTCTTGCCACACGTCCGATTACCGTGTATTCGGGATCAAGGCCGTTGCTGAAAAAGAAGGAAAGGTTTGGTGCGAAATCATCAATGTTCATACCTCTGCTCAAATAGTATTCTACGTAAGTGAAGCCGTTCGAAAGCGTGAATGCAAGCTGGGAGATCGGGTTGGCCCCAGCTTCCGCTATGTGGTAGCCGGAAATGGAAACGGAATAATAGTTTCTTACCCTCTGACTGATGAAATATTCCTGGATATCCCCCATCAGCTTTAATGCAAATTCAGTCGAGAAAATGCACGTGTTCTGCCCCTGATCTTCTTTTAAAATATCTGCCTGCACCGTACCTCGTACCGTTTGCAGCGTATAGGCTTTTGTTTCTTCTTTTTCTGCTTCGCTTAATTCGCGTCCGAGCTCCTCTTTCTTCCGGTCGAGCTGCTGCTGGATCGCGGTATTCATAAACATGGCGAGAATTATCGGCGCCGGACCATTGATCGTCATGGAAACAGACGTGGAAGGCGCACACAAATCAAAGCCGGCATACAGCTTTTTCATATCGTCAAGCGTGCATATGCTGACACCGCTTTCTCCGACTTTCCCATAAATATCAGGACGGTGGGCCGGGTCTTCTCCGTACAGGGTCACAGAGTCGAACGCCGTGCTGAGGCGCTTCGCAGAATCATCCTTTGACAGGTAGTGAAAGCGGCGGTTTGTGCGCTCCGGTGTTCCCTCCCCGGCAAACTGCCTTTTCGGGTCTTCCCCCTCACGCTTGAATGGAAATACTCCAGCCGTGTATGGGAAGGATCCAGGTACATTTTCCCTGTAGATCCAGCGCAAAATATCTCCGGCATCTTTAAACGACGGGAGGGAAATCTTCGGAATTGCCAACCCTGATAAAGAGACGGTTTTCAATTTTGTGATAAGCTCCCGGTCCCGGACCTTTGTGACAAACTGGTCGGCCTGGTATTTTTCCTTTAATGATTCCCAGCTTTCCAGATGATGTCTGGATTCCTTCGTCAGCTCCTCCAAGGCATGGTTTTTCAGCTCCTGCAATGTAGATGCGGCATCTGATTTGCTTTCAGGGAGAAGCTCAAGGACCCCGTCCAGCTGATAGATTTTTGTCGCGATTTTTGCTTGCTGCACGGCCTTTTTATGATAGCTTCGAACGGTCTCGCTGATTTCGCGAAGATAATAGCGCCTGTCACTTGGTATGATGACATTTTGCTTTTTAACGTCTGTTACCGTTTCAAGAGAAGAACTCCATTCTTTTCCTGTTTTTTCACGAATGGTTTGCAGGAGTGCCTGGAAGAGGGTATTTGTTCCGGGATCATTGAACTGGCTTGCAATTGTGCCGTAAACCGGCATTTCGTCGAGGTCCTGTTCGAAAAGGGTGCGGCTCCGCTGGTATTGCTTTTGAACCTGCCGCTTCGCATCCTCTGACCCTTTGCGCTCAAACTTATTGATGACAATGAGATCGGCATAATCGATCATATCGATTTTTTCCAGCTGGGTCGGAGCACCGAACTCACTCGTCATTACATATAAGGACAGGTCACAGATTTCGGTAATTCCTGCGTCCCCCTGGCCGATTCCGCTTGTTTCCACTACGACCAGGTCATAGCCCGCTGCCTTTACAACAGAAATCGCATCCTGAATGGCCAGTGAAAGCTCGGATTTTGACTGCCTCGTGGCAAGACTTCTCATATAAACTCTCGGATTAAAAATGGCATTCATGCGAATCCGGTCCCCGAGAAGGGCCCCGCCTGTTTTTTGCTTCGTAGGGTCAACAGAAAGAATGGCAATCTTCACTTCCGGAATTTCATTCATAAAACGGCGGATTAATTCATCCGTTAATGAGCTCTTTCCCGCTCCACCCGTTCCGGTGATCCCGATAACAGGCGCAGCGGATTCCGACCTATGCAATTCCTCGATCACCTGCTCCAGCGCAGCCGCTGCTTCATCCTTCTGTCCAGCCCTCGTCTCCGCAAGCGTAATCAGCTTTGCAACAGCCGTAACACTGCCTTGCTTCAGCTCATCAAGCTCCCCGGAAAGCTTTGAAAAGGTTGGAAAATCACATTCCTCGAGCATCTGATTGATCATGCCCTGCAGTCCGTTTTTCCGGCCATCCTCCGGTGAGAAAATCCTTGCAATGCCATATTCGTGCAATTCTTTTATTTCCCGAGGAATAATGACACCGCCTCCGCCTCCATAGATTCGGATGTTGGGGGCCCCTTTTTCCTTCAGCAAGTCGAGCATGTATTTAAAATATTCTACGTGTCCGCCCTGATAGGAAGAGATGGCAATACCCTGGGCGTCTTCCTGAATCGCGGCATTCACGACCTCTTCCACAGACCGGTTATGGCCGAGATGAATGACTTCGGCTCCGCTTCCCTGCAAAATTCTCCGCATAATGTTGATCGAGGCGTCATGGCCGTCAAATAAACTTGAAGCTGTTACAAAACGTACCGCATGCTTTGGCTTATAAATAGACATGTTCCGTTTTCCCCCTTGTTTCACCGCCCATCCCCCTGTGCGGCGATTGTCTATTCCGGCTGCTCATGAAGCCGGTTAATGCCGGTTAAAATGAGAGAGGTTTGTGAGGAAATGTATTCTTCAATGGTACAAAGCTTTTGAAGCGCCCATCTCCGGAATGCCCACATCTGCCCCTGAACGAAAATGTTATGGGCCAGCAGCTTTTTTTCGCTCTCACTCAGCTTAAAGGCGTCGTTTTTCATGCAGTTCTCTATCACATTCTCAAACATTCCGACCATTTCCACTTCCTTTTGGAGGACATAGGGCAGCGCATCCTTTGAGAGCGACTTTGCCTCCTGATACATCACCAGCACTTCATCCTGCATGTCATCGATGACCCGAAAATAGTTGGCGATCGCACTTTCAAGCCCTTCTATCGTTCCGTGCTTCGGATTAATGTCTTTTTCCAGCCTGCTTCTTACCTCGTCATAAATCGTGTCGCACACAAGGTAAAGGACATCCTCTTTCTGGCGGATGTATTCATAGAGCGTGCCGATGCTGAAGCCAGCCGCTTTTGCTATTTCACGGGTGGTCGTGCGGTGAAAGCCTTTTTGTTTAAAAAGACTCACCGCTCCTTTGATCATTTGATCCCGCCTTTTTTTTATCAGCCGCTCATCCTTTACGGAAGCCAGTACCTCTCTTCTCATACGATCGGCCCCTTTTTGCCCGCATTATTTTGTAAGCATTCTGGAGATAACCAGTCGCTGAATCTCCTGGGTTCCTTCATAGATCTGAGTGATTTTCGCATCGCGCATATAACGCTCCACCGGATAATCCTTCGTGTAGCCGTAGCCTCCGAACACTTGCACCGCTTCAGTCGTAACCCTCATTGCAGCGTCTCCGGCAAAAAGCTTAGACATCGCGGATTCTTTCCCGTATGGCAGCCCTTCCGATTCAAGCCATGCCGCCTGGTACGTTAACAGCCGGGCGGCTTCAACGCTCGTGCCCATATCGGCGAGCTTAAAGCCGATTCCCTGCTGGGCGGCAATCGGCTTCCCGAATTGCTGGCGCTCTTTCGCATAGGCTACTGATGCATCCAGCGCCCCCTGGGCTATTCCGACAGCCTGAGCAGCAATTCCGTTTCTTCCGCCATCCAGCGTCATCATGGCGATTTTAAAGCCCTCTCCTTCTTCTCCGAGCATGTTCTCTTTAGGAATGCGGCAATCCTCAAAGATGATTTCTGTTGTCGGCGAGGAACGGATGCCAAGTTTCTTTTCTTTTTTTCCGACAGAAAATCCCGGATAGCTGCTTTCTACGATAAAGGCTGTGGTGCCTTTATGCTTCCGGGTGGCATCGGTGACTGCGAAAACGATGTAAATATCAGCAATCCCGCCGTTTGTAATAAAGATTTTTGAGCCATTCAGGATATAATGATCTCCATCAAGCTTGGCATAGGTTTTCATTCCGCCGGCGTCAGACCCGGAACCCGGCTCGGTAAGTCCGTACGCTCCGATCTTTTCTCCCAGTGCCATTGGCTTTAAGTATTTCTGCTTCTGCTCTTCATTGCCGAATTTATAGACAGGCCATCCGGCTAGGGAGGTGTGGGCGGAAAGCGTAACCCCTGTTGATGCACATACACGGGACAGCTCTTCAACTGCAATTACGTAAGCAAGATAATCGCTTCCGATACCGCCGTATTCCTCCGGCCATGGAATTCCCGTCAAGCCAAGCCCGGCCATTTTATCAAAAAGCTCTCTGTCAAAACGTTCTTCTTCATCCCGTTCTGCTGCGGTCGGCTCCACTTCGTTTTTAGCGAAATCCCTGACCATTCTGCGGATCATCTCATGTTCTTCCGAAAGTTTAAATTGCATCTGTCCCATCCCCCGTTTTCAATTTGTCATATGTTTGGAAATAACCATCCGCTGAATCTCACTTGTTCCCTCATAAATTTCGCAAATCTTCGCATCCCGGAAATACCGCTCCACCGGATAATCCTTTGTATAGCCGTAGCCTCCGAATACCTGAATCGCTTCCGTGCTCACTTCCATTGCTGTTTTAGAGGCAAACAGCTTTGCCATGGAAGCTTCCTTTCCGCAGGAGATTCCATTTTGGCGCATCGATGCTGCCTGATAGATTAAGAGCTTTGATGCTTCCACATTTGTTGCCATATCGGCGAGTTTAAAGCCAATTCCCTGCTGGCGGGAGATCGGCTTTCCAAATTGATGGCGCAGGCCCGCATAGCTGACCGACTGTTCAAGAGCCGCTTCGGCAATTCCGAGCGATTGAGCGGCGATTCCAATCCGTCCGACATCAAGGTTTCCCATCGCGATTTTAAAGCCGTGCCCTTCCTCTCCAAGCAGATTTACGGCTGGAACGTGACAGTCTTCAAGTGTGATCTGGACGGTGCGCGACCCGTTCAGCCCCATTTTGTGCTCATCCTTGCCGATCACGAAGCCTTTCGTGTCCTTTTCAACGATAAATGCCGAAATGCCTTTGCTGCCTGCGGCCGGACTTGTCGTGGCGAAAACGATGTAAACATCCGCTTCTCCACCATTTGTAATAAACACCTTGGAGCCATTCAGCACGTAGTGATCTCCTTTGAGAACGGCCTTTGTCTTCAGGCTTGCCGCATCTGAACCTGCTCCCGGCTCGGTGAGGCAGAATGCCCCAAGATACTCTCCTGACGCAAGCTTCGGCACATAGTGATTTTTCTGTTGTTCGCTTCCGAAATAAAGAATCGGGTTCGTTCCGACTGATGTGTGGACGGATAAAATAACGCCGATGGTGGCGCTGACTTTTGACAGCTCATGAATGGCGATGATATAAGAGGTAAAATCCATTCCCGCTCCCCCGAACTCTTCAGGGATCGGGATGCCCATAAAACCGAGTCCGCCCATTTTTTTGAGAATCTCCCTTGGAAACTCCCCCTGCTCCATCCGTTCAACAAACGGCTCGATTTCCGTCCTGGCAAAGTCCTGAACCATTCTCCTCATCATGTATTGCTCTTCTGTAAATTGAAGATTCACCGTTCATCCCCCTTGTGCTTAGGCGTACTCGTAAAAGCCTCTGCCAGTTTTTTTGCCCAGCCATCCCGCTTTTACATATTTCCGCAGCAGCGGACACGGACGGTATTTGTCATCACCGAAGCCTTCATGCAGCGTTTCCATAATGTACAGGCATGTATCCAGTCCAATAAAATCAGCGAGTGTCAGCGGCCCCATCGGATGGTTCATCCCAAGCTTCATCACTTCATCAATCGCCTCAGGGCCGGCGACACCCTCATACAGGGTAAAGATCGCTTCATTGATCATCGGCATCAAAATCCGGTTTGAGACGAAGCCGGGGAAATCCTTTACTTCAACCGGCACCTTCTGGAGATTGCGGGTCATTTCCTCAACCGCTTCATATACCGCATCCTCTGTCGCCAGGCCGCGGATGATCTCGACGAGCTTCATGACGGGTACCGGGTTCATAAAGTGCATCCCGATCACTTTTCCCGGACGATTTGTCGCCGCTGCAATCTCCGTGATCGGCAGCGATGACGTATTGGTTGCTAAAATGGCTTGAGGTCCGGCATGTTTATCAAGCTGGGTGAAAATGGACTTTTTGATCTCCATATTTTCTACCGCTGCTTCAATGATCAGTTCTGCTTCTCCAGCCTTTTGGATCTCCAGTGAAGGCTCAATCCGTCCCATGACGTGTTCCTTTTCTGCAGGCGCCAGTCTTTCTTTGTCCACCTGCCGCTGCAGGTTTTTAGAAATTGAAGCAAGACCGCGTTCCAAAAACTCTTCTTTTACATCCTGCAATATGACGCGAAAGCCGGCCATTGCACAAACCTGGGCAATTCCTGAGCCCATTTGGCCTGCACCGATTACCATAATGGTTTGAATAGTCATGTCCCATCCCCCTGAACTTATTGTTTTACACTTCGATCATGATGGCATCGCCCTGGCCGCCGCCGCTGCAAATGGCGGCAATCCCAATCCCGCCGCCCCTTCTTTTCAGCTCATGGATGAGGGTAAGCAGAATGCGGGCTCCGCTGGCGCCGATTGGATGGCCCAACGCGACTGCTCCGCCGTTTACGTTTACTTTTTCCGGGTCAAGGCCTGCAAGCTGATTGCTTGCAAGTGCTACAGCTGCAAAGGCTTCATTGATTTCAAATAAATCTACGTCCGCTGGTGTCTTCCCTGTTTTCCTAAGCAATTCGCTGATGACGAGCCCCGGTGTTTTCGGAAAATCCTTCGCTTCCAGCGCTATCGCTGAGTGGGCAAGGATGGCTGCCAGCGGTGCTTTCCCTTCTTTTTCGGCCCGTTCCCCGCTCATCAGCACAAACGCCGCCGCCCCGTCGTTTACGCCAGGCGCATTGCCTGCCGTTATCGTTCCGGTCTGGCCAAAAACCGGTTTAAGGGCCGCAAGTCTTTCCAGGGATGTATCGGGCCTGGGTGCTTCATCTTTATCCACGATGACAGGATCTCCTTTGCGCTGCGGAACATGTACCGGCACGATTTCCTCACTGAAAACACCTTTATTGGCCGCTGCTGATGCACGCTGGTGACTCCGCAAAGCCCACTCATCCTGTGCTTCTCTCGTAATCTCCAAATCCAGGGCGGTTGAGTTTCCATAGGTGCCCATATGGACTCCTTCAAAGCTGCAGGTCAGTCCGTCATGAACCATCATATCCTTAACCGGAGAATCTCCCATGCGCACGCCCCATCTTGCTTTCGGCATGATATAAGGAGCATTGGACATGGACTCCATTCCGCCGGCAACAATGACGTCCTCATCCCCTGCCCGGATAATCTGATCGGCCAGCGTAACACTTCTCAAACCGGAGGCACATACTTTGTTGATGGTTTCGGTTTTTACCTCCCATGGAATACCGGCGTAACGGGCTGCCTGCCGCGATGGAATCTGTCCCTGTCCTCCCTGCAGAACATTCCCAAGGATCACCTCTCCGACCTCATCCGGCTTGACACCGCTTCGTTTCAGCGCTTCTTTGACGGCAATTCCACCGAGCTCTGATGCTGTTAATGCCTGCAATGCCCCTCCAAATTTACCAAAGGGAGTACGTGCGCCTCCGACAATGACCGTTTTTCCCATTTTGCATTCCTCCTCTATTTATAGTAAACGCTTTCAAAAAACCGACTGAACGCTCGCTCAGTTTCCCCAAAAAGGGAGAGGCAGCAAATAAAATGCCGCCCTTTTCAGCCCTTTTATGCAATCTCCTTCTTGATGTCCCCGAAGACCGCTTTTTCAAGCAGCTCGGCCACATCATACGTCGATACCGTTTCTTCCACTTCCTTAGCCTTGGTGCCGTCACTAAGCATCGTCAGGCAGTACGGACAGCCTGAGCTGATGACCGTTGGGTTCACGGCGAGAGCCTGTTCGGTCCTCGCTACGTTAATCCGGGTTCCTGTGTCCTCTTCCATCCACATTAAGCCCCCGCCTGCGCCACAGCACATGCCTGACTCACGGTTGCGGGCCATTTCAATGAGCTTGACGCCAGGTATGGCTTTTAACAGATCCCTTGGCGGATCGTACACTTCATTGTAGCGGCCCAGATAGCAGGAATCATGAAAGGTAATGGTCTCATTTACTTCATGGGAAGGCTTGAGCCTTCCTTCTTTTACAAGCTGGGCAAGCAGCTCTGTGTGATGAAAAACCTCAGCCTTGAGTCCGAAATCCGGATACTCATTTTTGAAAATGTTATAGGCGTGAGGATCAATCGTTACGATTTTCGTCACTCCGATTTTCTCAAATTCATCGATGTTTTTCGCTGCAAGCTCCTGGAACAGGAACTCATTCCCCAGGCGCCGCGGCGTATCTCCAGAATTTTTCTCCTTGTTGCCGAGAATGGCGAACTTCACGCCTGCCTCATTCATCAGCTTAGCAAAGGAGAGAGCGATTTTTTGGCTGCGGCTGTCAAACGAGCCCATGGAACCGACCCAGAACAAGTACTCAAACTCTTCATCCTTCTTCTGAAGCTCCTTCACCGTAGGAACCTGGACGTCCTCTCTTGCCTCGCGCCACATTTCGCGTTCTTTCCGGTTTAATCCCCAAGGATTCCCCTGGCGTTCAATGTTGGTCATGGCGCGCTGCGCATCCGCATCAAGCTTGCCCTCGGTCAGAACGAGGTAGCGGCGCAAATCGATGATTTTATCAACATGCTCATTCATAACCGGACACTGATCTTCGCAGTTCCTGCAGGTAGTACATGCCCAGATTTCTTCCTCTGTAATGACTTCGCCAATGAGGCTTGGATTGTAGGCGGAGGCAGCAGCGGCTTCCCGGGAAGCCTGGCCTGCAGAAGACATTGCCAGCTGGTTTCCCTGCGTATTGGCAAAAGCGAAGGCCGGGACCCATGGGGTTTGGGAGGTAACCGCTGCTCCCTTATCAGTCAGGTGATCCCTTAACCGCAAAATCAGATCCATCGGTGACAGCATTTTGCCGGTCCCTGTCGCCGGGCACATATTTGTGCATCTTCCACACTCCACACACGCATATAAATCAATCAGCTGCGACTGGCGGAAATCTTCTATTTTCCCAACCCCGAACGATTCCTGGGATTCATCCTCAAAATCAATTTTATCCAGCTTTGCAGGCGGCCCGATTCTTGAAAAGAAGGTGTTTGCCGGACCTGCAATCAAGTGGGCATGCTTTGATTGCGGAACATACACAAGGAATGTTAGCAAAATCAGCAGATGCACCCACCACGATACATAAAACACTGCAATCGAAGCGGTTTCATTCATGAATCCAAGAATATATGCGAGGGATGAGGCAATCGGTTCTGTCCACGTTAACTCATGGTTATGCCAGATAATCGCCATCGCATTTCCAAGCAGAACCGAAAGCATAAGCCCCCCGATAAAAATAAGAACAAGGCCCGCTTTAAAATTGCGCTTCAAACGGACAAGTTTTTCGATATACCTTCTATAGAACGCCCATACTACAGCGATCAGAATGACAAACGTTACAATCTCCTGGAAAAAAGTGAACCCGGGATACAGCGGTCCAAGAGGCAGATGCTGCCCGGGTGCTATTCCTTTTATGATAAAGTCCACAGCTCCGAACTGGACAAGGATGAACCCGTAAAAGAACATCACATGGATGATTCCGCTTTTTTTATCCTTAAGCAGTTTTTTCTGGCCAAACACGTTAACCCAAATCCGGTCTAAACGTTCCTTCCATTTCCCGTCAAACTCTTCTTTTTTGCCCATGCGGATGTACGTGATCCGCGAGCGGATTAAATGAACAAACAGCGCAACAGCGTAAGCGGTTACAAGCAAGAAAGCCACCAAGTTGATCCACAGCAGTGTGCTCATTCTTTTTCCCCCTATCCCGTGTGTATGTGATTCTCCCTTAAGTGCGGAAAATTTTTAAAACAAACAAATATTCTGAAATCATCCCTACACTCATCATAAATATGAATGAGCATTCAGTCAATCCTTTTCTCCCATTCTTTTTTCATAAATTTCCTTGTCTCGTCCATCATAAGGGTACACCCTTATTGGAAAGAAGGAACCTCTCGATGGTCTTTTTCATTCTCATACTTCTTCTGCTTTTGATCACCGTTTGGATGCGAATTGATTTCTCCCTCGGGTACAGCAGGCACGTCAGGAAGGCGGGGCTTCAAGCCTATCCGCTGCGCAAAGGCGGGCTGCATTTTTTTTCCGACGGCCAGGAATTTTACGCCGATTACTTTCAAGCGATCCGGCAGGCCTCCTCATCGATCTGCGCAAGCTTTTTTATTATCAAAAATGATGAAGAAATCAGTCAGACCTTTCTTAACCTGCTCGGGGAAAAGGCGCAGGAAGGAGTCCGTGTGTTTTTAATGATGGACCGGATCGGTGCAATAAAGGCGCCAAACAGACTTCTTAATAAAATAAGCAGCCAGGGGGTTGAAGTGATCTATTCCCATAAGCCGAAGTGGCCGTTTCTTTTTTTCACCATTCAGGCGAGAAATCACCGGAAGATCACAGTCATTGACCACCACATCGGATACCTTGGCGGGTACAACATCGGGAAGGAATACATCGGCAAAAACCCAAAGCTCGGTTATTGGCGCGATTACCATCTTAAAATTACCGGAGCCGGGATTCAGGATCTGGCCCAGCAATTTCGAAACGACTGGAGAAATGCAGGCGGAAGCTACATGGAACGGCCAAAAGCAGTGCCTGCCGGGAAAGGAGAAGCCGCCTACCGTTTCGTATCAAGCTACGGGAAGTCCTTGGATGATCAGTTCCTATCCTTTATTCATAAAGCTAAAAAAGAGCTGATCATCTGCACCCCATACTTCATTCCAGGCCAAAAACTGCACATTGAACTGCTTCAGGCTCTGGAAAGAGGGGTAAAAATTAAAATTGTTGTGCCTATGCGCTCTGATCACCTGCTCGTCAAGGAAGCCGCTTTTCCGTATTACGGCCCTCTTCTTAAGGCAGGTGCTGAAGTATACCGATTTTATCTGGGCTTTTACCATGCCAAAATCATTGTTTGCGATGATGATTTTTGTGACATTGGCACCGCAAACTTTGACAAGCGAAGCATGTACCTGAACGATGAAATGAATGCTCTGATCTATGACCGCGAATTTACTGCACAGGTCAAAACGAGCATCTTGAAAGACATAAGGAATTCAGAGCAGCTCCTATACGAAGATTATATGAAAAGACCGCTTTGGCAAAAAACAAAAGAAAAAGCCGCATCCGTCGTTTCATTATTTTTGTAATGCCCCGGGTGCGGCAGAAACGGAGAGAGTTATGAAATTACGGTTCGGCTATGTCTCAAATGCCCTTTCTCTTTGGGATTGTTCCCCCGCAAAAACGATGACCTATGCGAGGCATCAAAAGCTTGATGAAGGTGAACGGCTTGAAGCTCTTCGCCGGGTAACGAAGCAAAACCTGGAGCACACACTCCGAATTATCCATTACAATATTGCCCATGAAATCCACCTGTACCGGTTCTCATCAAGTCTCGTTCCCCTCGCCACCCATCCGGATGCCAGCTGGGACTTTATCAAACCGTTTCGGGATGAATTTCAGAAAATCGGTGACCTCGTAAAGGAAAACAGGATGCGCACCAGCTTTCATCCAAACCAGTTCACTTTATTTACAAGCGACCGGGCTGCCATTACGGAGAATTCAGTCAGAGACATGGAGTACCACTACGACATGCTCAAGGCTATGGGGCTTGAGCAGGAAGGATTGATCAACCTCCATGTCGGAGGCGCCTATGGGGACAAAAAAGCATCAGCCGAACGGTTTTTTGACAACATTCAATCCCTCTCCCCTGATGTTTATTCAAGAATGACACTGGAAAACGACGACAAAACCTACACAGCCGCAGAAACGCTGCAGGTTTGTGAAAAAGGGGACATCCCCCTCATGTTCGACTATCACCATTATCAGGCAAACAAGAACGAAGGAGAAGAACAGCTCGAAGACCTCCTCCCGCGCTTTTTCCAAACATGGAAGCGGGTCGGCCTCGCACCGAAAATACATATTTCCTCACCAAAAACCGAAAAGGAATACCGGAGCCACGCAGACTTCGTTGACCTTGAATTCATCATGCCGCTTTTGAAAATGCTAAAAGAATTTGATGTGGACGCAGATATGATGATCGAGGCGAAGCAAAAAGACTTAGCCTTATTCAAGCTGGTGGGAGAAATTGCGGGGATTCGCGGGGTGAAGCGTGTTGATGGCGGGAGTGTGGTTTGGTAGAGGTTAGTGTCCGGCCAGCCTCTTCGGGTGCGCAGGCACACCTGCAGTGCATGTCTTACATAATGGGCTGCCAGAGGTCCGGCTTGGATGGCGAGTTTCACAGTGGGGGGCTGCACAGTGGGGAGGGCTGCTCGGTAGAGGGCCGCACGGTGGAGGGCTGCTCGGTGGAGGGCTGCTCGGTAGAGGGCCGCACGGTGGAGGGCTGCTCGGTGGAGGGCTGCTCGGTAGAGGGCCGCACGGTGGAGGGCTGCACGGTGGAGGGCTGCTCGGTATAGGGCCGCACGGTGGAGGGCTGCACGGTGGAGGGCCGCCTCCGTCACCGGCTCTGCTAAAGGGATAAAGCTCCGGCACCTCTTCTGCCCGGCTCTGCTGTGGCAGGGGATTGCTGTGTTTGTGCTCCGTCCCCTTGTTTGCTGGAAAATGGGGGTCGGAGGAAACCTCCGTCACCGGCTCTGCTAAGACTAAAGTTTCGGCACCGGGCAAGGCACCGCCCAACGACAAACACCAAACGCTAAAAGACGTTCCACCGAAAAATTTTACATCACATCATCTGAGCAGGTATACTGTTGGGTCTGTCCCCCGCCCTGCTAAAGCACTAAAGCTCCGACACCTGCTCTCTCAACCTTTTCGTATCAAGTCTTCCGGAGGGCAGGTCTCTGTCCCCACTTGCGGTGAAGCATGTGGGGACTGGCACCGCGCCTGTCCCCCGCTCTGCTAAAGCACTAAAGCTCCGGCACCACCTCTCAAACCCTTTGTGCCGCAACGGTTTGAAAGCCCCTTCCTCCTTCCCCCGCCGCTTTAAAGCGAAGCGGGCCAGGCACCGCCCAACGACTAACGACAAACCACAAACCACAAACACAAAACACAAAACACAAAACACAAAACACAAAACACAAAAACCCCCTGTACCAAACCGATACAGGGGGTTCACGCACTTACATCTTCTCCGGAGCGGATACTCCGATCAGGGTAAGGGCGTTGTTCAGTGTTTGCTGTGTGGCTTTCATGAGGGCCAGGCGCGCTTTTGATTTTTCTTCGTTATCCGGGTCGAGCACTTTTTCTGCGTTGTAGAAGCTGTGCAGGGTGGATGCCAGTTCAAAGATGTAGTTGGTTACGCGGTGCGGAATCCGTTTTTGGGCCGCTTCGCCAACGACTGCCGGGAATTCGCCGAGTTTTTTCAGCAGTTCGATTTCTTTTTCGGAAAGGGCTCCGTCCAATAGATTTTCTTTTCCGCAGGACAGGCCTTGGTCCTCGCCTTGACGCAGCATGCTGCAGATTCGCGCATGGGCATATTGGGCGTAGTATACAGGGTTTTCGTTGGATTTGGATACGGCCAGGTCCATGTCGAAGTCCATGTGGGTATCTGCGCTTCTCATGGCAAAGAAGTAACGGACGGCGTCGAGGCCGACCTCTTCGGTTAGTTCGCGCATTGTGACGGCTTTGCCCGTCCGTTTGCTCATTTTCATTTTTTCCCCGTCTTTATACAGGTGGACGAGCTGGATGATTTCGACTTCCAATGTGTCCTTGCTGTAGCCAAGCGCTTCGATTGCCGCCTTCATCCGTGGAATGTATCCATGATGGTCGGCTCCCCATACATTGATCAGCTTTGTGAAGCCGCGGTCCAGCTTGTCTTTATGGTAGGCGATATCCGGCGTCAGATAGGTATAGGAACCGTCGTTTTTAATCAGGACGCGGTCTTTGTCATCGCCGAATGCGGTGGAACGGAACCAGGTTGCTCCCTCTTCCTCGAAAATATGGCCTTTTTCGCGAAGCGCTGCAAGGGCCTGATCGATTTTCCCGTTTTCGTACAAGGTGGATTCAGAGTACCAGACATCAAATGGAACGCGGAATTCGTCAAGGTCCTTTCTAAGCTTAGCCGTTTCGAATTCCAGCCCGTATTCCCGGAAAAACGAGAGGCGCTCATCACGATTCGCCGATACGAAGCGGTCGCCGTATTCAGCGGCAAGCTTTTGTCCGATTTCCTGAATGTCCTTCCCCTGATAGCCGTCTTCAGGCATGGGAAAATCATGTCCAAGTGCCTGATGGTAGCGCGCTTCAATGGAAAGGGAAAGGTTATTGATCTGATTTCCGGCATCGTTAATGTAATACTCTCTGGACACATCGTAGCCTGCTTTAGCAAGGATGCTGCACAGGGAGTCTCCTACAGCCGCGCCGCGGGCATGCCCGAGATGAAGCGTTCCGGTTGGGTTGGCGGAAACAAATTCGACCTGCAGTTTCTCGCCGTTTCCGATATTTGTTTCTCCGTATTGCTCGCCAGCTTCGAGGATGGCGGGTACAAGACCGGTAAGATAGGAGTTGTCCATATAAAAATTAATGAAGCCGGGGCCTGCGATTTCGATTTTTTCGATTGAGGCTTTTTGCTTGTCAAAATGGTTCACGATTTCGTCTGCAATGGCCCGGGGTGCTTTCTTTGCCACTCTTGCCAGCTGCATGGCCATGTTGGCAGAAAAATCACCATGGTTTTTGTCTTTTGGCACTTCAAGCACGACGTCCGGAATCTGGGATCCTTCTGCCAGGCCTGCCTTTTCGACTGAAGCCTTGATTTCTTCTTTCAGCCGTTCTTTCATCTGGTCGACAATGTTCATAACGAAGCCTCCTTAAAATTAATCAAAAGGGTATGAAGATGGGTTTGACCTTCTCCCATATGCAATTCATAATCGATCTCAAGCTTGCCTTCAGCTTTATCCTGGTTGACGACTTGGATGATTCTGGACGTATACGTTGTCATCTGAAGGGTTCCGAGAGGGGTTTTATAGTGTGTGAGCGTTTCTGAGTCTTTAATAAAACGCTGTTTCATGGATACGGCGCCCGACCTGAAAACGATGGTTTCTTCCGGTTTCATTTTGACGATGGTCTGAATGGTCCCGTATTCCTGTTCCTCGGTATAAGTCAAATATGGAACCGAATCCTTTATGTAAAAGCTGCCTTCCGAACGGAACTCGATGGTTTCCGTTTCTCCTTCATTTCTGATTCTAGAATGAATGTAGAGGCTTACCGGTGTCTGTTCCTTCATATAAGACACATCCTTCCGCTATAACTACAATAGTATAAAGATTCTTATCGGAAAGTTCAATAGTACACGGAATTTGGCATAAAAAAAAGGACTGTCCCCCATAAATCGCCAAAAGGCTCCTTATTCGGCCAGTCCTGCAGTTCTTTTTATACCTGAGTCGCTTACCCTTTAGACGGAACCCAGCCTAAAATCATTTCGCGGATCAGTTTGCTTGCGGTGTTGGCTGTCTGCTCGGAAGGATCATAAATCGGAGCCACCTCAACAAGGTCTGCACCGACAACATTCACTTCGGAACGGGCAATTTCATGAATGGAAGCAAGCAGTTCTTTTGATGTAATCCCGCCGGCATCGACTGTTCCTGTGCCAGGTGCATGCGCCGGGTCAAGGACGTCGATATCAATGGTTACGTATACCGGGCGGCCTGCAAGCTTTGGCAGGATTTCCTTCAGCGGCTCGAGCACTTCGAATTTGGAGATGTGCATGCCCGCTTCTTTTGCCCATTGGAATTCTTCCTTCATTCCAGAGCGGATGCCGAAAGAATACACGTTACCGGGTCCAATGTGTTCGGCAATTTTACGGATCGGTGTGGAATGGGAAAGCGGTTCGCCTTCGTATTCCTCGCGAAGATCGGTATGGGCATCCATATGGATGATGGCGAGGTCCGGATACTTTTTCGCAACAGCCTTCATGACCGGCCACGAAACGAGATGCTCCCCTCCCATGCCAAGGGGAAATTTCCCGGCTTCCATGAGCCCGTCAATGTATTCTTCAATCATATCGATGCTGCGCTGGGGATTCCCAAACGGAAGCGGGATGTCACCGGCGTCAAAGTATTTGACCTCTTCAAGCTCCCGGTCCAGGTAGGCACTGTATTCCTCAAGGCCGATGGACACTTCGCGGATCCGGGCCGGGCCGAATCTTGAGCCCGGACGGTAGCTCACTGTCCAGTCCATTGGCATGCCGTAAAGGACGGCCCTGCTCTCCTCATAGGATGGATGGCTTTTAATAAAAACATTCCCTGAATAAGCTTCATCAAATTTCATCTTTTTTCACCCTTCCATTCAGAAAGGGCGTTCAATTAAAAACGCCCTCCGGTTTATTTCTTCTTATTTTGTTAAGTCCTGTACAAACTTTGGAAGCACGAAGGCCGCTTTGTGCAGTTCTTTCGTGTAGTATTTTGTGTCAATTTCGTGGAAACGGTCCTCAGGCACTTCGAGAGGATTATGCTTTTTAGATCCGATCGTGAATGTCCACATTCCGCTTGGGTACGTTGGAATGTTTGCGATATAAAGGTTCGTAATCGGGAAGATTTCACGGACGTCACGCTGAACGTTGCGGATCAGTTCCTGTGCAAACCATGGGTTATCTGATTGAGCGACAAAGATTCCATCCTCTTTCAGCGCTTTGGAAATGCCGGCATAAAATCCTTTCGTGAAAAGGTTTACTGCAGGACCGACTGGCTCTGTGCTGTCTACCATAATGACATCGTATTCGTTTTCGCTTTCTGCGATATGAAGGAATCCGTCGCCTACTTTTACTTCGACACGGGGATCCTCCAGTTTTCCGGCAATTTCGGGCAAGTATTTCTTGGAGTACTCAATGACTTTGCCATCGATATCCACAAGTGTTGCTTTTTTTACACCCGGATGCTTTAGCACTTCACGGATAACACCGCCATCTCCTCCGCCGACAACTAAAATGTTCTCTGGATTCGGATGGGTGAACAATGGGACGTGAGCGATCATTTCGTGGTACACGAATTCGTCTTTTTGAGACGTCATGACCATTCCGTCCAATAAAAGCATGTTGCCGAACTCCTCTGTTTCCACCATATCGAGATTCTGGAATTCTGTTTGCTCTGTATGTAAAGTACGCTTAACTTTCATCGTGATTCCAAAGCCGTCTGTCTGCTTCTCTGTGTACCATAATTCGGACATGGATCAATCATCCTTTCTTCTTATACGTTTTAATTATGAGTCTCAGTTTATCGTACCCTAATGGTCTTAAACAAAACCCCGATTCAACCTCAAAAAAAGTATAGAGGAATCCAGCAAAATTGCAAGGAATTTTTCCGCAGGTCCACTGTATTCCTGTTTAGAAATGCGGTTCTTTTCCCATAATGGATAAGAAAAGAACGCCATGAAACGGGGTGCAGAAAATGAACGTGATCCATCCAGCCAGAATACGCCAGACCATTAAGCTGGTTCGCGCTTTGTTTTTTATCAGCCTGCTGGTCCTGACACTGCTGTCCATTGCGGCGGGTATCATTTTGCTCGCTGCCAAGCTGCAGGGTCCTCCGTCATTAAACGTACCACAGTCTACCATTCTTTATGCAAGCGATGAATCAAAAATGGGAGAAACGCATTACGGGGAAAAACGATATTGGACAAGTCTTGAGAAAATATCCCCTTATGCGGTTAAGGCTACTCTCGCTATTGAGGACCGGCATTATTTCGAGCACCATGGATTTGATTTTAAGCGGATTGCAGGGGCGGCCCTCGCCGATTTGAAAGCGATGGCAAAAATACAGGGAGCGAGTACGATCACCCAGCAATATGCACGGAATCTTTATTTAAGCCATGATAAAACCTGGACGAGAAAGCTGACAGAGGCCTTCTATACGGTACGCCTTGAGGTGAATTACAGCAAGGAGCAAATTCTTGAAGGTTATTTAAATACGATTTACTACGGCCATGGAGCATATGGCATTGAAGCGGCAGCCAAAACCTATTTCGGGAAAAGCGCGGAGGACTTGACACTCGCGGAAGCCAGCATGCTCGCCGGCATCCCGAAAGGACCAAGCCAATATTCGCCGCTTTTAAATGCAGAAAAAGCAAAGGAGCGGCAGAAGCTGATTTTAAAAGCAATGGTTCATGCAAAGGCCATCAAGCCGGAACAGGCCGCTGCCGCTGAAAAAATCCCTCTTGCTTTTACAGGTCCTAAAGAGGAAGAGGCGGCTGAAACGGATGCCCCTTACTTCTATGATGAAGCGCTAAAAGAATCAGCGCGCCTTTTAGGAGTAGAGCAGGCGGCTCTTTCCACCCGGGGACTGAAAATCTACACTACGCTTGACCCCGTGCTTCAGAAAAAGGCAGAAAGGCAAGCAGAAAAGGTCATTGATCCTGATTCGGGCATCCAGACCGGTATGATGGCCATGGATCCCGACACTGGAGAGGTCAAAGCGCTTGTCGGCGGGAGAGACTATGAGAAAAGTCCGTTCAACCGGGTGACCCAAGCGCTAAGACAGCCCGGTTCCACCATTAAGCCGCTCCTTTATTATGCGGCCATTAAGGATGGCTTCACCCCTTCCACGATGATGGTCAGCAAACCGACTGTATTTGAATACGATTCCGGTAAATCCTCTTACAAGCCGAGCAACTACAACGATTACTATGCGAACGGTCCGATCACAATGGCCCAGGCGATTGCCTTATCGGATAACATCTATGCCGTGAAAACCCACCTGTTTATCGGTCCAGATAAGCTGGCACATACCGCCCGCTCTGCCGGCCTGACGAGCAAAATGCCGGAAATCCCTTCTCTTGCACTCGGTACAGCGCCGGCAAGGCTTGAAGAAATTGTTAATGCCTATGGAATTCTCGCAAACGGGGGCAAACAAATCCGGCCGGTTTATGTTTTGAAAATTGAAGATTCAGCTGGAAACATTGTCTATAAGAAGGAGAAAACAAAAGCAAAGCAGCTTTTCGATGAGCAGGCAGCCTTTGTAACGACTGAGCTGATGACGGGGATGTTTGATCCGAAACTGAATTCATATGCATCCGTTACCGGCGGGAAGATCGCCAAACAGCTGACGCGCTCCTATGCAGGCAAATCCGGCTCAACCGAAACGGACAGCTGGATGGTCGGCTACAGCCCTGAGCTCGTGACCGGGGTCTGGACGGGCTACGACCGGGATAAAACGATCGATCAAGTAGAGGAAAAAGGGTACGCGAAAGCGATATGGGCCGGGTTCATGGAAGATGCTCTAAAGGGGAAGCCTTTAAAAGAATTCAAGCCGCCCGAGGGGGTAACCGGTGCTTACATCAATCCTGAAAACGGAAAGCTCGCGGGGCCGGGGTGTCCGGTTAAACGATTTGTCTACTTCATTTCAGGAACAGAGCCCACAGATCTGTGCATCGGTCCCGCAGATCCCGAGCCGAATGACCATGAGAAAAAAACAGATAAGAAAAAGGAAAGCTTTTGGAAGAAGCTGAAATTTTGGGAATAGAAAAGCCGGGTGGAGTCCACCCGGCTTTGTCAGGCCTTCAAATCGTCTTTCAGCTTGCCCTCTGAGCGCTGCCACATGCCGGCATCATGGGAAATCAGAAATTGGGCAAGAATCTCTTTTGACTTTTCATCCATATGTTCCACCATGATTTGCCGTTTCATGGATTTATCCATTTTATTCACGTGCTCGGGGAGAGACTTGTAGCCTCTGCGAATGTCACGGTTGACCGTCATCTCACAGGCTGTTGCACCTGCGTAGTATGGCCCCTCTTCTTTGCGGTCAATGGTCACCCATACAAGCCAGAACGGCTTAGCATCCGGAACATCTTCTTTATTCGGCAAAAATTTAATGCCTTTTTCCACAACGCTCCGCGCATGCATGGCTCCGATATCGACGAAGGCCTCCCCCTCTTCTACATCTACAAAGACCGGGGAGATGTTATCCAGACTGAGTGCCCCGACTCCATATCCGCCATGGCCATCCGTCGGATCATTTTTGATAATATTAAAGCCGATATTCTTTTTCTTTTTTTCTTCCATTACAAAAACCTCCTAAAACAGCGGGTTCAAAATCCCGTAAAATAAATTCATAACCAGATCCGATCCCACATTGAGGAACGGCCAGACCGTGTATTGGTCAAGCGGGGTCACAAAAAGAATAATGAAAACAATAAAGCCATATGGCTCAAGCTTCGCCATCCTGGGCCTCACCGTTCTCGGGGCCAGATCCTCTATAATCCGGTAGCCATCAAGCGGCGGCAGCGGCAGCAGGTTAAAAAGCATGAGCGTCACATTCAGCCCGACAAAAATATCAAAGAAGCTTCTGAGCGCTTCGGCCACATTGGGAGAAAAGCTGTCCACCGCTCCCGATACAAGCAGCACGGACCATACCGCTGTCCCAATGAAGGCGAGCACCATATTGCTCAGCGGGCCGGCAACAGAAACAAGAACCCCGGCAAGCCTGGGATTTTTAAAATAAAACCGGTTAACCGGAACGGGCCTCGCCCATCCAAAGCCGGCGATTAAAATCAGGATGGTCCCGAACGGATCTAAATGAGCAAGAGGAGACAGTGTTAGTCTGCCCTCATTTTTGGCTGTCGGATCCCCGAATTTGTATGCGACATACGCATGAGCGAACTCATGAACAGTAAAAGCAACAAGCAATGTAATGATAACATAAGGCAATACTTCCAGAGGAAAGGCTAAAAAATTGTCCACGAACACGTCTCCTTTAATGCGCATATTCCCTGCATCGATTTTCTCATTAAAGTATACTATATTTGGAGATGAATAACAGTTTCAAGTTTTCACGGCTGGCTTAGTCTGTGAATGCCTGGAACGGAAGGAGCGATTTGCATGCCGTACATAACGGTTAAAATGCTTGAAGGCCGTACTGAGGAGCAGAAGAGAGCCCTCGTAGAAAAAGTGACCGCAGCCGTATCGGAAACAACCGGAGCATCTGAGGATAAAATCGTCGTGTTTATTGAAGAAATGACCAAAAACCATTACGGCGTAGCCGGAAAACGACTAAGCGATATGTAAAGAAAGCGGCTGGCTGCAGGAGCTCAGCCGCTCTTTCATTTATATGAGGAGGAAGAGAAAATGAGTCTGCATTCTGCACTTTTGAGCCGGATCGGAATCAAAACGCGAGAGCCCATCCACTTTAAGGACCTCGGCGATATTCTTCGCGCCTTTTCCCGCACGGTTCCTTTTGAAAACTTCCGTATCCTGAACAAAACGTCCGGCAGGCTGGACCAGGCATCCCTAGTCTCTAAACTGGTAAGCGGGCAGGAAGGCGGTGTCTGCTACGAGCTCAATTCACTGCTGTATTATTTTTTAATCGAAAGCGGGATGAATGCCGCCATCGTTCCGGGCACTGTCTATCATCATGGTAATGGAGCCTGGAGTTTAAGCGGAACCCATGCCGCCGTTATCGCGGAAGCCGATGAGGGAGCCTATCTGCTTGATGGAGGATTCGGGATCAATGTTGCACAAACTCCCATTCCGATGAGCGGTGAAACGGTCCAAACAGATACCGGCCAATTCCGGGTTGCCAATAAACCAACTGCGGAAGGGACCCATCTGCTGGAAATGAAGCTGGCGCACGAAGCTGGTGTATGGAAAACCGGGTATGCATTCAATGCGGAAAAGTCATTGAGGCTTTCAGACCTCCACAGCATGCAGCAGAAAATCCAGGAGCATCCCGGATCGCCATTCAACAAAGATCCGCTGGCAGCGAAAAGAACGGCCACCGGCTTTATTACGTTAACAAAGGATTCCTTCACTGTAACCTCGGGGACTAAGTCTGAAAAACAAGCAATATCTGAAACAGAATTTGTTGAAATTGCAGAACGGGAATTTGGATTGAAAACGGGGCCTTTTTTATAAAAGGTGCACCATGGCAAAACGACTGCTGCGGCGGATCGGGGGAGTTTTTCCAGATTGCTGAGCTTTTTTGCCCGCCTGGCCGCCCAATTCCGGACCGTTTTACGTAAATCGGCTAAAATTGCGATTTGGCGACGGAAATAGAAACGATCATTTCGTTATATCGACGGAATGAGAGATATCGGCAATCATAGTGGGATATCGATTTTTCGTGAGAATTCGACATTAGCTGGACATACAAAAGAGCTGCATCCGGCAGCTCTTTTATTAATGCTTCGATTTTTCTCTAAGCGCCTCTACGTATGTGTAGGCTTCTTCTACTTCTTCGTCTGTGTACTTCTGTTTGCTTTTAAGGGTGAACACTTTTTCCTTCACTTCTTCGCGCTCCAGGCTGTCGAAATAAAGGAGGGTGGAAACGAGTTCAAGGAAACGGGCGGATTGTCCGTTCAGATCGGTCATGCATGCGTCGAGCGGCGGCATGTCGAGTTCATAGTTTGACAGGAATTCTTCGCCTGATCCAGTCAGGCTGTAGCGGTATTGATAGTAGCCGCCCTTTTTTTCCCGTACTTCTTCGATGAAGCCCAGGTTGCAAAGCTCTTCGATTCTCAGGGTCAATTCCTCTGAATAGGGTCCGTAAAAGTGAAAGTTGTATTTTTCGTAGAATGGGTAGTCAATTTTTTTCGCGATGTAAATCATTTTCTGAAGTTTTTTCCGTCCAATAACTTCTCCGGCCGACGAAAACACCTTCAAGACTTTTGCATGTTCTTTAAGCAATTCCCCGTCATCTCCTAACTCCTTATTTCTCTCTATCTATTCAGATTGAGCAGTTCGATAATTTTTTTCTTTGCCGTTCGTTTCGTGGATAGATCTTCTATTAAATCCCGTGGAAAGTACAGCTTGTGGTCCGTTCTTCTTTTTCCGGAAATGGCGTCGACGATTTCGGACTGCCTGGACAGCTCTCTGATGTCTCCGTTCGGCATGAGCAGATGGATAGGGAGTCTTTCTTCTTCTTCCCCCGGACGGTAAAAGTCGTATGGAAGGTCGGAGGAGGAATCGAGAACAAGATAGTATTCAGGGTCAATTCCAGCCTTTTTAAAGAGGGCCTTCAGCTCCATCAGCTTCATCATTTGCTCATTGGATGGGTTGAATTCTGTGTATTTGAAGAGGTTCCGGTTCAGGAACCTGCGGCAAAGGTCGGATAAAATTTCATCGGTTTCTTCCTGCCATGCCTGAAAATAAAAGAGAATGACCGATTCATCCAGCTTCAGATAATCCTTCAAAGTGACTTCTTCCTCAAACAGGGAGTAAAAATGAACCGGCTCCTGCTTAAAGGTATAGTATTCCTTATGAAGCTGTTTGGCTCTGTGCAGGATTTTAGTCAAAATCACTTCGGCACTGCGTGTAACAGGATGGAAATAAACCTGCCAATACATTTGATATCGGCTCATAATGTAATCTTCTACAGCATGCATTCCGCTATATTTGATGACAACCTGATCTTCCCTCGGCCTCATAACCCGGAGGATGCGCTCCATGTCGAAATGGCCGTAGCTGACTCCCGTGTAGTAGGCATCGCGCTGCAGATAATCCATGCGGTCCGCATCAATCTGGCTCGAGATCAGCGATACGACCTGCTTATTGGAATACGTTTTGGCGATCACCTCGGCGACTTTTTTCGGAAAGTCCCGCCCTTCTGTTTTAAGCACGCGGTTGACTTCTGTATCCTCTAAAATAATTCTCCGCGTGAAATCTTCATGATCCATGTGGAAAACCTTCTCAAACGAGTGAGAGAACGGACCGTGACCCAAGTCATGAAGCAAGGCTGCACACAGGCTGACCAGCCGTTCCTCCTCGTTCCATTCCGGCCTTCCTTTAAATCCGTCATCAACAATCCGCCTGACAATCTCATATACTCCCAGTGAATGATTCAATCTGCTGTGTTCGGCTCCATGGAAGGTCAGATAGGTGGTACCAAGCTGGCGGACTCTGCGAAGACGCTGGAACTCAGGGGTGCCGATCAGATCCCAGATTAGCTTGTCCCGTACGTGAATATAGCGGTGAACCGGGTCTTTAAATACCTTTTCTTCTGATAACTTACCGTTGCGATTTGCCATTCTTTTCCCTCTTCCGTTTTACTTGTATCCATTATAGCTTTTTTTCGGTGCCGATTACATGCAGCTTCTTGAAAAGTTTTGCACCGGTTCATGGTTCCCGGTGAAGGAGGGCTTTCGATTGGTCTCTTCCTTATTTGCCCTATTCTAAGAAGGAATAACCGGAAAAGGATAAGAAAAAAATCACCAGTGCGTCAGGACGCCTGGCGATTTATTTTTTTAGTTTTTTTTCAATTTTATCCAGCAGCTCGTCTTCGCTCAAGGCTGATACGGGACGGTTATTTACGAACGCGAACGATTTTTTCCGGCCGGGTCCGCAGTAGGATTGGCAGCCAATCTCAATGGATGCATCCGGATCTGCTTTTTTTAAGCGCGGAACAAGCGTTTTAATGTTCGTCGCCTGGCAGTCGTCGCAAATACGAAATTCATTTGTCATGAATCCCCATTTCCTTTCTTTATTAAGAGTTTCTATAGAAAGGGTGTTACCCCTAATGTCTTTTCGCACACTATCCGCTATTTTACCTTGATTCTTTGTGACATGCAAGTTCAGAAAGAATTCAATCATCTTCCGAAACTTTCAAAATTTTTCTATTATCCTTTTAGAAAAAAAGGTATAAAAGAAGGAAAATCAGGCCATTCTGATATCAGGAAAACATTACAGCAAATGGGAGTTGAGATTATGAAACAGAGACAGGATGCCTGGTCTGAAGAAAACGATCTGCTGCTTGCCGAGACCGTTCTGCGTCATGTGCGCGAGGGAAGCACGCAGCTGAATGCATTTGAAGAAGTGGGAGATCATTTAAACCGTACATCCGCAGCCTGCGGGTTCCGCTGGAACGCAGTTGTCCGCCACCAGTATGAAAAGGCACTGCAGCTGGCGAAAAAACAGCGGAAACAAAAAATGAGGTCAATGGGAAAAGGCCAGCCTGCCAAGAAAAAGCTGCTCTATTCACCTGAAACAGCCTCTGTTCCGGCTGAGCCAGTCTATGAAGAGGAGTTCGCCGAGGAGCAAACCTATGAACCTGCTATTAAAGCCTACTCTGTACCTTCGCAGAACGAAATGCTGGATTACGAGGAATTGAACGGGGTTCCCTATACAGCCTTAAAACAGCAGCCGGCCGCCCCTGCCGAAAGCCTGAACATGGATCAGGTCATTGCCTTTCTGGAAACCTTTGAAAGCCGCGCGACCCACAATACAGCTCTTAAGCAGGAAAATATCCGGCTGAAAAGAGAGCTTGATGAATTGTCGCGCCGCAATGAAGAGCTGGAAGAAAAGGTTGCAAAAATGGAAGAAGACAGTGATACGATTCAAGAAGACTACGAGACATTAATGAAGATTATGAACCGTGCCAGAAAGCTGACACTGTTTGATGAAGAGGACCGCAATTCGCCGAAGTTCAAAATGGACCGCAACGGAAATCTTGAAAAAGTAGCCGAGTAACGGATTCCCCCCTCCCCTAATATAGATCAAGACGCTCTTAGTATAGAGCGTCTCTTTTTTTAATCGATCCCTATTTTTTTATTCCGCTCTGCCATGCGCGCGAGATTTTTTTCAAATACAAGCTGCTCATCCATGGAAAGAGAGGATGAAAAGATCCTCCCGCTCAAGTTTTTAAGGGCGGTCAGCAGCTTCAGCATCATATCCTGGATGGTCACGTCCTTTCCGGTCAGCTCGCTGATCGAAGCCATCACTTCAGGGACAATCACGGGATACGCGAATTTTGTGACCGACCCCTTTAAGCTTCTCTCATAGAAGTTCCGGATCAGCTCAGCGCGGTCTGAGCCGCTTCCTGTGACACACAAATAAATCTGGACCGCTACTCCGTTCCGGAGCCGCCTCTGCGAGATGCCGGCAAACTTTTTCCCGCCGATGCTAAGGTCATAGCTGCCCGGGCAGTAGGAGCCTTCAATTTCTCTTGCTTCTATTTTCGCGGCCTGTTCCGGCAGCATTACCTTCACCAGCTCCCACATCGCATCATAGCCTCTGTTAATATCAATTCCTTTATCTGACTCTTGGAAAATAAGCGAAATGTTCAGCACCCCTTCATCAAGGACAACGGCGAGGCCGCCGGAATTCCGAACGACGGCCCGGTACCCTTGGGACGCTAAATACTCTATGCCTTCCTGTATAAAAGGGAGTCTCGAATCCTGGATCCCAAGTACGACTGTGTCATGGTGCACCCATGTTCTGGCTGTAGCGGGAGACGTGCGGGAGCCCGCTGATGCACAAAGCGTATCATCGAAGGCAAAAGACTGCCTGGCATCAAATTGGGGTCCAAGGCTTGATTGATCCAGTATTCTCCACTGAGGCTGCTCTAATAGGCTTAATGGCTTTTCTGTCATGATGGTTTCCCTTTCTTTCCGATCCATTATCAACCTTTCCATTATACCATGAACGCCTGCAGGCAAAAAAAAAGAATCTCCCGCGGGAGATTCTTTTTCAGGAAACGGTTTGCCCTGCTGTGATGAGAGCCAGCTTGTACACGTCCTCTGCACTGCACCCTCGTGAAAGATCGTTAACCGGCATGTTCAGACCTTGCAGAATCGGTCCGACAGCATCGAAGTTTCCTAAGCGCTGTGCGATTTTGTAGCCAATGTTGCCGGCTTCAAGGCTTGGGAATACGAAGACATTGGCATCCCCTTTAATAACAGAGTCCGGTGCTTTTTTCTCGGCAACGGATGGGACAAAGGCTGCGTCAAACTGGAACTCTCCGTCAAGAACAAGATCGGGAGCAATCTCTTTTGCAATGTTCACTGCCTCCGACACCTTTTCTGTTTCCGGGGATTTAGCGGAGCCTTTAGTCGAAAAGCTCAGCATCGCCACACGGGGATCGATATCAAACATGCGGGCTGTATTAGCGCTTTCTGCCGCAATTTCTGCCAGATCCTGTGCATCAGGGGCTATATTAATGGCACAGTCAGCAAATACATATCTTTCCTCGCCACGCACCATGATGAAGACTCCGGATGTCTTTTTCACACCCGGCTTGGTTTTAATGATTTGAAGGGCCGGACGCACCGTGTCTGCTGTAGAGTGAGCCGCACCGCTTACGAGACCGTGAGCTTTTCCCGTATAAACAAGCATTGTACCGAAATAATTTTCATCCTTCAGGATTTCGCGCGCCTGATCATCAGTCGCTTTCCCTTTGCGGCGTTCTACGAATGCCTGCACGAGTTCTTCAAACTCCCCGTACTCGTTCGGATCGCTGATTTCAACACCCTCAAGCGTCACGTTCAGCTGGGCTGCTTTTTCTTCAACCTCACGCTTGTTTCCGATTACGATCGGAGTAAGAATTTTCTCTCCGGCAAGACGGGATGCAGCAGTTAGAATTCGCTCATCTGTCCCCTCAGGTAATACAATTTTTATATTCTGACCGGTTACTTTTTCTTTTAACGTTGTAAACAAATCTGACAAATGGATGCCCTCCTTATATAGTGCCTCTAATGCTTCCTTATTCAGGATACTTGACTCAGCGGGAAATTCAAGTCATCCCCTTCGTTGACAGCGCTGCCACAACGGAATTCTTTTTATTCAAATATTACAGACTACTTTCCCGTACCCTTTTCCATCCTTTATTATCCTTGTTTCCTTCAAGTTTTATTCACAAAATGAACTATGATATAGTTACATAACAGGGCTGTTTTCACTAATGGCCGATCAGGATGACTAGAGTGAATGGGAGTGAAGGAATTGAACGAAATGCCGAAAAATGAAGCCGCACAAACCCTTGACGGCTGGTATAGCCTTCATGATTTCAGAACGCTTGACTGGGCAGCGTGGAAAATCCTGTCAAACGATGAGCGCGAAATAATTACCCGCGAATTTACCGGGTTGCTTGAAAAATGGGGAGCCGTAGAAAAAGCCGGAAAAGGCAGCCACGCCCTCTACAGCATCGTCGGTCAAAAAGCGGATTTCATGATGATGATCTTAAGACCGACCATGGAAGAATTAAACGAAATCGAAACCGAATTCAACAAATCCCGCCTCGCCGAATTCACATTGCCGGCATTCTCTTATGTTTCGGTCGTGGAATTGAGCAATTATCTCGCCGGTGAAGGCGATCCATACGAAAACCCACAGGTCCGGGCAAGACTGTTTCCAGAGCTGCCTAAAGCGAAGCACGTCTGCTTCTATCCAATGGACAAGCGCAGACAGGGAAACGACAACTGGTACATGCTTCCGATGGATGAGCGCAAAAGCCTGATGAGAAGCCACGGCATGATTGGCCGGCAATATGCAGGCAAAGTAAAGCAGATCATTTCAGGATCCGTCGGCTTTGACGATTACGAGTGGGGCGTTACACTTTTCTCAGACGACGTTCTGCAGTTTAAAAAACTTGTCTATGAAATGCGCTTTGACGAAGTGAGCGCCCGCTACGGCGAGTTTGGAACCTTTTTTGTAGGGAACATCCTTCCTGAAGATAAGGTTGCTTCTTATTTTCATATTTAATAAAAAAAGGAGCGAACCCTGAATGCGGGAAGCTCCTTTTTCCTTTTATCTACCGGATGGTTTATTTGCTATATCTGGTTTCTAAAAGCCAATAAACAAATGAATTTAAAAAAATGAAGACCAGAAATTGTAAAACAGTATTTAAATCCAAACCGGTATTATTAAATATATATATACAAACCGCAATAAAGATTATGATGCCTATTCCCAAGTGGGAAAATAAGGCGATTACATTCCTTGACTTATTGATTTTTTTTGCAAGAAAACCAGCTAAAAATGAGGTTGGCACGAAAACAACTATTATTAAGGGAGCTGTGAAAAGGAACGCGAAATAAAAGGAGTAAACAATAATGGTGTTCAAACTATCCTCCAACTCATTGTATGTTAAGTTCAATATAATCATAACTAAAGAAAACACCGCGTAAACACCTAAACCACCAATAAATTTCCCCATTTTCCCCTCATATTCTAATTGAGCCTATTGGTTCCAATTCCAATATAAAAACAGTTGGTTTTTTAAAAAAACAATGTTTTCCCTTTTGAAAAGAATATTTGCTCACTTTATTTCATACTATTTGTGATGAAATAGCATTTATTTTTATCTCTTTTTAGGGGTGGAGGTATGGCAGTTGTCCCATACAACGATAAGGAACTGAAAATGCTGGCCAGGTTAATGAGAGCCGAAGGTGAGGGAGACGGCCAAACCGGAATGCTCTTAGTTGGAAATGTCGGCATTAACAGGGTGCGGGCTTCCTGTCTGGATTTCAAGGATATCAAATCCATTGAACGAATGATCTTCCAAAGCCCAGGCGGATTTGAGGCAACTCAAAAAGGCTACTTTTATCAGCGTGCAAGACAAAGTGAGATTGATCTGGCAAGAAAAGTCATTGCAGGCAAACGATACCGGCCAGGAGAGTACTCTCTTTGGTTCTTCAGACCCGGCGGGAGCTGCCCGGCGACCTGGTACGACCAGGCTAATTCCGGACGCTATAAATCCCACTGCTTCTACACCCCTACCCAGCAGGCCTGCGCATCGGTGTATTCGACCCGCTAATCACAACGATCGAAGAGGAGGATTCTCATGTTCTTTAAAAATCAGGGAAATTCTGGACAGCAGCAGGAAGCATATCCTTATCCTGCTTATGGGTATGACGCTTCATATGACCAGCGGGCCTATCAGCCGTTTGCAATGCAAGGACAGCAGGGCCAAGGCCAAATGCAGCCTGGCCAGGGACAGCAAGGAATGGGCGGCATGCAGGGACAGCAAGGCCAGGGTGGGATGCAAGGTCAGCAGCAGGGGCTTCAAGTTCCGCCTATGCCATCCCAGCCTTCTGCTTCACAAAGCGTGCCAGGCATGCTTCCCCTTGAAGAATCTTACATTGAAAACATCCTGAGACTCAACCGCGGCAAGACAGCCACCGTCTATATGACCTTTGAAAACAATAAAGAATGGAACGCCATGATTTTTAAAGGGACGATTGAAGCAGCCGGCCGCGATCACATCATTTTAAGCGACCCTCAGACCGGACGCCGCTTCCTGCTGCTGATGGTGTACCTGGACTACATTACATTTGATGAAGAAATCAACTACGAGTATCCGTTTGGAATGGCTAGTTATTCGCCTAGATAGAGAGATTTAAAGAGAGAGCCGGCTTAACTTATATGGCCGGGCTCTCTTTTTTATCGCGGGGCCTTATAGAAGCCGGCATGAAAGTGGCGGCTGTGATGCTGACACATGAACCGGAAGCTCCTTCCAGCCCGGCGGTGTGCCTGGCAGGGGACGGGGGTTTAGTGCTTTATCACAGCAGGGGTCAGAGGTGGAAACTCCTTTCCCCTTCTCCCCCAACGCTTCTGTTACTTAGGGGACGGAGCAAATCCAGTAGACATAATGGGGGACGGAGGCACATCCTCCGACCCCCATTTTTCTGCTTTTTCAGGGACAGAGAGGACACCATGTAACCCCTTGTGCTTCTAGGAATTAACAAGAGTGGGGACGGAGGTTTAGCGCTTTAGCCTGGCAGGGGACGGAGGCAAAGGAGTAAGAAAAGGAACCAATCATCCAAAAGGCAAGCAGGTCAGACAGCTTTTCCCATCAATACAAGTCTGGAACCTCTAAATAAAAAAAGCCGTGCTAAGGCACAGCTTCTTCAGCGATTACATAAATTTCACCGCAGCGATTACAATCAGCACCCATGAAGCAAGGAAGCAAAGTCCTCCCAGCGGGGTGATGGCTCCTAATACGCTGATTTGAGTGACGGCAAGGATATAGAGGCTGCCGGAGAATAAGATAATGCCTGCGAACATGATCCATCCAGCCCATGTGACCAGACCGGCCTGAGAAACTTTGTCTGCAAGGAAGGCAGCGGCGAATAGTCCGCCCGCATGGAACATTTGATAGGTGACGGCTTTTTCCCAGATAGCTATGTATTTTTCGGGAATCTTCCCTTCAAGTCCGTGTGCCCCGAATGCACCTAGGCCAACGGCTAGAAAGGCGTTTATAGCGGCAAGGATAATAAACAGCTTCAAATCCATCATCTCCAGTTTTAGAATTCTCTCTTTTTATCATATACTACGGCATTAGCAGTTCCAACTGAACGTTTTGTGACTACTCTCTTTTCCCGAATTTACGGGTCAGCTGATCGACTGCGATGGCGATAATGGTCCCGAGAATCAATCCATTGTTAAATATGGAAATAAGGACCGGCGGGAAGCCCTCAAAGGCATCAGGCGGCACGTACATGGCCCCGGTTCCTGCCAAAAGCGCAATGCCCATCGTATAGAGCATTCTTTGTTTATCCTCTGTTTCATTTACCTGCTTCAGGGCCATTCCAATCATACCTGCGAAGACGACGAATTGAACCGCGAAGCCAACCGGGGCCGGAAGAGCGGCAAACAGGTTAAGGATGAATGGAACCATGCTCATCAGAATAATCAGCAGGTTAGCCAGGATGAACGGAAGCCTTGTCCCGTTCCCGGTGGTTGTGATAAACCCGGCTGCACCCGAGATGGGAACGGGTCCTACCGCTCCTGTGATCCCACTGACCCCATGGCTGATCCCTGCGAAAATGCCGGCGCGCTTTCCACGGCCTTTTTCTTCTTTTATCCCAGTGTCCAGCGCCTTTACTGCCTGCTCAGCTACTTTAATGCTCGCCAGCATGTTGGCGATGAGCAGCAGGGTGATGAAAAACGAAGTGACAATCATTCCGGCATTAAACACAGGTTGTCCAAAAGGAAAAAGGACAGGGAAGGAAAACATAGCGGACGGTTTTTCTACCGGCTTTGCCAAACCAAGCAGAGCAAAAAATCCCCAGCCTGCCAAAAGGCCGATCAGGATCGAGTATTGCTTAAAAAACTGGCGTTTCATCCGGCTCAGGAAAAAGGTAAAAAGAAGAATAACAGCAGCGGCCCCAAATACCGCAGGGTCTACCACAGAGCCTCTGTAGCCAATCCCCATAATGCCTTTTACGATCGGACCGCTCAGCTGGAAAACAAGCAAAAGAAGATAGGTTCCGGTTATAAGAGGGGTGAACAGCCTTGCAAGCTTTTCAACAAGTCCGAACAGGGCGAACAGAAGAAAGAAGCCTCCGCTCATGATGAGCGCTCCCTGAAGATTTTGCAGGGTCTCGATATAACTGGCAAAAAGCGTTGTGCTTAAGCCGGCATAGATTGAGTAAACGCCCCACCAGAGACCGGCGGGTCCTTCATTAATCGGCAATTTGTGCCCAAACAATACTTGCAGGAGGCCCGCCAGCCCAAGCACGAAAAAGGTGCTTTGAATCAGTACAGCGGTTTGTCCTCCATCCAGCTGAAAAAGCTGCCCGATTGCAATCGGGACAACAATTGTCGATGCAATAATAAAGACTGCCCATTGAAGGGCGGATAATAGCAATTTCATACAGATCCCCCATTAGTAAAAAGCCGGAGTACCGGCTTGTCAGAAATCAAACAAGGATGAACCGTTTGCTCCCTCATCCTCAAGCCGTTCCCCGCTGTGAATCGTTTTAGGAGCAGAGGGTTTAGACAATCCCATCATTTTATGAAGCTCATATTCGCTGATGCTATCTGCATTTGATGTTTTTGGTTTTACAGGGGCTTGTGCAGGCTCCTCATCAAGCACAACATCACACAGGCTTTTTACCACAAGGAGTTTTTCCCTGATGGATTGGCTGGATCCGGCGGCTTTTGCAGCCTGCACCTCAGCCTCCATTTTATTCAGCAGCTGGTGTATGGAAATATCCATTTTGCTTCCTCCTTTACCTGGAAATCCATCTGTTTATTTTACCACGAATCGGATGGCATAGGAAAAGCCAGCTTCCAAATAGGAAGCTGGCTTCGATTAAATAGTAAGCAGCCGCGTTTGCCGTAACTCATTATAAGAAAGTTTTAAACCACCACTTCTCCAAGTGGGTGTTCGCAGAACCGTTAAATGATGTCCTCCTTGTCTGAACAGACGAAGGCTTATCATTTTCGCTTCGATGTTAAACTCCCTATTACAGCTTAAAGGTTAAAACTTTATTATCATTACGAACAATGCAGCCAGTGTTCATATAGTACAACATTCGGCTGGATTGTACAAGCGGTTTGCATTATTAAGGCGTTTTGAGTCTTTAGCACCAAAAGAACATTCCCATGTTTCAATCTTCACCATTCGTGCTATTTAAATAGTGGATAACAAATTAGGAGGCGAAGACAGATGAAACCGATCGTAAAAGAATACACAAATGACGAAACGCTGAAGAATGATGTAATGGAGCTTAAAGGCCAAGGTGTAGATCCTAAGGATTTATACATTCTATCTCATGACGATGACCGTACAAACCGCGTTGCAAACAATGCAGATGCAAACACTATCGGACTTTCTGAAATGGGTCTTGGCAGTGCTGTAGGCAACATGTTCAGCAAAAAGGGCGATGAGCTTCGCGCGAAACTTCAAGAGGTTGGATTTTCTGAAGCAGAAGCTGATGCCTACGAAGAAAAACTGGATCAAGGGAAAATTCTTCTGATTGTAACGGATCATGAGCGTGCTAAATCCCTTGTGTAAGTAATCAATCATAATACTTGCAGAATAAAATAGTATAAAACACCTTCGGAAAGCCGGAGGTGTTTTTGCGTGTGCTAAACTTAATAGAATTTAGAAAACGATGGCATTTAGAGCTCTTGTTCGTGCCGTGATACTAGAGAGTCCTACACTTGTAACGACCTGGACTGTTATTGTATAAGTTACGGATGAACTGATCGTGTCATTCCAGGTAAGGTTCGGAATTTCAGAATCCGTTGTTGAAACAAGCAAAGAAAAGCGTTTGCTGATTTGTAAACTCGCTATAGGAGAAGCCGAATCATTCCTTCTTAAACGGACGATGAGGTTATAGTCCGGATTGAGAAGGGCTGCTATTAACAGCTCAACCGACAAATCCAGTTTAACCTGATGCGCGCCAGCACTCGGAGGACTGACTCCCAATGTTAAAACGGTTTGTTCTGCTGTGCCGGCAACAGGAAGATTTGAGTCTGCAGAGGCAGCAAAGAACAAGATTGGCGAAAAATTCCCATTCATATTTGGTGGATAACAGCATCCGCCCACACATTAACACCTCATTTAAATAGATTGGCAGTCAGACTGCTGCCTATGCTAAAACACGCTTATAAAGCGTGATACAGTATGTCCCATTGCCTCCAGCTTCTGTTGTAGTAATAGTAAAGTCAATGGGATTATTAACAGATTGAGAAATGGTATTGCCAGGTTCAGCACTTAGAGCAATCGCAGGGGCAGCTGTACCTGCTGCCGTAACAGCTCCCTGACTTGAAGCTGAGTTAAAAATTTGAAAAGTCCCCGATATATATCCTCCAGGGGCACCCCAAACTTGTTCATCAATTAATACCCCGTTAAAATTCCCGCATATTTCTTCTTTTATAAGCTGGGCTGAAGGACAGCAACCCGCTTTTGAACCACACATTGAAGCATTCTCCTTTCAAATTTTAAATAATAGATTATTCAATATATGTGATGATTCAAACCTTCATGTTGCAACCTGCATCCGTCTAGCTTCATACTATTTTTTGATAGATACAATCGCATTCCTCAGTAAATCAAGCTTTAATGGACATCTTTAACCGTATAATCTGACAGGGATTGTGCCAGCTTTTCTTACTTGAACTTCACAGATTTATCTAAGTTACTGTTATTCTGCGAAAGAAAAACCCGATTAACGTCTATGCAGCCATTTTTTGCGTCAGCTATCATTTACGTATAAAAAAGCCCAGAGTTTCTCTATCACTCTGAGCTTTATCTTTATAATTTTTAAGGACGGCTGTCCACCGTTGGATTTTAAGGCTGTTTACTCAATGCACCAATCAATTTCCCTCAGCCCTTTTCCCTTTAAAAACTCGTTGGTTCTGGAAAAAGGCTTGCTGCCAAAGAAGCCCCGTCTGGCTGAAAACGGACTTGGATGGGGGGATTCAATTACGGTATGCCTGGAAAGGTCGATCAGCTCTTTTTTTGCCTGGGCATGCTTGCCCCACAAGATGAACACGACCGGCTCGTTCTTATTATTCAGGCTTTTGATGACTTCGTCCGTAAACTGCTCCCAGCCTAATCCTTTATGGGAATTCGCTTCCCCCTTCCGGACAGACAGCACGGTATTCAGCAACAGGACCCCTTCCTCCGCCCACTTTACCAGAGAACCGTGGGAAGGCTCCGGGCATCCAAGATCTTCGCACAGCTCTTTATAAATATTTTTCAGAGATGGCGGCTTCGGGACTCCTTCTTTCACAGAGAAGCTAAGCCCGTGGGCCTGCCCAGGACCGTGATAGGGATCCTGGCCAAGGATTACGGCTTTCACCTCACGAAAAGGGGTCAGGTGGAGAGCGTTAAAAAGCTCATATGGATCCGGATAAACCGTCCCGTTTTCATATTCGTTTTTCAGCTTCTCCCTGAGCTCCAAATAATAGTTTTCTGAAAACTGGCCTTCAAGCTCCTGCCACCAGTCATTTTGTATCAGCTGCTTCATATACATCCCCTGCCCTGCTATTTTGCCAGTGAGTTTTCCTGAGCGAGCCTTGAGACAATCGGCATGCCGTCCCAGATGATCTCGCTTGAAGACTCAAGGTTTTTGATTTCCGGTTCCTCAAGAAGCGAATGAAAATTTTGGACCTCCAGCTCACCAAGGCTGTGTTTATCAGCGAGAATGTTTAAAAATCCCTGTCTTACCGAGGAGAGCTGGGCCGACTGATTATCCCCGCTGTTATCAAAGGAATAGACGACACCCGCTACAGGCACCCGCTTTACGATATGCTTCTTCATCACCCTTAAAATGAAATCCCAATCCCAGTAGTTGTGCACATCCAAATCAAAGTAGCCGATTTGGTCATGCAGCTCTCTTTTGTAAAGACTTCCGGATGGAACATAAGTGGAGAATCTTTTCATATTGTGAGCATCGTATTGATACGCAAACAGCTTTCTTTCCTGCGGAAAACGGATGAACCGCTGCCACTTAAAACGGACAATCTCAGCATCCGAGTAGGCGAGGTCCGCCTTGCTCAGTGCGCGCGCCATTCTCTCAAGATGAGACGGCATCAGCAGATCATCGTCATCACACAGCATGATCGCGTCGCCTGTCGCCTGCCTTACACCCAAATTTCTCGCTTGAACATGCCCGCCATTTTCCGTAAGATGCTGAATCTGAATAGGAAGCTCGGGATACATTTCCTTCAGCCGGTCCACCCGTTCACCCGCGTCATTTACGATAATAATTTCATGAGGCTTTAAGGTTTGGCGCATCAGACATTCCATTAGCTCAGCAAGCGCCCATAAACGGTTATATGTTGTGACCACGACAGAAATTTTCATTCTCCGACCCCTCCCTTGCGCATTCTTTGTTTTTATTAAATCATATCTTGCGTCTTATATCATCTTTCAATCGTTCCGTTTTCCCGCTTATTAAAAAGGGTAATGTGTGTTATCTGGTGGTATAGGAGGAAGCGGCATGAAATTATTTGTAGCAGAAAATGGCGTTCAGGCTTTAGATAAAGTAAGAAAACTCGAGGAACAGGGAATCAGCAGGGATTCTATCTATTTATTTGCTCAGGATGAAGAGCGCTCCAAGCATTTAACGGAAAATACAGACACGGGCAAAATGAATACACTGGACCAGGGCCTTTTTAATATGATGGCAAATGCTTTCCGCTCAAGAACTGATGAATTAACTTCCAAATTGGAGGCTCTGGGCGTCAGTCAGAATGAAGCCCTTCAATATGAAAATGAGCTGGCCAGCGGCCGGATTATTATTTTGGCACAGGAAAAAGAACAGCATTCATGAAAATTCGCGGGTGCCGCAGCTCTAAAGGTAATAGGGGGCAGAGACTGCACATGTCTGGGTCTGCGAAAGCTGGAGGACGAAGCCTTTGATAGGCAGATATTGAGGGGGGCTGGCACGGTGCCAGCCCCCTCCCTGATTTTTTTAGCTTAAGCGGACTTCGGCAAACTCGTTTAAAGAGAAGGGCCTGGAGCGTTTTAGGGGCAGACCACAAAAAAAATGCCCGGAGCATGGCTCGAGCATTTTTTAAGGAGGATGGGGGAACCAGCATTCTTTCGGTTCGTCCCCCATCCAACTGCTTTTTTTTGAGGCTTTACTGTTTTTTAATGGTTATGCGCTTTGCGTGATCCGCCTGTCTTTTTCATGATCAGCTGGACAACAAATACCACAATGGCTGCACCGATAATCGCTGGAATAATCGCAAAGCCCTGGATGTCAGGCCCCCATGTTCCGAATAGACCGTGTCCAAGCCATGCTCCTGCAAAACCTGCAATAATGGATCCGATAATTCCTCCCGGCATTGACCCTTTTACTAAAAGGTCACCAACCCATCCGATAACTAACGCTACTAAAACAGAAATAATAATGTTCATTAAATTGTCACTCCTTTAGGTTGTATTACTCTTTACATTCCTTCTAAATACTTCTTTAAAACCTTTTTTACTATAATAAGGTCTTTCGGCTTACCGATTTCCATTTTCAAACAGATAATGCCGACCGGGTCTTTGCTAACGCAGGATAGAACGTTTCATTTGGAAAAAGTCCGTTCCGCCCCTAGAGCAGGAGGGGGATCAAGCCAAAAGTACAGCAAAAAAAGTGCTCAGAGGCTCTGAGCACTTTTTTTCTGTTTACAGACTGGTGTGACGATCAGAATTCGATTTTAAAGAGCTTGGCGCCAAGCGGTTCAAGCCTGGTGGTTCTTGAAATTTGCTCATCTGTTGCACAATCCACCCATTGCCCTTCAGGCAGGGTAATCTCAGCGCCTGCTTCCGCAGAATGGTTCATGACACTCAGGAACGAACCGCGGCGGACCACTTCCACACCTTCAGCTGTCTCGATGGTTTCGGTCCCGGCATGTCTGAAAATATCTTTATACAGAGCTGTCAGCATGCTGTCCTCGAGAGCTGTTCCGATATAATAAACCGTTCCTTTTCCGAAGTGGTTTCTGGTTACGGCAGCGGTTCCCTCGTAGAAGCAGTCTTCATACACAGCAAGAACTTCAGCTGAAACAGGGTCGATGAGATCACACCAGACAGTGGCCGATGATTCCATTCCTTCCAGCGGGCCTGCCGAACCTTTTACTTTGTTCCCCTGACCGGTTTGAAGCGACTCATACTCGTTTATGCGAATGCCGGTCATGTCGCTGAGTTCTCCCGGAAGGGTTTTGCCTGTCACAAAGTTGTTCGGTTTTTTTACACCTGAACGGTAGCTGAACACTACGGTTCCCCCGTTTTCGGCATACTGCTTCAGTTTTTCCGTAAATACGGGGTCTTCAAGGAAATAGATTGGCACAAATACTGCTTTATAGCCTTCAAGGCTGCTGCGGCTGTTTACGGCATCTGTTGCGACATTCAGGTTGTGTGCCGGTGTATAGTGTCTGAGCAGCTCCCGACGATGGGAGAAGGCGCTGCTTTGAGGCTGGATGTTCCATGCCCAGGCGTTTTCCGGATCATAATAAACGGCAGCCTGCGCCTCGATGCGGGAGGCAATCCAGTCATCTCCGTGCTTTTTAAGGGAATCGATGACTTCTTTCACTTCATAGTATTTTCGTTTCGGCAGCCCGTCGTGATCCAAAATGCCGTGGCAGAACTCTTCTGTTCCAAATTGCGCAGCACGCCACCTGAAATAGACGATGGCTTCAGCGCCCCTTGAAATGGCCTGATAGGTCCAGAGCTTAATGTGTCCGGGTCTTGGAAGGTAGCCAATCTTGCTCCAGCCTTGAGCACCGGACAGCTCTTCCATCACCCAGTACCCTTTGCCGTTTTTCGTCCCGCGGCAGAGATCATGCTGATGGGCGATGGCTGCCGGGGAAATGGGTTCAGCGAGCCCGCCCCATACCGGATAGTTATCGTACGCGACATAATCCAGATCCTCCGCCATATCCCACTGGTTAATGGCCTGGTCGGTGTAGACAAAGTTATGGGTGATGAACTGACCGCTTCGTATATGAGCCCGGAGGCATTCGGTCTGAAGCCTGTTGTAGCGTGTGTACGCATCTGCACAAAAGCGGTCAAAATCGAGCAGAAGACTGGGGTTATGCTCCTGATATACTTTACGGGGCACTGGAATTTGCGACCAGTCAGTGTACGTCTGGCTCCAAAAGACCGTTCCCCATTCCCTGTTCAGCTCCCCGAGCGTCCCGTACTTTTCTTTAAGCCATGTTTGAAAAGCATGCCGATCGGCTTCTCCGTAGCTCCGGTCCGATTTTTCATGACCGTATTCATTGTCTGTCTGCCAGCCGATCACATCAGGGTGCGGACCAAAATGCTTCGCCATTTCTGTGACAATTTTTAATGTGAATTCATGAAAAACCGGGCTGTTCACTGTATAGTGTCTTCTTGCACCAAAGGAAATTTGAACCCCATTTTCATCTACGGGTAAAATTTCCGGATGCTTATGGATGAGCCACGCTGGCGGAGTTGCTGTTGGTGTCCCAAGAACAATTTTAATGCCGTGATCAGTCAAAAGCTTGATGGCCCGGTCATATAAAGAAAAGTCATAGCGTCCTTCTTCCGGCTCCATCAGCTGCCAGCCGAATTCAGCAAGCCTGACAACGTTGACCCCAAGCTCTTTCATGAGCCTCACATCTTCGGGCCATCGGGATTCAGGCCATTGTTCAGGATAGTAATCTACTCCGATATACATACAATCACACTCCAGTCTGCTTATTGTGAGGCGGGGACACCGCCGGTTTTTGTAATGAAGGCCGCAAATGATTCCAAGCCTTCCTCGTTCCTTTTAAACACTCCGGCATGCTCAAGAATTTCTGCAAAAACTTTCCCGAGTTCTTCCTGCAGCACACGGTAGCTGTTTTCCTCTGTCAGCTCTGTCTGTTCTTTTATGCGGAGAGCCCAATCGAGATGCTGATTAAGCTCAGGCAGCTGCTTGATGGATTCCTCTGCTCCATCAGCCGGTAAAAGCTTGCTGAGCTGAAGCATTTCTTCCGTCAGCCTTCCCGGCAGCACAGCCAGTCCCATTACTTCAATCAGTCCGATGTTTTCTTTCTTAATATGGTGGACTTCCTGATGGGGATGGAAAATTCCCATTGGATGCTTTTCACTCGTCCGGTTATTCCGGAGGACTAAATCCAATTCAAACAGTCCTCCTCTTCTTCTTGCAATTGGAGTAATCGTATTGTGAGGTTCGCCGTTCGTTTCCGCAAGCACGCCTGCTTCCGGGTCAGAATAGCGCTTCCATTCATTTAATAGGTGCTCTGCTGCCTGAGCAAGCTCTGCTTTGTCCGTTCCCTGGAGCCTTATGACCGACATCGGCCACTTTACCATTCCTGCTTTAATTCCGGGATACCGAGGATACACAAATGTTTTTTCTATTTCCGCCTTCGCCATAGGAAATTCATGACGGCCTCCCTGAAAATGATCATGGCTGAGGATCGATCCCCCTACGATTGGCAGATCAGCGTTGGATCCGAGGAAATAGTGAGGGTATTCGTCTGTAAAATCCATAAGCCTGACAAATGTCTCTTTTGAGATTTTCATTGGTTTATGCTCCCCGGCGAGAACGATGCAGTGCTCTTTATAGTAGACATAAGGAGAATATTGCAAAAACCATTCTTCCCCATTAAGTTCCGCCGGGATAATCCGGTGATTTTGTCTCGCAGGATGGTTCAGCCTGCCGGCATATCCGGCGTTTTCCTTGCACAGAAGACAAGCCGGATAGGTGCTCTCTTCCAGCTGTTTAGCCGCCGCAATGGCTTTCGGGTCTTTTTCAGGCTTAGATAAATTGATGGTAATCTCCATGTTTCCATAAGGAGTTTCAGAGTACCAGTGCTGATTCCTGGCGATTCTGTCTGTCCGGATGTAGTGGATGTCCTGCGCAAACTGATAATATTGATCCGTTGCCGCTTCCATCCCCTCACGTACGGCGGTCTCTCTGAATCTCCGAATCACCTCGGACTGGGAGGGAGTCAGGCAGCCCATCAGTTTCGTATCCAAGAGATCGCGGTACGTAACTGAATCCGCTTCAAGTCTTCCGTTTTCAAAGGCCCAGTCAAGTATTTTCTCTAAAATCGGAACAGGGGAATCCGGAACGGATCCAAGGTACGGCTCCGAATTTTCCCCGTCAAGCTGCAGAACCTCCAACAGCTTGTTTCGAACAAGATCCTGATCCCATTTGGATACGAGCTTTTTTTCGATGCCGTACTGAAGAAGCTCCTCAATAAACGAATAGATAGGCTTTAGCATGGCTTTCCCTCCCTATATGATTGTGAATGGCTTAATAGCCATTCGGATGCTTTTGAAACCAGTTCCAGGCGCTCTCAATCATCACTCGCAATTCCGCATATTTCGGCTTCCAGCCAAGCTCAGCCATTGCTTTTTGCGAGGATGCAACCAGCCTTGCCGGATCGCCCGCCCGTCTTGGAGCCACTTCTGCAGGGATTGGATGGCCTGTTACTTCCCGTGCTGCTTCAATGACTTCCTTCACAGAAAATCCGTTCCCGTTCCCGAGATTGTAGGTTCCGCTCTCCGCCTGGTCACGAAGACGGTCCAAAGCAAGCAAATGGGCATCTGCAAGGTCCGTAACATGAATATAGTCTCTGATGCATGTGCCGTCAGGAGTTGCGTAATCATCCCCGAAGATCATGATTTTTTCCCGCTGCCCAAGGGCTGTTTGAAGGATAATTGGAATCAGATGCGTTTCCGGCTGATGATCCTCACCCAGTTTTCCGTCCATGTGCGCGCCCGCTACATTGAAATAACGAAGCACCATGTACTTAATGCCGTATGCCTTGTCAGACCATTTCAGCATTTTTTCAATGGCCAGCTTTGTTTCTCCATAAGGATTTGTCGGCTCCGTCGGTTCGGTTTCCCCAATCGGAATATTTTTCGCTTCGCCGTAGGCGGCAGCGGTAGAGGAAAATACGATTTTTTTTACATTAAAGTCTTTCATGACCTTTAAAAGGGACAGAGCCCCATAGACATTGTTATCGTAATACTTCAAAGGATCCTCAACACTTTCGCCCACAAGGGAATCTGCCGCAAAATGCATGACAGCCTCAATGTCATTTTCTTCGAAAAGATGCCGCAGAAACGCTTCATCCCGAAGGTCGCCCGTGTAAAGCTTTGCTCCTTCAAGGACCGCCTTGTCATGACCCTTTTGCAGGCTGTCTGCTACAATGACGTCTTCCCCGCGGTCCAATAATTCTGATACAGCGTGGCTTCCAATGTAGCCCGCTCCTCCACATACTAAAATCGACATATGATTTCCTCCTTAAAATTGGGTGATTTCTCTTGCACCTTCGCCAACCTCTACAACATAAAACTCAGGCGTGAGTCCGGTTTCTTTTTCATAGGCCTTGCCGGCTTCTGAAATAAATGCCTGAACAAAGTCCTTTTCGACAATGCTGACTGTACAGCCTCCAAAGCCTGCACCGGTCATCCTTGACCCGATGACTCCAGGCTGCTTCCATGCAATTTCAGCCATCGCATCCAATTCTTTTCCTGTGACTTCATAGTCATCTCTCAAGGACCGATGGGATTCATTCATCAGCTGTCCGAAGCCGTTCATATTTCCTTCCGTAAGGTTTTTGACTGCTTTTAGCGTCCGGAGGTTTTCCATGACGGCGTGTCTTGCCCTTTTCCGGTCGGTTTCGTCTTGAATAAGATGCTGGTTCTCTCTAAATGCTTCTTCGGTCAAATCTCCCAGCGATTCAATATCCAGCTTTTCCTGAAGCTGCTTCAGCGCTCGCTCGCACTCTGCCCGACGCTCATTGTATTTGGAATCCGCCAGTGTTCTGCGCTTTCCGGTGTTGGCAATGATCAGCACCGAATGACTGAGCTTAAGCGGGCTGTATTGATACTCCAGTGTCTGGCAGTTCAATAATACCGCAGAATCCCTTTTTCCCATTCCGATGGCGAACTGATCCATGATTCCACAGCTGACTCCAATAAATTCATTTTCAGCGTGCTGGCTCATTTTGACAAGTTCAATCCGGTCAATCGCTGCTCCCGTAAGCTCATTCATCATAACAGCTGCCGCAAGCTCGATTGAAGCCGACGAAGAGAGGCCGGCGCCATTCGGGATATTTCCGAAAAAGAGAAGATCAAGTCCCCGCACCAGCTCAATGCCTCTGCTGCTGAATTCCTTCATGACTCCTTTCGGATAATTCGCCCAGTCGTGTTCATTTTCATATTGAAGATCTTTTACAGGAAATTCGATGATTCCTTTTTCATCAAAATTGACGGAATACATTCGAAGGAGCCCATCGGTTCTCTCCCTTACAAGACAATACGTTCCCACGTCGAGTGCGCAGGGGAATACATGTCCACCGTTATAATCGGTATGCTCCCCGATCAAATTGACTCTCCCGGGGGCAAAAAACATTCTTGGGTCTTCCCCCAATTCAAACACTTCATTAAATTGATTAATTAACTGTCTAAGCATAGCTCTCCCACCTGACATTATATAAGAAATTTGTGAACAGAATATTAAATTGAAAACGGATTCACACTCTATTTTTATTGTAGAGGTGTGCACTGGCAATGACAATGGTAAAATAGTTAAAAGCTATCGGTATTTTTTTGCTCCGAAAAATGCAGAATCCTAATATGGGCGGAATCAATCACGCAGGTTTTTCACTTTAACTAAATCATTTTTTGCTTCAGGATGAGGAGGAGTCTACTATGGCAGGTCTGCAGCACGGGGCCGTCGCCTTTCGCTTTAAACAGGACCCGGTGAGCGAATTGGCGCAGCTCTGGTCGGTGGGATGGGATCTACAAACCTCCCCAATTTATTCATGGAGCGGAACGGAACGGAAAGATCTTGGCAAGATCATTTTCCAGGTGACCCTTTCAGGATATGGAGACATTCAGATTGACGGAAAAACGCACCGGGTGCACCCCGGCCAGGCATTTGTTGTGAAAAGCCCGAGCAATTACAGGTATTATCTTCCCGAAACGAGTGAAAAGTGGGAGTTTATGTATATCACCTTGTATGGCAAAGAAGCAGACCGCTGCTATGAGCATATCAGGGAGAAAACAAACCAGGTGATCCGCTTCCACCCCGAGTCTGTTCCCGTTAAGCTGGTAAAGCAGATTTTCGATGAAGCCAACAGCAAAAATGTCACATCTGCCTATAAGGGCTCAAGTCTGGCCTACCAGTTTATAATGGAGCTTTATGAATATGTATCGGAAATGGACAGAGAGATGGATGAATGGCCTGAAAGTGTAGTAAGCGCGGTCCTGTTCGCAAGACAATCCTATCAGAATCCGATCGGTCCGGATGAAATGGCGGATGCATCCGGGTTATCAAGGTACCATTTTACGAGGATTTTCAAAAAAGAGACGGGCTTCACACCGATTCAGTATTTAACCAACATCCGGATTTCCAAAGCAATAGAATTGCTTGCCCATACGAAATATACGACGGAGGAAATTGCCGCACTCGTAGGCTATACAAATGCCAACTATTTAAATAAAGTTTGCCGGAAAGTCACCGGAAAATCTCCCGGCGAACTCAGGAAAGAAAAAACAGAATGGCAGTCAGATAAGTTCCTGCAGGAATAGCGTTATGATTTTTCATCGATTTCAATGGTGAGTGACCCTTTAGAGTGAACAATTCTCATCGTTGTTCCGGGGGTCATAATGTTCTCAAAAATATCCTTTGCAGTTTGCAGCGCGAGTTCCATCCGCTCCGCTTTCTCCGCTTCCTCTTCTGTTAAAGCTGACTGGCGGAGTGACGCGAGAACCTGCTCATGATCCTTTTCCAGCCGGGAATAAATTTCATCGTACAGCTCTTCAATCTTCAAAAAACCACCCGCTTTGTTCGTTTGTCCGTTATTATACCATTTCCTGCATGGCAGCAGTCCATAGTGCATCTGCTTGCCTTTACTCTTTGCAGAAAGATGCATGTTCTGCATTCGAATATCATTCCAGGCTGGATCGCTAAAAGTGAAAACATAACCGGATCGTATCCTGCAAGTTTCATTCTGACTGGATTTCCGCTGCCTCCACGCTAAAAAAACCGGGAACTCCAAATTGGCAGTTTCCCGGTTTTTTCACTTTGCTGTTTGAAGAGCTTACTATGAGCTTCACGCTTTGACACATCAGCCGTTTGCAAACCCGGCAGTCGAGAATAGCACATAAACAGAAATCATCGCTACGATGGCTGCAAATCCCATCGGATAAAGCAGCTTCCACGGGGTGATGTCGACCGCTTTGCGATCTTCAAGCGTGTAAACCTCTGTTTTCGGCCAGAATTTTCCGATAAGAAGCATCAAGCCGACACAAAGGACAAAGAGAACGGCAAGGATATGAAGGAAATGAACTCCCGTATCCCAAACCAGCTGGGTAATGGCGTAAACTGAGATAAACAGGGCAAGCGCAATTTTCGCAGCAATGGCCGGCACACGCTTCGTCGTGTAGCCGACAATGATGATGGTCAGAATCGGTACATTATAAAATCCGTTTACGATCTGCAGGTACTGGAAAAATCCCTGCGGTACAAACATGATCAGCGGAGCGACGCACATTGCGAAAACAGCCAGGAAAATCCCGGTGATTTTGCTGTTTTTCACAAGCTGGGCATCTGTGGCATCTGGCCGGAAATACGGCTTGTATATGTTCAGAGTAAAAAGGGTAACCGATGAATTCAGCGCAGAGTTAAATGACGAAAGAATCGCGCCGAAAAGGATGGCTGCAAAGAAACCGACCAGCGGTGTAGGCAGAACATGATTGACAAGCATCGGGTAGGCTTCCATCGGTTTCAGGTCCGGTCCAAAAATGTTGAACGCAATGATTCCCGGAAGAATAAGAAAGGCTGGACCAAGCAGTTTAAAGAAGGCTGTGATAACCAGACCCTTTTGCCCTTCCTTTAAACTTTTCGCAGCAAGCGCACGCTGGATGATGTGCTGGGCTGTCCCCCAGTAGAACAGATTGACAAGCAGCATCCCCGTAAACATTGTACTGAAAGGAACTGGATCGGAATTTGAGCCGACCGAATTTAATTTTTCCGGTGATTTTTCAACAATGGTCTGGAATCCGGCAATCGGGTTCCCATCCCCTAACACGGTTAAGCCCAGGTAAGGAATCAGCAGTCCCCCGACAAGCAGTCCGATTCCGTTGATCGTATCGGATACAGCAACCGCTTTCAAACCGCCGAATATGGCGTAAATGGAGCCGATGATTCCAATCGTCCATACTGTAATCCAGATGGAGGTCTGATAATCTACCCCAAACACTTCCTGTACATTAAAGATTGAGCTGAGTGCGGTTGCTCCGGAGTACAGGATTGGCGGCAGCAGGTTTAAGACGTATCCAAATAAGAATAGGAGTGTGACAATCTGCTTTGTCCCGCTGTCAAACCGTTCTTCGAGAAAGTCGGGGATCGTTGTCAGTCCGCCCTTTAAATATCGCGGCAGCAGGAAGAAGGCAACAAGCACGAGCGCGATGGAAGAACCAACCTCCCAGCCCATCACAGACATATTGAATTGGTAGCCGTCCGCATTCAGGCCAACCAGCTGCTCAGTCGATAAATTGGTCAGAAGCAAAGATCCGGCGATGACCCAGGCGCCCAGACTCCTCCCTCCTAGGAAGTATCCCTCCTGCGTATCAAGCTTTTCCTTTCTTGTTACAAAATAAGAGATAACGGCCACGAGGCCTGTAAAGAAAACAAACGAAACAACAGTCAAAAGATTCACTAAACCCACTCCTCAAAAGCAAAGAGGCAGCGCTTTCACAAGCGCTTACATTTACTTAATTAATTTAATTAACGACACTTGAGCATCTTCCGTGTATATTTTTCTGGCTGTCTCTCATTTTATAAACGCTTTCATGTTTCGTCAACAGGGGCATAATTGCTCGTTTACAGGATTATTTTGCTATCTTCATGCTCGTCTGCACAGCCCGCATACGCAAAAAAGCCATCCAGGGGACAGCTCCTTTTCACTCATTCTATTCTTTTCTCATGTAAGCCAGGGTAGCCCGGATTCCTTCATCATAAGATGTTGCCGGCAGCGGCCCGATCGCCGATTCATATTTTTCTCCGGAAAGAATAACCGGCTCTTCATTTAAATACATCATTTCCCCCATTTCCCTCATGTTTCGGTCAAACCATCCCATCACCCATATCGCACCTTTTCCAATTTTCATAACAGACGCCGGCTTCCCGGTTTCTGACCGGATGATTTGGATGATGTCCTTTCCTCTGATCGTACCTGCACCCGGAATATTCCAATTCTGTCCGTAAGCATGGTCCGCTTCCGCAAGATTCACCGCAGCTTTCGCTCCATCAGGTGTATAGATAAATTCCCGGGGAAGTGTGAGGCTGCCGATATAGATTGCCCGTTTATATTCGGATGTGGGTTTGAGGGTTTGATGAAGAAGCGTGTTCTCTGCGTTTGGACCATAATAATCAGGAAAATGCAAAACCATATAAGGAACCCCTGATTCCATTGCCATCTTTTCCATTGAAAGACGGATTCTTCCTTTCCGGGTATGGGGACTTTTTTGCGCATTTTCCTTCACTTTTTTGCCGTTTTGCTTTCCATATGCATATATATTATCAATGATTACCAATTTGGCCTTCTCATGAGCGGCCGCTGTCAATGCATGCCTCATGATGGCCGGATGCCCCTTATCCCAATCAGGGTAAGGTACGCTTACTGTATGGAAGATGATGTCCGCCTTTTCACATGCTTTGAGGACATCCTCTTCCTCATAAGCATCTCCTGTAAGAATTTTCACTTGTTTCCCTTTAAACAGCCGTTCCATTTTGCTTTGATTCCTTGCAAACGCCGTCACCTCATAGCCCTTGGCAATCAATTCATGGACAAGTGAATAGCCCATCCCTCCTGAAGCTCCCAATACCGCTGCTTTTGTCATCATCTATTCCTCCTTCTTTTATTTAACCAGTGGTCAATTAAGGTGAAAAGCAGGCTGCAAACCGTGTTCGATCTGCAGCTACGTAGATCTTAACAAAGAAACAGTTAAAAATCGGGCATGCCGATCTGCCATCTCCTTTGACACTTCTAAGTCCATATCAATTTTAATATAGTGGGTCACAAATCCATGAAGGGCGAGGAAAACGGACCAGATTTGCGAAACGTCCGCATTTCCTCCGGAAAGCTTGTAAACAGCCTGCGCAAATTTTTCATAGCTTTTATTCGGCTCCTCCGCCAAGTAGCTTTTTACTTCCTCATCCTTTATGAGAAACATGACTTCATAATGGCTTTGATACGTTAACCCAAACTCAATGTAGCCAAGCATGACCTTCCTCAGCTTATCTTCATCGGTTAAATCGTTTTCAGCCATGATTGCATCCAGAACCTCATCAAGCATCCGAAAATCTGACTGAACCATCGCATAAAAGAGTTCAGCTTTGCTTTTAAAATGATAGTAAATGGAGCCATGGCTATAGCCGAGTTCAGAAGCGATTTTTCTCATGGATATATTCCGGTAGCCTTCTGCTGAAAACAGTTCCCTGGCTGACTCCATTATGATCTCTTTTGTCAATTCCTGCTTGACTGCTTTTCGTGCTGCCAACTTTCCACCTCATTTATTAACCACTGTTCAATTAAATCGTACACTTATTTTCCAATCATTGCAAGCCAGGGCAGGTATCTTTATTCCCGGATGCCCAATTGGTATACTAATATTATAGTCATTGGTCTGCTGCAAGCAGAACCATAAATATAGAGGTATGTATAAGGATGGAGGTACATGATATGAAAATGCCAAAAGCATTAACCATTGCCGGATCGGACAGCAGCGGAGGAGCAGGCATTCAAGCTGACTTAAAAACCTTTCAGGAGCATGGTGTATACGGAATGTCCGCTCTTACCGTCATTGTTGCCATGGACCCGCATAATGATTGGCAACATCAAGTCTTTCCGGTAGAGCTCGATGTCATAAAACCGCAGCTTTCCACTATTGTAGAAGGCGTTGGCGCGGACGCAATGAAGACAGGCATGCTGCCAACCGTCGATATCATCCGCCTCGCTGCGGAAACCATTAAAAAGCACAACCTGAAAAACGTTGTCGTCGATCCTGTGATGGTCTGCAAAGGAGCGGACGAGGTCCTTTACCCGGAGCTTGCTGAAGCACTTCGAGATATTTTGACCCCTGTCGCCACTGTGGTGACCCCTAATCTATTTGAAGCGGGTCAGCTGAGCGGCATTGGTGCTATTACATCCGTTGAACAAATGAAAGAAGCGGCCGCGATTATTCATAAGCTGGGGGCTCCATATGTTCTAGTCAAAGGCGGCGGAAAACTGGAGCATGAAAAAGCAGTGGATGTCCTTTTTGACGGAACAGACTTTGAAATCCTTGAAAGTGAGCGGATCGACACATCCTATACCCACGGCGCAGGCTGTACCTATTCAGCCGCAATTGCCGCTAACCTTGCAAAGGGACTGGATGTTAAAAACTCCATTTATGACGCGAAGAAATTTATCACAGCAGCAATCAAACACTCATTCCCGCTAAATGATTACGTGGGACCGACCAACCATGCAGGCTTGAGACTGCACGGTGAGTAAAAAGCTTTAAGCCCGATCGGTGGATTGGGCTTAAGGTATTTTTTGGAGGCCAGAATAAGAAACATCGATTGTATTGATTAACACCATTTCACATATGTTGGATAAGAAAATATCTCCATAAAACACTTTACCAATGTAAGGTTGCTTACTTGATTTAATGTCCGAATTTTCTTTTAAATAGTTATTTAATGATCCAGCGTTGACCCACTCTTCTGTATAAATCCAATCTTTCAGCCTCAAAATCTAATTTTTGCTGATTTAAGACTTCATTTAATTCGTCTTCTGCCATTGTCTGGATTTCTTCAGGAGCTAAAAGAGGAGTTGAAGCCTTAGCTGACACAGACGGATTATTAAATAGACTTACTCCTAAGACTCCGATAAAATTAATCCTATTATTTAAAATAATTCCAGTTATTAGGTAAATCCAACTAAAATTTCATCAAAATAACCCATTACTTAATTGGAATAACTCGCAGAGTAAAAAAACTCATAATTACTAGTCTTGTTCTCTACCATAAGAAACCTGCTAAAAACTCAAACGTTACTCGCTTGAAGTTTTTAAGGTAGTCTTGCACAGTAAAATTTTAAAATCTATTTTACATCGTTGAAAAAGCTCTGCAGATTTTGTAAAACTTTTAGGCATCACTACAGTCTGAAAACTGGGATATCTAAGATCAGGACATTGAGCATTAGCTTTAGGCATCATAGGATTTCCACCCGCCTCAAGTATTGCTACTCCAAAATAGTTATCCACACTTTTATGAAGCAGATGTTATTATTTTGTAAATTATTAGATATACACAGATGATTCTACCTTTACAAACAGTTTATCCACAAGAGTTATCAACATATCCACAAAAGTTATCAACATTTTGTGTGGGTACGTTTGTTCCCTACTATATCTGTAATAGACTTTAGATTCATACACAAGTTGTTCACAGCTTTTACGTTTTCCACAAGGATTTTATGGAATCTGTGGAGAAATAGTTGAAAGGACCATGGAGAAATCTTATCGTGTGTAAGAATAAAAGAAAAATCCGGGGGAAGCTGCTTCGATGTCAGAACTTTTTTTTCTTATTCTCATTGCTTACGCAGTCTGTTTCATCCTGTTCACTCTTTTGTTTGCAATTGTTCACCGTCTTTCAAATAAAACAGGGCCGTTCCGGAATGCAGCGGCGGACGTTGTCGATCTCCTCGTTCTTACGCCTGTTGGCTGGGCCATTTCCCTACTTTACTTTCTTTATCTGGTGGCTGTTTTCCCACTATGGTGGCTGAGGCGGAAATAAGCAGTGCAAAACAGCACACAGAATGCTGCAGCAGGCTGCGTTCCGCCGCAATGCAGCTGAAAAAAAGGCCCCTTTTACAAAAGGAGGCCTCTTCCCATTATTGCTTATCTAATCCTTTGCCCTGAACAAATTCCTTCATATACATTCTTTGCGGATGAGAGAGCATTTTCGCCATTTGGCCCGTCCATGTGTCGCTGCGCTTTCCTTCAGTCCGCTCATGATAATAGGATGAAACGGTCTCATTATAGGTTTGCAGCTGCTCCTTATAGCGCTGATCCTCTGTATCGTATTCATCCTCAAAATAGAGGTGCTCAAAAGGAAGCCTTGGCTTCACATCCGGGTTTTGATCCGGGTGGCCGACCGTAAGACCAAAAAGAGGAATGACTCGTTCCGGGGTTTTAAGGACATCGGATACGGCTGGGAGGTTATTGCGGAGACCGCCTATATAACAGATTCCAAGCCCCATGGATTCTGCTGCAACAGACATGTTCTGGGCAGCTAATGCTGCATCAATGATGGCTACCATAAATTTCTCGGTGCTCTCCAGCGATTCTGTCAGATCAGCACCCTCCATTTCCCCCACCTTTTGATGCCGGAACAGGTCTGCACAAAATACAAAGAAATGACCGGTGTGTGCCACATAGGACTGTCCGCCGGCAAGCTCGGCCAGTTTCTGTTTTTTATCCGGGTCTTTTACCCCTATAATTGAGTAGGCTTGGACATTGCTGGAGGTCGAGGCTGACTGGGCGGCTTTCACAAGAAGATTGATTTGTTCATCCGTTAACGGCTGGTCCTTAAATTTTCGGATTGATCGATGGTTAAGTATGGTTTCAATAGTTGAGTTCATGGAAAATCTCCTCCTTTATGCATACCGGCTGATAATCTGGTCTACTGCCCTGCCATAAGATTCACCAAACATGTTTAAATGTGCCAGCAGATAGTAGAGCTGGTAAAGCGGTTTTCGGTCTTCGTATCCTTCAGATAGGGGAAAGGCCTCCTGATAACTGCTGTAAAACGCTTGACTGAAGCCTCCGAACAGCTCGGTAAAGGCTATTTCAAATTCATGATCTCCGTATAGAACTGAGGGGTCAATTAAAACAGGGTTCCCTGACTCACCGGTCATCCAGTTTCCTCCCCATAAGTCTCCATGCAGGAGAGATGGTTTAGGATGATGTCCGAGCCAGCGGTCAAGATTCATCAGCAGTTTTTCCATGCTCCTTCTTCTCGGTACCGGCATATGCCCTCTCCCGATCGCCAGCTCCAGCTGAGGTTTTAAGCGCTCATTGCTGTAATAGCGGACCCAGCTTCCATGCCAGCCATTTTTTTGCGGAAGCTTTCCCATATAAGTATCGCTTCCGTACCCGAATTTTGTATGAAAGGTTTGATGCATGGCAGCAAGCTTTGTCCCTAATTCCGTCTCCGTATGCTCTGTTTTCCGTCCTTCTATCCATTCCATGAGCAGAAAGGGAACACAGTCTATCGTGCCGGTTTTCAAAACAAACGGAACGGCAATTGCGTTTGATGAAGCAATTTCCTTCAGCCCATCTGCTTCAGCATGGAAAAAATCGATGGATTCCTCTCTGTTCGTCTTGAGGAAGTATTTCCTTGTTTCGGTCTGAAGCATCCATGCTTCATTAATATCCCCGCCGCTGACAGGGGGACGATTGAAGAAGTTTGCTGTTTTCCCCAATTTCGTTCAGAATCAGCTCAAAATTCATGCTTCATCACCTCCGCACGCAGTTAAAGAATATCCAAGCCGGGCCGGTGCAGTCAACTATCTGGATTTATAAAGGTTTGAAATCGAGATCAATAGGAAAATAAAGAAAGTAGTCCAAAAACATTGCATTTTTCGTTAAATGCATTAAAATGAGTAACGTTGCATAAATTATCATCCCTTTAAGGAGTTTTCATATTGACTACATTGACAAAGAAACGAATCCCGCCATCCAGCATAATCAAATTTCTCATCCCTTCACTAATTGGCATCATTCTTTTTATCGTTCCCATTCAATATGAAGAGGCCATTACGATTCCAATTGCCATCATGTCAGGCATTCTTCAGGATGTGCTCGGCAGCTATCTTCCAGCTATTATGACCATCATCATTATTTTAGCACTCGCTGGCACCGTGTTAGCTAAAACAGTGAAACCGGCATTTATGAAAAACAGTCCGTTCTTCACTTCTTTATTCGATGTGCAGCCTGTGTGGTTTATAGCCCGTATACTAGGGGCTGTATTTGCTGTCCTTACATTATTTAAAGCAGGTCCGGAGTGGATCTGGTCTAACGATACAGGGGGGCTGCTGCTCGGCGATTTGCTGCCGGTGCTTTTCAGTGTTTTCTTGTTTGCCGGTCTGTTCCTGCCGCTTCTTCTTAACTTTGGTCTGCTCGAATTTTTCGGCGCTCTGCTTGCGAAGTTTATGCGTCCGGTTTTCAAGCTTCCCGGCCGCTCCTCGATAGACTGTCTCGCTTCATGGCTTGGCGACGGGACGATTGGTGTTCTGCTGACGAGCAAACAATATGAAGAAGGCTTTTATACGAAAAGAGAAGCAGCTGTAATCGGAACAACCTTTTCTGTTGTATCCATTACGTTCAGTATCGTGATTATTGAGCAGGTCAAACTTCAAAGCTACTTTTTCCCATTTTATCTGACAATTGCAGCCGCTGGAATTGTCGCGGCTATCATCTGCCCTAGAATCCCTCCGCTCTCCAGAAAAGCGGATACGTATGCTAATGATGAGGCAGCCGGATTGAACGAAGAGATTCCTGCAGAATACTCACGTGCAGGCTGGGGATTGAAAATAGCTGCAGACAAAGCTGCAAAAAGCAGAGGAGTAAAGGAGTTCTTCAAGGATGGCTCCAAAAATGTGCTGGATATGTGGATGGGGGTTGCCCCGATCGTTATGGCCCTCGGCACGATCGCATTGATTATCGCTGAATTTACTCCCGTGTTTAAATGGCTCGGGCTTCCGTTTATTCCACTGCTTCAGCTATTGCAGGTGCCTGAAGCTGCGGCAGCCTCCCAGACGATTATGGTCGGGTTTGCCGATATGTTCCTGCCATCCGTCATCGGATCAGACATTGAAAGCGACTTGACAAGATTTATCATCGCTGCACTCTCTGTCACCCAGCTGATCTACATGTCAGAGGTTGGCGGATTGCTTTTAGGGTCAAAAATTCCAGTATCCTTCTGGGAACTGTTCGTTATTTTTCTGCAGCGAACGATTATTACCCTTCCAGTCATCGTAATTGCTGCTCATTTGCTGTTTTGAGGTGGGTGGCAGTACCATGTGAGGGGATCCCATTTTTTAGAATGACGCGATTTCCACAAAGAAAACCCCCGGTATTCCGGGGGTTTCTTTTCTCAGCAGGGCTTTTTAAACAGCCCATAAATATGTATGCCGGCTTTGCTCCATTCTTTAATCCTTCAAGAAGCTGCCAGCTAGGTTTTAGGAAACGTAAATCCCTCTCCGAAGACATCCCTCACATCATGAATAACGACGAATGCTTTATCATCAATTTTGTGGACTATTTTTTTTAGCATAAACAGCTCCTGCTTGTTAATGACGATATAAAGGATATCCCGGGATTCCTGCGTATAGCTTCCTTTTGCTGTAATCACGGTGACCCCTCTGTCCATATCCGCATTAACCTTCGCCGCTACCTCATCTGCATGGTCGGAAATGATGGTGGCTGCTTTCCGCGTATCGAAGCCTTCTAAAATGTAATCCAATACTTTTGTGCTGATATAAATGGAGATGACGGTATACATCGTATTGGCTGCACCGATGACGAAGTAGGAGCTCAATACGACAATCATATCAAAGAGGAGCATCGAGCTGCTTACACTCCAGCCAAGATATTTCTGCGTCATCCTTGCAAGGATCGCTGAGCCTCCTGTCGTTCCGCCCGCGCGAAGCACAAGCCCTAACCCGACCCCTATAAAAATCCCCGCAAAGACGGTCCCCAATATCGTATCGTCTGACGAGGGAGCCATACCCTCCGTTAAGTGAAGAAAAACGGATGTGAAGAAGATGGAGATGATGGAATAGTACGTGACACGCTTGCTTAGAAGCCGGTATCCGAATACTAGCAACATTCCATTCAGTATAAAGTTCGTAATCCCCGGAGACCAGCTGAATACATAGTAAAGGAGCATGGAGATCCCCGTTACACCGCCTTCTCCAAGCTCATTCGGAATCGCAAAAAAATTGACTCCAATGGCAAAAAAGAAGGATCCGATAATGAGCAGGCTGTATTCTTTTACGTTCGTCAGCATAAGGCACCCTCCTTTTTCGTTTTACGTAGCAATGGCCGCAAAAAAATCACTGCCGGCAAAGGGCTGCCGGCAGCTTTCTGTTTATCAATATATCACCGCTTTAAGCGATTTTCAATCGTTTAAGCGTGGCTGTTTCCTACTCTTCCATTTCTGTCTGCTTTGTTTCCGTTCCTAAAAAGGCAACAGCGAGAATGCCGACAATAATGGAAAAACAGAAGATGGTGAAGATCGTTCCGATTTCCACTTTTTCTGCAATCAGATAACCGACGAGCAATGGTCCTAAAATTCCGCCAATCCGCCCAAATGAAGCAGCCATGCCCGAGCCGGTGCCCCGAATCGAAGTTGGATATTGCTCTGGTGTATAAGCATACAGCGCGCCCCAGGCACCAAGGTTAAAGAAGGATAGGAGCATACCAAAAGCGAGAAGGGCTGAGGCAGTTTCTGCGTTCCCGAAAAAATAAGCACTCAGGGCTGTTCCGCTAAGGTAAACGATCAGAACAAATTTCCTCCCCTTTTTTTCAATCAGCCAGGCAGCACTGAAATAGCCGGGCAGCTGGGCAAGAGTCATAATCAAAACATACTGGAAGCTTTTAATCAAATCGAATCCCTTAAACGTCATCACACTCGGAAGCCACAAAAACATTCCGTAATAGGAAAACACGACAGAAAACCATAGAATCCAGAGCATGGCGGTGCGTTTCGTGTATTTCCCTTGCCATACCTTGGCCATTTTCTTCCAAACGGTTTCTTTATCCTTAGACTGGACGGCTTTGAAGGCCTTTGAGTCCGGAAGGTTCCAGCGGAGATACAGGGCATAAAATGCCGGCAGTGCACTAATAACGAGAGCCGTCTGCCATCCGAAGCTCGGAATAATGAAATAAGCAATAAGTGCTGCCAGCAGCCATCCGCCTGCCCAGAAGCTTTCCAGCAGGACAACAATTCTTCCGCGTTCGTGAGGCTTTACACTCTCTGACACAAGGGTCGAAGCAACGGGAAGCTCTCCCCCTAGTCCCATCCCTATTAAAAAACGAAGAACTAAGAAAATCGGAAGAGCCCATGCCAATGCCGATAATCCGCTTCCAACCGAAAACAGCAAAAGCGTGATAATGAAGACATTTTTCCTTCCAATTCGATCTGCCATTAAACCAAATACAAGTGCACCAACCGCCATACCGATTGAATTCACCGATCCAATCCATGCCATCTGATCGGGCCTCAGCTGCCAATCTATTGCCAGGGCCGCAATGATAAAGGAAAGAAGACCGACATCCATTGCATCGAACATCCAGCCCATTCCTGCTATCCCTAAAAGCTTTCGCCGTGAAAGCTGTTTTTGCTCCTTCATATGTAACACCCTTCTTTTTGAAAATTCTTCTTTATTATGTCACAAACCGATATGTATGAGAATAAGAAAGGAAACTTTATTGCTTTGGCATACTCAAGGGTGTTCGGATCTTTTCGAAGCTATTATAAGATCATTCTTCCCGTTCGATGGGCCTCATTCAAAAGTACCCAAAACGAAAACCCGGAAAAAGCTTCCCGGGTTCTTAACATCGCTGGTTTACAGACCTTGTTATTGAATAACGGTTCCTTGGGCCGGAATTGGATTCTCCTTTAGCATTTTAGCGAAATGCATGAGGTTGTAGGCAAGCATTTGAACATGCTGCTGGGTGAATTCATTTTTGTAGCCTTCCGCTTCAATAAAGGACGGACCAGGTCCCGCTTCCCCCACCCAGTATGTATCCACATTAGGAGGAATGGTAAAGCCCATATGGGACAGACCATATAGAATGGATTTGGCTGCATCTTTTGCTCCGTCTTCATTTCCGGTAATGACAACGCCGCCGACTTTGTTGTAATAAATGGATTGCCCTTTTTCATTCGTTAAACTGCTTCCACCGTAAATCCGTTCCATCACCATCGTTGCAATGCTGCTTTTTTCTCCGATCCAAAGAGGTGTGCCAATGATTACAACATCTGCTTCCTTTACTTTATCAAAGATCTGGGGCCACTCATCTCCGTCCCCCATATCATCTGATATTCCGAAGGATACCTGGTAATCTGCCACTCTTACGACCTCTGCAAAAACACCCTCGCGCTGCATGATGCCTGTAACCTTTTTAATTAAGGCTTCTGTATTTGATTCTTCATCGCCTTTCTTTAAGGAACAGTTTAGTACCAGAGCTTTCACTGACATGTTGACGCCTCCCTATCAATTTTGTTCAATTAGACACTGAGTTTCTATTTTGCTGTGCATATGTAAATGGCAGCAAGCTTGTAGTATAAAAATTCCACATTTAAGAAATGCTAAACATATGAGCTCTCCTTAACCAATAGATGAATGAAAAAATAGGCAGAAATTCTCAAATAAAACCCTTTAATTTTCAGAATTTTGTGATATACTAATTGTAACAAAACGTTCACAATTTGTTCTTTTATCTGCCACAAATTGGCCAAGTAATGTAAGCGTTACCAAAAATTTTAAGGAGGTAAATGAAATGGATGTTTTCGTTGTTTATCTTTTCATTGCAACCGCGACTCCTTTATTTCTCTGGCCGGAAAGAAAAAAATTAGCTCTAATTCACATTCCTTTTATTGCTGGGATGTGGACCTATTTTATTCTTTATCTCAGCGGAAGCCTTAACTTCATCGACCACTTTGTCCTCAATATGATCTTCGTCGGCAATGTCATTTTTGCCCATATCGCAGCATTCCTGATTTATGCCTTCCCTATCATTAAACGTGAGCACGATAAAAAGCATTCACCAAAATCACCTATTATTGAGTAAGCCTTGCATCGCATGGATGCAAGGTTTTTTTCTTGAGAAGCACAAAAAAACCGGAAGCCTTTGTTCCAGCAGGAACTGTGGCTTCCGGTTTTTTTATATGATTTCAGCGGTTGGGGGAATTCTGCAGCTTTACACAGGAATTCTTCCCAAGGCTCTTGATTCACATCATGCATCAATTAAATTGAATCAGTTAATGTCCGCTATGCTCTTCTCCATGCTCACCGTGTGCAGGAGGATTCTTCTGATGCTCAGAGTGTCCGCCATGGGAACCCATAACCCAAACTGTACCGGCTGCGATAACTACAGCAATGAAAGCAGCGAAAACAGTGTTTATGGTTTGGATCCAGCCGCTCTTCGTTTCCGTCATATGCATGAACATGAGCAGCTGCAGGGCAGCCTGGAAGAAAGCAAAAACGAAAATTACGATTAAGATGGTCGTACTGGAAAAGCCTGAAGCTAACGCAACCCACAGTGCGATAAGAGTGAGTACGATTGACAAACCAAATCCGACCACATGGCTCCAAGGAAACTTGTCATGAGATGTTTGTGTTTGACTAGCCATGATGCAGCACCATCCCCATTAAATAGACTCCAGTGAAGATAAAGATCCAAATGACATCAAGGAAATGCCAGTACAGACTTGAGATGAATAGCTTTGTTGCGGTTTGAGGAGTCAGACCGCGTTTTTTCACCTGAATAAGAATCAATGATATCCAGACGATACCAAGCGATACGTGAAGTCCATGAGTACCTGCCAGAACAAAGAAGGCTGACCAGAAAGCACTGGTTGTTAATGCTGCCCCTTCATGAATATACTCGATAAACTCGTATATTTCATACCCGACAAATCCTGCGCCGAGCAGAAGGGTGAGAATCGTCCAGATGAAAACACCCTTCATGTTATTCCGGCGGAGCTCATGAATCGCAATACCGCATGTGAAACTGCTTGTTAAAAGCAGGAATGTCATAATCAGTACGCCTTCAACTTTGAATAGATCTCCTGGAAGCGGGCCATCAGCCGTTTGGTTGAATAGTGCGAAATAGGTTGCAAAAAGAGTTGAGAACAACGCAATTTCCGCTCCAAGGAAAATCCAGAAGCCAAGAATATTCAATCTGCCTATTTCAGATTGGTATTCAAGCGGCGTGTTAGAACCATCATGTGTATGAGCATGTCCCAATGTGCACGCCTCCTTTATACGGTTGCCCGTTTTTCAGTTTCTTGAATCTCTTCTACGCTGACGTAGAAGCCGTCATCATAATCAAATGAACGCTGGATCATCGTGATAAAGACGCCGATAAGCCCGATGATCGCCATCCACCATAGAGAGAATACCATACCGAAGCCTGCGATACCGAAGCATACAGACATGATCAGCGGTCTGCCGGAATAGCTCGGCATATGAATCGGTTTATAATCTACTGTTTCTCTCTTGCCGGTTGTTTTGTTCTTCTGTTTAATTCTCCACCATGCATCCATTCCTGTTACTTCAGGAATAACGGCGAAGTTATAGTGCGGCGGAATGGCGGTAGTGGTCGCCCACTCAAGTGTCCGTCCATCCCAGGCATCGCCTGTTTGTTCTCTTTCAGCATAACGGTAGCTGTAATAGATGTTATACACAAGAACCACAAATCCTACAGCCATACCCAGTGCTCCGATTGAAGCAACGATATTCAAATCCTGCCATCCGTCAGATGCATCATACGTGTTCACACGGCGAGGCATACCGTCAAGACCAAGGAAGAACATCGGGAAGAAACATACGTTAAAGCCGATTGTGAAAAGCCAGAAGCTCCAGCGGCCAATTCTTTCATTCAGCTTGTGTCCAAACATTTTCGGATACCAGTAGTATAGTCCGGCGAAACATGCAAATACAGTACCTGCAATGAGCACATAGTGGAAATGGGCTACAAGGAAGTATGTGTTGTGATACTGATAGTCAGCAGCCGCCATAGCAAGCATAACCCCTGTTACTCCCCCGATAGTAAAGGTCGGGATAAAGGCCAGCGCCCATAGCATGGCAACCGTAAATTTAATTCTCCCTTTATAGAGGGTAAACAGCCAGTTAAAGATTTTAACTCCTGTCGGGATGGCAATTGCCATTGTCGTGATCGAGAAGACCGAGTTAACACCTGCACTTGAACCCATCGTGAAGAAGTGATGGACCCAAACAAGGAAGCTTAAACCGGAAATAACAACAATCGCTACGACCATGGCTTTATAGCCGAACAGTGCTTTTCTGGAAAAGGTTGCAATAACTTCAGAGAAAATACCAAATGCCGGAAGCACAACAATGTATACTTCAGGATGTCCCCAAATCCAGAATAGGTTCGCCCACAGCATTGGCATACCGCCATCTGCCAGCGTAAAGAAATGAGAACCGAACAAACGGTCAAATGTCATAAGAGCAAGTGCTACAGTCAGTACAGGGAATGCGAAAACGATGATTAAGCATGTAATGAGAGCAGTCCATGTAAACATTGGCATACGCATAAGCGTCATGCCTTTTGCACGCATTTTCAAAATCGTTACCATGAAGTTAATACCGGTCAGCAAGGTACCAATACCAGCTACTTGCAGGCCAAGCAGGTAATAGTTTTGCCCCGGTCCAGGAGAACTTTCCACTCCGGCAAGCGGCATGTAGGCCGTCCAGCCTGCAGAAGGAGATCCTCCAAATACGAAGGAGATGTTAAATAGCATAGCTCCTACGAAAAATGTCCAGAAGCTCAATGAGTTTAGATAAGGATAGGCAACATCGCGCGCTCCGATTTGAAGAGGGACGACAACGTTCATCAATCCAATCAGGAACGGCATTGCCATGAAGATAATCATGATCGTACCATGAGTGGTGAATATCTCATTGTAATGCTGTGAATTTAGAAACTCAGCGCTGTTGACCGTGAGCTGCGCACGCATGAGCATAGCGTCAACCCCTCCGCGGAACAGCATGAGGATCGCGGCAATGATATACATAATGCCAAGTTTTTTATGGTCAACAGTTGTTAGCCAGTTCGTCCAGAGCCATTTCCATTTTTTGAAATAGGTCAGAACGAATATGATTGCAATGGTTGTAAGACCAATAGATACCTGGGCTCCCATAATCAGCGGATCATCAAGGATCAGATTGTTCTTTATAAATTCAAACATTCAATTTCCTCCTTTCCTAGTTGGAGCCTAGTTCGTCCCCGGTGTCATTCTGTTCTTTCTCTTCATCCTTTGAGTGATGTGATTCGTAAGTGATGCCGTATTTCTCCCTGATTCGAAGCACGTATTCAGGATCTTTCGCGTGATCCACAAAATCAAGGTGTGTAGATGAGAATTTCATCGGTTCCACGTGTCCCGGGAACATCAGCTTCTCATACTCCTCTTCTTTCAGTTCAGGAGCACTTTGGGCTTCTTTTACCCAGCTGGCAAACTCTTCTTCTGTCTGTGCATATACTTTGAAGCGCTGATCCGTGAATCCTTCACCGGTGTAGTTGGCGTTACGGCCTTCATAGGTGCCCGGTTCGTCAGCCTGAAGATAAAGCTTCATTTCCATTTCAGACATCGCGTATTTCTGTCCGCCGAGCTGCGGAATCCAGAATGATGCCATATTGTCTGCTGAAGTTAAACGGAATTCCAGTGGACGGTCTTCAGGAATGTAAAGCTGATTAACTGTTTCAATATCCTCTTCCGGATAGCTGAAAATCCATTTCCAGTCTACTGAAGTGGCATAAACGACAAGAGGCTCCTTATCGGAGTGTTCGCTTTCAGGAACTTCTTCCAGACTGTAAATTGCCTGAACAGTCGGGATGGAAAGCGCGATTACAATAATAACCGGGATGATCGTCCATACAACCTCAAGGAACTTGCTGCCTTCCATTTCAGGCGGCTCGTACCCCATGTTTGTAGGGCGCTCGCGGTATTTTATAATGATGAGAATAAATAAGACAAATACAACTGCTATAATAAACAGCATGAATACGATGGAGAGCATGATCAGATCTCTTTGCTCTGCAGCAACCGGCCCCTTAGGATCGAGAACTGCCATCTGGCTGCAGCCGCCAAGCAAGAATACTGAAATTAAAGCTCCAAACAAAAATAAAGGTTTTAAATATTTACCCAAAAGGTTCACCATCCTTCCCAATCCTTGTGCAAAAATGACAAAAAAGTCCAATACCCTTAATCCACTTAAACTTTTACCCTTATAGTAACAGACCATAAACAGAAATGTCTTTTCCATTTCATAATGTCATCCAGTTTTCATACAAAAGTCATAACTTGTTCATTATTTTTTCACAATATCGTCACATAATTGGATAATTATTGATTTAAAAGAAGTTCCCTCCTTTAAAGACTTTTAAAGACTGCTAGCAGAAAAATAAAATTCATGAAACGCTTACAAAAAAGGGAATCAAAGCGTTTCATTTTCAGGGAAAAGTGGAATAGCAGAATTATATCAGGGAGGTGGAGATTTTGTCGAAGGAAAGCACAAAACACCGCAAAGATCATCCCGAACAGGTTCCGACAGATAAAGAAAGCATGCATGATCAGTTCGAGGAAGAGCAAAACGTTGATTCAATTCCGCTTGAGGATTTGAAGCAGGACATGCAGGATGAAAAGAAGAAGCATAAAACAAAGAATGATTCAGATTCCGAAGATAGATTCAAAAAGAATAAATAATAAAAACCGGCGGCTGTCTGCTTAACGCAAACACCGCCGGTTTCAGCTTATTGTTCAGGAACCATCAGCGTCTGTCCTGCCATAATAAAATCAGGGTCTTCAATATAATTTATTTTCATCAGCCGCGGCCAGGGAACCCCTGCATTTGCCGCAATTTCATAAAGTGTATCCCCTTTTTCCACCTTGTACTGCGTATTTACCGGACCCGTTTTTAAACGCTGGGAAACGAAGAGGAGATCCGGCTTGTTTAAGCCATTCAAAGCCCTCAAATACTCCGGTGCAGTTCCGTACATGCCAGCAATGTCTGTCAATGTCTCGCCTTTTTTGACAACATGCTCTTTGCCGCTGCTTCCTCCTCCAAGTTCCATGACCGCAATGGTCCCGCTTACTTCATGCGCAACTGCAAGCAGCGGCCGTCCGTTTGGACTGTCTTCTGCATTTATAAAGAGAACTCCCTCAGGTGCCACATCACCGGAAGGCTCGTCCCCTTTAAACTCTCTCGTGGAATAATAGGCAGAAAACCTAGGTTTTTCCGGGTCATTGATTTGATACGCGGCCACTCCACCCGTACCCTCAAGTCCGATGAAGGCATAATATTGGCCATCGACAATCCCGGCTGCCGCCGTTTCAGGTTCCGGACCCTTTTTCACGCTCCGGTCATCAAGGAGATTCTCATCATTCGGGGTGTTAAAGTATTTCGGAAGGGCCTTTGCGGTTATTTTTTCAAGCTCCGCTCCGCTGTCCCAGACGAGCTTCATATCCTCTGTATCGCGAATAGAAAAGGACCTGCCCCCCAAACTGTATATCGCCTCATACTTTCCTTCTTTATTGACCGGCGCAGATTTTGTCATCACAAGCTTTCCGAGCTGGGACTCGTCAAACAGACCTGCCTCCACCATTCTGTCAATCTGCTTTTGGGACAGCCCTTTAAAATGTCTGGCCTTCAGATCAAATTTGTCTTTTGCTTCCGCTGTGATGATTTCTTCTGAGTAGCCTTCATAATCCTGTGAATCTCCTTCATTTGGCGTAATCAGGTATTCTTTTCCATTCATCTTGAAAATGGCGATTCCATCCGGCTGATACAACCCTAAGACAGGATAGGGTTTAATATCAATTTTTCCGTCTGTTCCTGAAGCATCCATTGCGTTTTCAGACAGGGAATGATCCTTGTAGCCCAGATTATAAACTCTTGTAAACGCCCCTTTTTTTAAGTCCAGCTCGGCAATTGCATTGCTCTCCTGAAGCACGGCATATGCTTTGCTGCTGTCGCTTTTGACAGCGAGGTACTCGGGCTCGAAATTCTGCGGCTGGGTGCTGTCAGGATTTACTTTCCTGATTCCTCTATCCACCTTTACATTCTCATCAAACAGAACGTTTTTAGCCTTGGCTTTATTCACTCCATTCGATAGGTCAATAATGGAGACAGAGCCCTCGGGATTGACTTTGTAATCCCCGCTTGGTTCCCCTTCATTGGCCGACAGCACCTTCTTCCCATCAGGAGTAAACGTCACCATATCCGGAAGGGCCCCCGCTCTGACATGATGGATGTACGTTCCATCCGTCTTCAGAAAAATCACATAGCCCGGATCTGTTTCAGGCTCTGCCGTCACTGCCACAGCCAGGAAGCTGCCGTCCGGGCTCACAGCAACGCTCGTAATATCACTGATCGCTTTTATGGATGGACTTAATTCGCCGAGCGGAATTTGCTTAACCCTTTTCAAGGCTGAAAAATCCCCCTCCGGATCCAAAGCGAGACTAATTATATCCAGCGCCTTCTCTGCTCCGTTAATTGAAAAAAGCTGCTTCGTTTTTTTGTCGTAGGCGACAATCTCCGTTCCTCCCTCATTAAATGCAGCCCCGCTCTCGTATCTGGCTGTAACTTTCATCTCGAGCGGTTCTTTCCCGTTCAAAGAAATTTCCCTGGCTATTGCTCCTGCTGCAGGCTGAGTTAAGAATAATATGCTTGCTAATGAAATAATCCAATACTTCATTTCACGTCCTCCTTCTCGAATCGTACATGGATATTTTTTATTAAAAATCCGAATTCTAACCTTATAAAAAAACTTTCCGGTTAATTTTTGGTTCAAAAAAAATTTTTTTAGAAAGTATTGCAATACTGTAACAGATTTCATATAATCAGTATGCAAACGGTTGCACTTATTTGCACAATCTTAATTTATATTTTTTCAGTAAAATGTAATCGGTAACAAATAAACGTTTTTTTACGCATCAATGTAAGCCCATACATGGAGGAGGAGCAAGAAATGAAAAGTTTATTCACATTTGATTTCTGGCAAAAATTCGGAAAAGCGCTAATGGTTGTCGTAGCGGTTATGCCGGCTGCCGGAATTATGATTTCACTGGGAAAACTGGTTGCCATGATGGGCGGAGACCTCGCACTTGTCATGACCATCGCAAGAGTCATGGAGGATATTGGCTGGGCCATCATTACGAATCTTCACATTCTGTTCGCAGTAGCTATCGGGGGCTCGTGGGCCAAAGAACGCGCGGGCGGAGCATTTGCAGCTCTCATTGCATTCGTTCTAATTAACCGCATCACCGGCGCGATCTTCGGAGTAAGCGGTGCCATGTTTGACGATCCGGAGGCTGTCGTTAACTCCCTTTTCGGACAGGAATTGCTGGTTAAAGATTTTTTCACAACGGTTCTAGGTGCTCCTGCTCTTAATATGGGAGTTTTCGTCGGAATTATCTCCGGCTTCCTGGGAGCGAACCTCTTTAACAAATATTACAACTACAACAAACTTCCTGATGCTCTAGCCTTCTTTAATGGCAAGCGCTTTGTCCCTTTTGCCGTAATCGGAGGTTCCGTTCTTACCGCAATCGTTCTTTCTCTCGTTTGGCCGTTTATTCAGGGAATGCTTAATGACTTTGGAAAATGGATTGCATCTTCTAAAGATACAGCACCCATCATTGCTCCATTTATTTTCGGTACTTTAGAGCGACTGCTCCTTCCTTTCGGACTGCACCACATGCTGACTGTACCAATGAACTACACGGCACTTGGCGGGACTTACACCGTCCTTACCGGGTCAAACGCCGGAGCGATCGTATCAGGGCAGGACCCGCTATGGCTTGCATGGATTGCCGACCTGAATAATTTTCTTGCAGAAGGAAATCAAGCCGGTTATCAAAAGCTTCTCGAGGATGTCCACCCTGCCAGATTTAAAGTAGGACAGATGATCCTTTCAACTGCTTCCCTGATCGGGATTGCTTATGCCATGTACCGCAATGTCGATAAGGACAAGCGTAAAAAGTACAAATCCATGTTCCTTTCTGCCGGTCTTGCTGTATTCCTGACTGGTGTAACAGAGCCGATTGAATTTATGTTCATGTTCGCTGCACCTCTTTTGTATATTGTGTATGCCATTACAACAGGTCTGGCTTTCGCCCTTGCAGATGTCATCAACCTGCGTGTTCACTCTTTCGGATTCATTGAGCTTTTAACCCGCACACCTATGATCTTCAAAGCAGGTCTATGGATGGATTTCGTTAACTTTATCATTGCATGTCTTGTCTTCTTCGGACTCAATTTCGGAGTAGCACATTTCCTTATTAAACGCTTTAACTTCCCTACTCCAGGCCGTAACGGCAACTATATTGAAGAGGGCGAGGGAGAGAAAAAAGGCGGGGCCGTTCAAGAAGGATCACTTGCTCCTGCCATCATCGAACTTCTGGGCGGAGCTACCAACATCACGGACGTAGACGCATGCATGACCCGTCTCCGCGTTACAGTTAAAGACCCTGCCGCTGTTGCAGGCGAGCAGCAGTGGAAAGAACAAGGCGCTCTTGGCCTGATTGTAAAAGACAAAGGTGTCCAGGCCATCTACGGACCAAAAGCTGACGTAATTAAATCTGACATTCAGGACCTGCTGGGAGCATAATATGAAGCTTCTTACTCTCAACTGCCACGCCTGGATTGAAGAAAACCAAATGGAAAAAATAAAAACCCTTGCCAGAACCATCGCAGAAAAAGATTATGATGTCATTGCCCTTCAGGAAGTCAATCAATCTATGAATGCTGAAACAGCAGACGGACTGATAAAAAAGGACAATTATGCGGTAGTCCTGCTGAGCGAGCTTAACAAACTGGGCTCCTCAGAGTACGAGCTTCACTGGGGCCAATCGCATATCGGATACGACATTTATGAGGAAGGCTCGGCAATCCTGACCAAATATCCGATTAAGGAAACCCATTCCTTCCTCATCACAAACAGCACCGATCCTGCTTACTGGAAAACAAGAAGAATCGTCGGGGTAACAGCAGAGGCTGAAGGAGAACTCATCTCCTTCTACTCCTGCCACCTTGGCTGGTGGGACGATGCGGAAGAGCCATTTAAAGAACAGGCCATGTCCCTCCTTCGTCAAGTGCACAAGGAACACCGCTTCTTCTTGATGGGAGACTTTAACAACAACGCCCACATCCGCGGCGAAGGCTACGACCTCCTAACAAGCCAAGGCTTGCTAGACACGTTCGTGCTGGCTGAAGAAAAAGACAGCGGCATCACTGTCCCAGGAAAGATTGCAGGCTGGGAAGAAAACGAAAACCCCCTCAGGATTGACCTGATTTTAACCAATCAGCCACTCCGTGTTGCGAGTTCCGCCGTCATATTCAACGGGGTTAATAAGAATGTAGTATCGGATCATTTTGGGGTAGAGGTTGAGGTAGGATTCAACTGAATGAATGCTGAAAAATAGTTAACCAGCCAGGTTTCCTTTATTGGGGGCCGGCTGGTTTTTTATTTTTTTCCGGCATGCACTGTTTGACATTTCGTGCTTTTCTGGCGTTGTCTGACATTTTTGTCTGACATCGCACCCTTTTCACCCGTTGTCTGACATCCTTGTCTGACATCGCCTACTTTTCCCTCGTTGTCTGACATTATTGTTGACATCGCACGCTTTCCACTCGTTGTCTGACATCCTTGTCTGACATCGCACCCTCTTTTCACCCGTTGTCTGACATCCTTGCCTGACATCGCACGCTTCTCTTCGCGATGTCTGACATTCTTGTCTGACATCTCACCCTTTTTCCCTCGTTGTCTGACATTCTTGTCTGACATTGCATGCTTTTCACCCGTTGTCTGACATTCTTGTCTGACATTGCATGCTTTTCACCCGTTGTCTGACATTCTTGTCTGACATTGCATGCTTTTCACCCGTTGTCTGACATTCTTGTCTGACATCTCACCCTTTTTCCCTCGTTGTCTGACATTCTTGTCTGACATCTCACCCTTTTTCCCTCGTTGTCTGACATCCTTGCCTGACATCGCATGCTTTTTCCCCGTTGTCTGACATTCTTGTCTGTCATCGCATGCTTTTCTCGCGTTGTCTGACATCCTTGTCTGACATCGCACCCTTTTCACCCGTTGTCTGACATCCTTGCCTGACATCGCATGCTTTTTCCCCGTTGTCTGACATCCTTGTCTGACATTGCACCCTTTTCCCCCGATGTCTGACATCCTTGTCTGACATTGCACCCTTTTCCCCCGATGTCTGACATCCTTGTCTGACACCGCCTACTTTTCCCTCGTTGTCTGACATTATTGTTGACATCGCACGCTTTCCACTCGTTGTCTGACATCCTTGTCTGACATCGCACCCTCTTTTCACCCGTTGTCTGACATCCTTGCCTGACATCACACGCTTCTCTTCGCGATGTCTGACATTCTTGTCTGACATCGCACCCTTTTTCCCTCGTTGTCTGACATCCTTGTCTGACATTGCACGCTTTTCCCCCGATGTCTGACATCCTTGTCTGACATTGCACCCTTTTCCCCGTTGTCTGACATTCTTGTCTGACATCGCACCCTTTTCCCCCGTTGTCTGACATCCTTGTCTGACATCGCTTGCTATTCCCCTTTTCACTCGTTGTCTGACATCGCAATCCCTTTACCTATGGAGAGTTGTCCATTCCCAGACTCCCCACTGCCATTGATAATCCAAAAAAAACGGCCTCTCCACATGGGATGGCCGGTTTTTCTGCTTATTCTTCTTTAAGCGTCTTCTTACGGAATTTACTTAAAATCTCATATACGATCGGAACAATTAACAGCGTAAGCAGGGTTGAGCTTGTCAGACCGCCGATAACTGTTATTCCTAGTCCTTTTGAGATCAGACCGCTTCCTTCAAGTCCGAGTGCAAGAGGAGCAAGTGCGCCGATTGTGGCGAGAGCGGTCATTAAGATCGGTCTCAAACGGGTCGTTCCCGCCTCGAGGATCGCCTCGCGGGTTGTGAGTCCTTGGTGTTCTTTATGGATAACCCTGTCAATCAGGACAATCGCATTGGTTACGACGATTCCAATTAACATCAGCGCTCCGATCATAGAAGAGATGCTGATGGTTTCTCCGCCGATGTACAATCCTGCAAGTGCACCGATTAAGGTGAAAGGCAGGGAGAACAGGATGGCAAACGGTGCGAGTCCGCCTCCGAAGGTGATAACGAGTATCAGATAGACAATCGCAATGGCTGCAAGCATGGCCAGGCCAAGCTGGGAGAAGGATTCTTCAATGTCCTGGCTGACTCCGCCCATGGAAAGCTCTACTCCGGAAGGCTTTTTCACATTGTTTATTTCTGTTTGCACATCAGCTGATACTTTTCCGACATTATCCGATTTAATATCACCGGAAACGGAAACGCTGATTTTTCCATCTCTTCTCGTAATCGTATCGGAAGTGGAGCCTTCCTCTACTTCTACAACATCATTAATCGTTACTTCCTGTCCGAGGGAGGAAGTGATTTTCTTATCTGTTAAACTTTCAATGTTTTCGAGCTTTTCATCTTCCGTTTCCAAATAAACATTTACATCCTTGCCGTCTTTCTCGATGGTGGTCACGACAGGGCGCTGCGTTTGCTGGCCAAGCTCCATGCCGATCTGGCCGGCAGTAAGACCTAGTTCGCTCAGTTTTTTCTGGTCAGCGACGAGTGTAAATTCATCATACGTTTTGGATAATCCGCTCTCTACATTTTCCAGATCGCCTGTATCATTCAGGATTTTTTCTACATCTTCCACTACAGGTTTGATTTTTTCGATATCTTCCCCATTAACGAATACCTCTAGGGAATTGCTGCTGCCGCTTGAGGAAAAGCTTTGGGAACCCCATTCTCCTTTTGGAGTCATTTCCTGGAGGTCCTTTATTACTTGTTCTTTTTCAGCTTCAAAATTTTTGAATTCCTCATCGTATTCGACAAAGAACAGTGCCTGATTTTGAGCCCCGGGATTCATCGGGTTTTCTCCGCCAAGGGAATATTGGATCGTCCCTGCTCCTTCCCGGCCATCAAAATATTTCTCGGCATCGAGAGCAATTTTTTCAGACTCTTCACGGGTCTGTCCCGGCTCAGGGCTATACGTAGCCATCACCATCTTCTGTTCTTCATCCGGAAGGAAGCTGACTCCGATGACCGGAACGAGCGCAAGACTTCCGACTAGCATTAGAACAGCAATGGCTGATGTTATCCATTTATGGTTTAATGACCAGTTCAGGACATTTCGGTAAAAGCCTGACAGTTTTCCGGGCTTTTCTTCTTTATGCTGCTTTTCGCTGACTCCTTTTTTGAAGAAGGAGTGTGCCATCATCGGAACGATCGTGATGGCTACCAGAAGAGAGGCAAGCAGCGAGAAGACGATGGTTAAGGCAAACGGGAGGAACAGCTCTCCGATTACTCCTTTTACGAGACCAAGCGGAAGAAATACCGCGATGGTGACAATCGTTGAGGACATAATTGGAACAAACATTTCCTTCGTCGCCGATTTAATTAATTCCATGCCTCTTAGCGGTTCATTTTTCAGTGACATCCTTCTAAATATGTTCTCTATGACAACAATGGAGTCATCGACAACCCGCCCGATGGCAACCGTCATGGCACCAAGCGTCATAATATTCAAGGTGATGTCCATTTGATTCAGAATCAAAACCGCTATAAGAAGAGAAAGCGGGATGGAAATGACGGAAATAATCGTCGTCCGGATATTCCTAAGGAATAAAAGAATGATCAGAACAGCGAATCCTGCTCCGAATAATGCTTTGCTGATCATGGTGTTTACCGATTCTTCAATAGGCTCTCCCTGGTCAAAGGTGGAGGTGAATTGAACACCGGGATATTCCTTTTCCAGTTCGTTCACTTGCTTTTCTACTGCATTTACAACATCTACTGTATTGGCATCTTCAGATTTCACAATTTGGAAGCCAATCGATTCTTCTCCATTTGTTCTCGAAATCGATTCCGCTTTGCCGACAATTTTCACATCTGCGAGCTCACCAAGCTTCACAGTCGGGAGCTTCACATCCTGGTTTGGCTGTGCTTGTCCTTGAGCTGGAGGGTTTTGGACAGCTGAAGCACCTTGCTGAGGTGCGCCCTGCTGACCGGCTGATCCTTGTCCTTGTGCAGGAGCCTGACCTGCTGATCCGGCATCCTGACCGGATTGGGTGCCCTGCTGAGGATTCTGCTGCTGCGCTCCTCCTTCCTGAGCGCCTGGCTGAGGGGACTGCTGGCCAGCCGCACCTTGAGGCATGACAGGAATTTCAATATCTTTCAACTCTTCAGCGGTTGAGACATTTCCATCTATTACAACTGATTTTTCTGTGTTTCCGAATGTATATAACCCAAGAGGGGCAGTGACATCTGAACCTTTGATCATATTCTGGACGGTTTCTTCATCCAGTCCATACTCCTTGAGCTTATCCTGGTTAAAAACAAGCTGGCCCTCTTCGACCTGCTGGCCTGTCAGCTGAACAGATCCGACTCCTTCAATCCCTTCAAAGGACGGGAGTATTTCTTCCTCTGCTCTTTTCGTTAATTCTTCAAGGGATTCCTCATCACTTGAGGCACTTAGAACGATGACCGGAAAAGCATTCAGGCTGAGGCGCGATACCTCGGGGGCCTCTACTCCGTCCGGCAGCTCCAGCGAGCTCAATGCATCCTCTGCTTCCTGCTTGGCTTCATCCATGTTTTTTTCATATCCGTATTCTACTTGAAGGGATGAAACGTTTTGAAAGGAGGAGGAACTCACTGTACTGACTCCGTTTAGATTCTGGAGCTTCTTTTCCATCGGCTCCGACAATTTGTCAGCAACCTGCTGCGGCGTTGCGCCAGGGTATACCGTGGTTACCGTAAGCAGCGGGGTATTAATGTTGGGGATGGTTTCGAGCTTCATATTCAGCCCGGAGTACAAGCCGGCTGCGGTAATGATAATCGTGAGCAGCCACACGGCAAACTTATTCTTTAACGAAAACCCGATTATTCGATTCATTGCTGTCCTCCTATGTAAATTGACTGGTTGGTCACAACCATCTATAATATATCTGACCACCTAGTCATAGTCAATGAAAATAGTGTGAACGGTCATATCCTCTTTAGGGAGCGAAGGACATGAACGATAAAGAACTGATGATTATCCAAAGCGCCATAAAGCTTTTTGCGGAAAAAGGATTCCAGGCTACTTCCATTCAGGAGATTGCATCTGCGAGCGGTATTTCAAAAGGAGCGTTTTACCTTCATTTTAAATCAAAGGATGCTCTTCTTCTGTCAATTTTGAAGCATTATCATTCTCAGTTTGAAGAACAAGCTTCAAAAATTGAAGAATTGGAACCTAGAGCACGGTTTGTTGAGTGGATTTCACTAACCATTGATGTTATTTCGCAGCATCGCGAATTTATTATTACCCAGCTAAGGGAGCAAACCGTTCCCTTTAATAAAGAAATCGAAAATTTTTTCCGTCAGAAAGAATGGGAAGGCTATTTGCTTTATGAAAAATACTTAATTTCCATTTACGGAGATGAGATCCGGCCGTTTCTCGGTGATTTGATCATTATGGCAAAAGGGCTGCTCCGTGCTTATCTGGAGCTGATTATCTTTGATGTTCTTCATTTTGACAAAGCACAGCTTGGTGCTTTTCTCCTTGAACGGATGGACCACTTGGTAGCAGGTTTTTACGAAAGCCCTCTTGTCCCGATTATTTCAGAACAGGACTTAAAAAGAATGTGGAAGTCCCTGCGGACAGCTAAAATTGGTTCCGCGGAATATCTTCTTGAACAGCTTCAGGAAATCAGGAAGCTTGCTCATGATAATGAAGAAATGATGATTACTTTGGATGTTCTCGAAGATGAGCTGCAGGGCAAACAGCTCAGGAAGCCCGTAATTAAAGGGATGGTTTATAATCTGGAGCAGAACGAAGACTTCTCAGAATTTGCCGGACTCATTAAGACGTATATTTTGGAATAGCACAGAATAAAAAAAGGACCCAGGAGCGCAGTTTCAGCAAGCTCTCTTAGGTCCTTTTTTTTAATTAAATACAGCTGCCGCCCATTCAGGGTGATCGATAAACGGGTTGCGGTTATTTTGATAATCGCTGTAAATTACATCATTGCGGTTTCGTTCCCAGCTGCTGACAGGGTCCTGCTGATGCCACTGCAAAAGCACGGATTTTTTCCCCATATATGGAGCCGATCCGTTATTCACATAATTGTTCAGCTCAAGATCCGGTTCTCCGCTGTCGCCTTCATAGCGCACAGCCATGTAAAAAATCATCCGGGCTACATCGCCTTTCACTTCATCGCGCGGCTCCCATGAATCGCTGTCGAAATAGTTGCCTGGCGCCTCTGAATGCTGGGATCCGCCGTTATCGAAATCAAGATTTCCCCTGGAACCGTTTACGGATACGTCTGTCGGGCGAAGGTGATGAATATCGGTTCCCGGTCCCATGGATGTGCCGAAATCACCGTGGGATTTTGCCCAGACATGCTCCCGGTTCCAGTCGTTAACATTTCCGCCGTTAGCAAATTTGCTTTGTGAGCGGCCTGTATAAAGGAGAAGCACATTATTAGAATTAGCTGGGTCTTCATCTGTATTTCTTAATGCATCCCAAACGGCGTCATAAGAGAGTTCACGGTGGTCGTCAATAATATTATGAAGAGCTGATTTTAAGGAAGCTCCAGTTTTGCCAATGGCTGAATTGTAATAGGTTCCATCATATGGCGATGGGGTAGTCGTTCCTCCGCCGCCGTCTGAACCTCCGTCATCATCCGGAGGAACCGTGCCGCCTGCTTTTTCCATTTGGGTTGGACTTTTTAATCCTGCATGGGAAAAATATGCGGACAATGCACCTGTTGCTTTAATGGACTGGCCTTTTAAAGAAGGATTGGATTGAAGCCCGAAGCTGCTTCTGTAGGAAGAAGAAACTTGCACATAAATCATATTAGCAGGGTTCGTTTCCGAGGCTGAGTCTGCGATTGCTACTGCATAATCATTCGGATAGCCGCTCGTTATGACTGAGGTGGCTGAAACAGGCTGTCCCACGACATAGCCTTGAACAGTCTTTGAAGAACCATATTGGCTGCTGATTGCCTGAGATACAGAATACGGGCTGGACCACGTACCGCTTCCGGCTGCATTCGACTGAACCGGTGCAATCAAAGAGAAGATCAAAATAAAGACAAAACTAAAAGAGACAATCGGCTTTACACTTTTTTTCAAAGCTGTTCCTCCTGAGAATATGTTCTCCTTCTATCCACGCAGCCGGCAAATCTTTTTTATCTATTTTGCTCCTTTCTATTATTTCTTTTTCGGAAAGAGACTCACAAGCTCCAATAGTATCAATCTGGAAGAGTCAATAGTCCCTGATCAGCCGAAATAAGAAAGCATATTGTATTAAAATAAATAGACTGAATTTACTTATTTTTCTGAATTAATTATAATAAAGGAGATTCTTTTTATTCTATTAAGGAGGGATTGCTTTATGGACAGTAAAGAAGAGGTGCAGGTACAAGCTGAGAGAAAAAAAGGAGCGCGAATCGATTATACAGCCATCGCTGAATCTCCCGCATTTAAAACACTGCTTTCCAAAAAGAAAACGTTCATTTTGCCCTTATCTTTATTTTTTCTAGCTTTTTATTTTACACTTCCGATCCTCACGGCTTATACAAAGATTCTCAATACACCGGCAGTCGGTGCAATCAGCTGGGCATGGGTTTTTGCCTTTTCCCAATTTGTTATGACCTGGGTTCTATGCTCCATGTACTCCAGAAAAGCCGCCTCTTTTGATGCATTAGTTGAAGAAATTGTCGAGGACGCAAAAAACTAAGGAGGATCTTATGAATCTATTAGCTTTTTCTCTCTTTCTAGCCATTGTTGCTCTGACACTGGTCATCACCTTTGCTGCGTCCAAACGGACTAAAACAACAAGTGATTTTTACACAGCCGACGGGTCCCTGACCGGCTGGCAAAACGGGCTGGCCATTGCAGGGGATTATATGTCGGCTGCTTCATTCCTGGGCATCGCCGGAATGGTAGCGCTTTCTGGTTTTGACGGTTTTTTTTACAGCATCGGTTTTCTCGTTGCCTATCTCGTCGTCTTGTACATTGTAGCCGAGCCGCTTAGGAATCTTGGAAAATATACAATGGCTGATATGATTGCCGCCCGTTTTAACAATAAAAAAATCCGGGGAGTTGCTGCATTAAATACAATCTCCATCTCTATCTTTTATATGATTGCCCAGCTCGTAGGTGCCGGCGCCTTAATCAAGCTTTTGCTTGGGATTGACTACATATGGTCGGTATTGATTGTTGGAACGCTGATGACGATTTATGTGGTTTTCGGCGGAATGACGGCCACAAGCTGGGTTCAGATTGTTAAAGCCCTGCTCCTAATGGTGGGAACGTTTATTATCTCAGTGATTGTCTTTGCAAAATTCGACTTTAACGTAATGAAAATGTTCTCTGAAATGCAGACAGCAACACCGCTTGGCGAAAACTTCCTGAACCCTGGAAATAAGTTCACGAACCCCCTTGATACCATATCGCTCAATCTCGCACTTGTGCTTGGGACCGCCGGACTGCCTCATATATTAATTCGTTTCTTCACAGTTAAAGATGCCATTACCGCTAGAAAATCCGTCGTGTATGCAACGTGGATCATTGGAATCTTTTACGTCATGACCATCTTTCTCGGCTTTGGCGCAGCAGCCTTTGTCGGCTATGACAGAATCGTAGAAGCCAACGCAGCCGGAAACATGGCAGCCCCGCTTCTTGCACAGGTTCTGGGAGGAGACTTTTTATTCGCCTTTGTCTCAGCCGTCGCCTTCGCGACCATTCTGGCTGTAGTAGCGGGCCTTGTCCTTTCAGCTGCCTCAGCCTTTGCACATGATTTTTACAGCCATATTTTACGAAAAGGAAAAGCCACCGAAAAGGAGCAGGTCGTAGCTGCCAGATGGGCCTCAGTAGGAGTCGCCATCCTCTCTATTCTGCTCGCTCTATTTGCCCAAAAGATGAATGTTGCCTTTTTGGTAGCACTCGCTTTTGCAGTTGCTGCAAGCGCGAATCTTCCCATCATTTTGCTGACCATTTTCTGGAAGCGCTTTAACACCGCCGGAGCTGTTTCCGGGATGTTAACAGGGTTATTAAGCTCCCTTCTTTTGGTCGCGATCAGCCCCAACATCTGGTCGCCCGAAGCAGGAGCTGCCATCTTTAAAGGAACACCACTAATCACCCTTACAAATCCCGGAATCATCTCTATCCCGCTGGGCTTTATCGGAGCTTTTCTCGGAACCGTTCTTTCCAGGAAGAAAGAGGCTGAAGGCAAGTTTGATGAAATTGTGGTAAGAGCTAATACAGGGATTAAAGGGGACTATAATTAGGGCGGGGTCTGGCCCGCACTCTGATAAAGAACTAAAGCTCTGGCACCCACTTTCCTAACCCTTGTTCCGCAACGCTTTGAGCCATCAAGCCTCTGTCCCGCTCTGCTTTAAAGCAGCAGGGGCCAGGCACCGTGCCTGGCCCCACTTTCGCTGCCGCACTAAAGCTCTGGCACCGGGGGCGTGAAGCCTTGACGCACAAGGCCTGATAGCTGTACGTCTCTGCCACCGCCTTCTTTAAAGCACTAAAGCTCCGGCACCGATTTTATACGAGAGGGTACCTGTACGCCTCCGACCTTCATTCTGCTAAAGCACTAAACCTCCGTCCCCGTTCTGTCCGATACCCTGCACCATAAGGGTTTACAGAGTCTCCTCTCTGTCCCCAAAACGACTGAAAACTGGGGTCGGAGGAAGCCTCCGACCCCAGTTATGTCTACTGACTTTGCTCCGGCACCTAAGTATAAATCTGTTGGAGGAGTAAGGACGAGAGATTTCCGCCTCTGGCCCTCAGTACTTTACCGCGTCAGGGGTCGGAGGTACTTGTTCCGCACAGCTTCTTCGTTCTTCGTTCAGCTCTGCACGGCGGCCCAGAGGGGTCTGGCCCGCACTCTGATAAAGAACTAAAGCTCTGGCACCCACTTTCCTAACCCTTGTTCCGCAACGCTTTGAGCCGTCAAGCCTCTGTCCCGCTCTGCTTTAGAGCAGCAGGGGCCAGGCACCGTGCCTGGCCCCACTTTCGCTGCCGCACTAAAGCTCTGGCACCGGGTGCGTGAAGCCTTGACGCACAAGGCCTGATAGCTGTACGTCTCTGCTACCGCCTGCTTTAAAGCACTAAAGCTCCGGCACCGCTGCTGCACTAAGCTCCGGCACCGCCCCACTTAAGTAAGCCTGAGCACAGGTCGGCACTATTAAAAACATCTCCATCCCACCAAACAAACACCATCCCTGCCGCCTAATGCCCTCCCAGATACGCCATCTTCACCTGCTCGCTTGAATTCAGTTCATCGGGATGACCGGAAATGACGACACGTCCTGTTTCAAGTACATAGGCCATGTGTGCTACAGATAGAGCCATGTGGGCATTTTGCTCGACCAGCAGAATGGTTGTGCCGCCTTTATTGATTTCCTCGATAATACGGAAGATGGTTTTGACGAGCAAGGGAGCAAGCCCCATTGATGGTTCATCAAGGAGGAGAAGCCTCGGTCTTGCCATCAGGGCTCTGCCCATTGCAAGCATCTGCTGCTCCCCGCCTGACAGCGTTCCCGCCTGCTGCTTGATCCGTTCCTGCAGCCGCGGGAACAGGTCGTATACCAGGTCAAAATCGTCTTTGATGCCTTTTTTATCTTTTCGGAGATAAGCACCGAGCTCCAGGTTTTCTTCGACAGACATGTTGGCAAAGATGCGCCGGCCTTCTGGTACATGGGAAATTCCCTGCTTGACAATGGTTTGGGCAGCTTTCCCCTGAATGTTTTTGTTTTCAAACTGGATGGATCCTTTTTTCGGCTTCAGCAAACCTGAGATGGTTTTAAGGAGGGTGCTTTTTCCGGCACCATTTGCTCCGATCAGGGTTACGATTTCTCCCTGTTTAATTTCCAGTGAGACTTCCTTGAGGGCTTGAATGTGGCCGTAATATACGTTGATGCCTTCTACCTTCAGCATTATGAAACCTCCTCACCCAGATAAGCCTCGATGACTTTCGGATTGTTTCGTACATCCTCCGGACTTCCGGATGCAATCATCTGCCCATGGTCGAGCACATAGATCCGCTCGCAAACCCCCATCACAAGGGGCATGTCATGCTCAATCAAAAGCACTGTCAGATTGAACTCCTTGCGAATAAAGCGGATGAGTTCCATTAAATCTCTCGTTTCCTGCGGGTTCATGCCTGCGGCAGGTTCATCGAGGAGGAGAAGCTTTGGATGGGCGGCGAGGGCCCTGGCAATTTCAAGTCTCCGCTGCTGGCCGTACGGAAGGTTTTTTGCTTTATCATCACGATACCCTTCCAGGTTGAAAATTTTAAGAAACGCAAGAGCTTTTTCTTCCATGTCCTGCTCTCCTCTGAAATGCCTCGGCAGCCTGAAGATTGTTTCGGCGATCGTATGCTTAGACAGCGAGTGGTAAGCGACCTTAACATTATCAATTACGGACAGCTCTCCGAAGAGCCGGATGTTTTGGAACGTACGGCTGATTCCTTTTTGGGTAATCTTATAGGGCGGCAGGTTTTTCAGTATCTCTCCGTTTAACGAAATGGATCCTTCCGTTGGGGCGTAAACACCTGTCAGCAGATTAAAAAAGGTTGTTTTCCCGGCACCGTTCGGCCCGATCAGTCCTGCCAGCTCTCCTTCCTTTAGCTCAAGATTCACGTTTGAAACGGCCTTCAGCCCTCCAAATTGAATGCTGACGGAATCCACTTTAAGCAGGGGTTTGGCGGTTGTCATTTGAGCGGCCTCCTTGAGACGATCGTTTGGTTTTAAAGAAGGATGTGATTTCCTTAGTGCCCATCAGTCCTTGTGGACGGTACAGCATCATCACAATCAGCACCAGGCTGTAGATAATCATTCTGGTTTCCGGATAATCCTGAAGAAAGGTTGAGACAATTGTCAGCAGAATCGCAGCAATGACAGCTCCTGACATGCTCCCCAATCCGCCCAGCACTACGAATATCAAAATATCAAATGACTTGAGAAAACCGAAGTTCGAGGGCTGGATAATGTAAAAGTTGTGCGCAAACAGGCTTCCTGCCACTCCCGCGAAAAACGCTCCGATCACAAAAGCCATTACTTTGTAGTATGTCGTATTGATCCCCATTGCGTCAGCTGCCGTTTCATCTTCCCGGATGGAAATGCATGCTCTCCCATGAGTGGAATTTGTGAAATTGCGTATTACCAGGATGGCAGCAAGCAAACAGCCGAAGATCCAAGGCCACGTTGCAAGATTCGAGACCTGCATCCCGCTTGCTCCACCTACGTAGTCAATATTAAGAAGCATAATTCGAACAATTTCCCCAAATCCCAATGTGGCGATGGCAAGATAATCTCCTTTAAGACGCAGGGTTGGGATGCCGATAACGAGCCCCGCAGCCGCCGCAGCAAGTCCGCCGGCAAGCAGCGCCAAGCCAAACGGCAGCTGGAGGTTCATGGTGAAAATCGCAGAGGCATATGCCCCTACTGCGAGGAAGCCCGCATGCCCAATTGAGAACTGCCCTGTAATTCCAATGATAAGGTGCAGACTTACAGCAAGCATGATATTAATGGCGATGGTGAAGAGGGCATTTACATAGAACGGATTTAATATTCCCCCGGAAATAAGAAATTGAAAAAGAACAAAGCCTGCAAGTGCGCTTCCAATAGACAGCCAGAAACCTATCGTGTGTTTTTGCTTAGCCATAGCCATCCCTACACTTTCTCTCTCATATTTTTCCCGAAGAGCCCGGATGGACGGAAAATGAGAATAAGGATCAGGACAATGAATGCTACCCCGTCACGCCATAATGAGAAACCGAGGGCACTGACTAAGGATTCAACGACGCCAAGGACAAGACCTCCGACCATTGCCCCGGGAATGATTCCGATTCCGCCTAGGACAGCGGCTACAAATGCCTTGAGTCCGGGGATGATGCCCATAAGCGGTTCAATTTTTATGTAATATACTCCAAAAATAACACCCGCTGCCCCAGCTAAGGCGGAGCCAATCGCAAAGGTTGCGGAGATTGTATTATCCACATTGATGCCCATGAGCTTTGCCGCCTCCGCATCATGCGATACAGCCCGCATCGCTTTTCCAATTTTCGTGCGGTGAACAATAAACTGCAGCAGAATCATCAGGAAAACGGAAATGCCTAAAATAAATAATGATTGCGAGCTGATATTCAGCCCAAATAATTCAATGGTTTCTTTTGGAAGGACCGTTCCGGGATAGGCTTCCGGCTGTGCGCCGCGTACATAGATCATTCCGTATTCAATAAATAGAGAGACACCGATTGCTGTGATTAATGCTGCGATTCTCGTAGCATTGCGGAGAGGTTTATACGCAATTCTTTCAATCATCATTCCAAACAGGGCACAGACCGTCATCGCAAGCAGCAAGGCGGGCAGGAAGGGAAGCTTCAGGACGGTAATCGAATAAAACCCTACAAAAGCACCAACCATGAACACATCGCCGTGTGCGAAGTTAATCAGTTTAACAATTCCGTAAACCATCGTGTAACCCAAGGCAATCAATGCGTAAATACTTCCAAGCGATATGCCGTTGATCAGCTGCTGGACAAATTCCATCGCTAACTCTCCTTATCTTGCCTCATATTTTAGTCGTTTCAATTCAAGGAGGAAAAAAGAAAGGGGGAAAGCCCCCCTTTCCCGCACGGTTCCCGTTATTCCGGGTCCACCTTTGTTTTAAACTCCTGCTCCCCGTTCTTGTATTCCAGGATGGATGCTGATTTTACAGGATCATGGTTGCTGTCCAGCGTCAAATTCCCGGATATGAGCTCCAGATCCTTTGTTTCTTTAAGAGCTTCCTGGATTTTTGCAGGCTCCGAGCTTTCTGCACGTTTAATTGCATCTGCTAAATAATAGGCTGTATCGTAGCCTAGAGCGGCAAAGGCATCCGGTGACTTATCCTTATATTTTGCTTTAAACGCCTCTACGAACTTTTGGATTTTTTCATCCGGGTCACCGGAGGAGTAATGATTGGTAATGAATGTATTATTCAGGGCATCCGCACCCGCAATTTCTGCAAGCTTCGGAGAATCCCAGCCGTCTCCTCCCATAAATGGAACGTCAATGCCGAGCTCGCGTCCCTGTTTGATGATCAATCCCACTTCCTCATAGTATCCAGGCAGAAAAACAAAGTCCGGCTTCGCCGATTTGATTCTCGTCAAGGTCGCACTGAAGTCTGTATCCTTAGCGATATACGCTTCCTCAATCGCTACCTTTCCGCCAGCTTCGGTAAATGCTTCCTTGAAGGCCGCAGCCAGCCCTTTGGAATAGTCACTGGATGAGTCCACGTAAACGGCCGCTGTTTTCGCATTCAGATCCTCTGCAGCGAAGTTCGCAGCCACTGTTCCCTGAAAAGGATCAATAAAGCAAGTTCTAAATGCAAATTCGTTCACTTTTCCATCTTTGCTGGTAATCGCAGGATTTGTTCCTGTAGGTGTGATGAGAGGAACTTTATTCTTCGCAAGAATTTCAACCTGGGCCAATGTATTTGTGCTTGTAGCGGCCCCCACAACAGCGGCCACCTTATCCTGGCTGACCAGCTTCAACGCTCCAGCCGTTGCTTCAGCTGCTTCTGATTTATTATCCACTTTAACCAGCTCCAGCTTTTTCCCGTCAATGCCCTCTTTATTTATCTCTTCAATCGCGAGTTCAAGTCCTTCTGAAACGGATTGCCCATAAGAAGCAACACCGCCTGAAAGCTCCAGATTCGCTCCGATTTTAATGGTATCGCCGCCTGATCCGCCTGTTTGAGCTCCGCATCCTGCCAGTATCCCCGCAAATAATGATAGTGATAGAAAAATACCCGTTAATTTTTTCTTTTTCATCAGTATGGCCCCCCGTTATACTTGGTATGAATACAAGAAACGCTTCCTTTCCTTTTTTGCCGGCGTTTCAGGAGATTTGCCTGCCACTTTAATGAGCAGCTTTTTAAGCAAACGAAAACCGGTTAGAATAGTTTAAATTAAATTAATATTCTGAAAATATTTTACATAATAGATTCTCTTTCGTCTAGTAGTTTCGTAAGCCTTTTTATCACTTTATTCTTACAAAAAGCGACAACCACTCTAAGTCTTTTCGCATGTATTTTGATAAATGACTGCTAATTGATTACGAACAGCAGCAGGAAGGAAATAATGTTATCATGATCGACCGATTCTTATTTTAACCGTAAGCCCGGAAAAGGAGGAAAAGAATAAACTAATAATCATTTTTTCGTTTTCAAACAGTCCCCCAACATGGAAAAAGAAGCCATTCCCTTTAAAAAGGAAATGACTTCTTCGTTATTTATCTCCCGAAAACATGGAGTGTCTCTTATGAAAAGACACATTCAGCACGAGCCCGAGGCCAAACATTGTGGCTAAAACCGAACTTCCTCCATAGCTCATTAATGGCAGCGGAATTCCTGTAATCGGAAGAAGACCGATGACCATCCCTATGTTTTGGAAAACATGAAACATAAATAAACCGATCATTCCGACGCATATAAACAACTCGAACATATTCCTCATTTGGCCAAAACCAATAATAACAATCCGATAGATGAGAATGAAGTACAGGCAGACGATGACACAAGCCCCAAAGAAGCCAAACTCCTCCCCGATCATTGTAAAAATAAAGTCAGAGTGGGCTTCCGGAATGTAAACTTCCGCATTGCCAAAGCCTTTTCCTGAAATCGTGCCGGATCCGATTGCCGTTATAGACTGCTTTAACTGGTAGCTTATACCTGAACCGTATCTTTCAGGATCCAGCCAGGCATAGATTCTATCAATCTGGTATTTTCCGGCGATAAGAAGCAGCCATTCAATTTTGTATATAAACAAAATCACTAATGCTGCTACAGTTGAGACAACTGCTGTTATCACAACGCCGATAATTCTCCAATTGATTCCCGAAACAAAAATTACGGTACCGGTTATAACCAGGATGACGAGCGATGTGCCGAAGTCATTTTGCAGCAGGATCAAGACAATTGGCATTCCTGAAAGCAAACCTGCTTTCACCAGATATTTAAGGTCGTCTGAAATCCTTCCCATCCCGTACGTTTCACTGTGTTTTTTCGTCATATAGGAAAGCATCAGGATGAGAAAAATCTTCATGTACTCAGATGGCTGGATGGAGCCGATGCCCGGAAACTGAAACCAGGCTTTAGCTCCATTCACCGGCTTGGCTATGCTTTCCGGGGCCAGCAGCAATAATACGAGCAAGAGGATGCCGAATCCGTAAAGAAAAGGAGTGAGCCGTTCAATTTGTTCAAAATCAAAAGCTAGAACGATTGCCATAATGATTGCACCAACAGCAAACCAAAGCATTTGTTTCATCAAAAAGTTTTCCGTGTATTGTCCATGATTCTGGGCACTGTAAATGGCTACGAAGCTTGAGCACATAATCAGCATCAGTACCAGCAATAAATGATTGTCAAAAAAGCTTTCTTTAAACCGCTGCAGCACGCTCACCTTTTCCATCGCATAATATCGATCATTTTTATCTTTATTATACTTGAAAAAACTGGATTTCCAAGATGCTGTTTTTCAGCCGTTGGAAAAGGGGATAGGTGCCCGGTTACTCCGCCCGGTCTGCCTGGGGCGGCTGCTCGAGCCATCCTCTATCAATCATCAGCTTTGCACCTTCTTCTACATACAGCAGAATATCCTTCATCAGAAGCATATAATGGGCCCCAACATCCCGTCTCATGGAAGCGGACAGAGACCTTCCGAGAAGCCAGATAGCCGTTGAAGTAGAAGTCGTGATCATAAACATATTGAGCTTATCCGAAAAAGGGCCGATGGCTGAGTCTGTCACTTCCAGTGTAACGGGCAGGGTCCCTAAATGCCCATCTTTTTTCAACAGCTCGTTAAAGGTATCGATTTGTTTCTGCGCAAGCTTTTTTCCTTTGATGAAAAATTGCTTCACATCATGGTCTTTGCACGTTTGAATCAATCCCAATAAATGAATCATTCCGATATAGTTTCGCTCAATAATAAAGAAGGCTTCCCCTAACTCAATGGCATTGAGTCCCCGTTCGTTTATCCAGCCGTTTAAAAAAGAGTCCTTTTGGACAATCTTTGGATGAGCTGGGTAAGGTATTTTCGGCGGGCGGTCATAAATTCCCTTTGAGAACATTAAATCGACCGCTTTTTTGTATATGTTTCCTGCTCCTTCTTTCGTTTGCATAAAAAATTCGAGCACGTCACGCCGTCCAACAGTGATGAACGAATAGGAATATCCCATCAGTCCCAGCTGGCTGACACGGTAAACGTAGCTGAGTGCGTATAAGTCTGTAAACAGCGGCGGAGCGTCCTCATCTAAATCCGCTTCTCCAAATCCAAAGGGGACCGGAAAGTTTTCCGACTCAAACTTTTCTTTTATCCAGCTGCTTATGGAGGTGGAGAGGCCATAGGCTTCCTCGACAATCGGTTTTATTTCCTCATCTTCCATGTGAATAAGAAAGTGCTTTAATAAACAGGATGATGCCGTCTCCTGCATGTAGGCCGTCCACAAGGCTGATATTTCAGGAGTAGTTAAATTAATATTATGCTGTACCAATGGATGTCCTCCCGCCCGGTTTTTCTTACTATTTGCATAAAGAAGATTTCTATTCCCTGTTTCAGGGTATTTGTGAGAGCGTTTTGATCAGCTGCTGCTTTGCCATTGTAAAAAAGGAGGGCGCATTTTAATCATGAAGGCTTTCTGACCCAGCAGGGGGACACAGCTTAGGAGTTTAAAAAATGGCCTCTTTCTTTTTAAAGAATGTACTCGACCGCTTCCGGGCTTTTGAGCTGTTGAGGCAGTCTCAATGCGGCTGGACGGTTGCCAGGCCCATGCGGCTGAAGGGTGGAAAGCTCACGGGACAGCACCGGATTGCTTCAAAGGGAGTTCCGGAGGATGGAGAAAAATAAGCCGTGCACACGCTGAATTCCCTGGAAGAGCATCCCAATATTCAGACCCGCTTACTGAAAATGTTTCACATGAAACAAAAAAGAAGCGTTCTTAGCGAGCGCTTCTTTTTCGTTTATTCATCATTTTTTTTGCAATCGGATAGATAACGGGGGCCCATTTCATCAGTTTTCTAATTAATTTACCCATGTGGATCCCTCCTTATTATCTATACGTTTCCCAACTTTTACTCCATGTAAACAGCCATTATTTTTTAATGATCGGAATCCAGACTTCGCATCTGTAATCATCTGAATATGGGTCACCTGCAGGATACACTTCCAGCTCGGGCCCTTCCGCAAGCTCATACCCGGTGGAAGGAAACCATTCTCCGAATATTCTTCCCCACACCTCCTGAATGGCATGAGGCATCGGCCCATTGGATTCAAACACCGTCCACTTCCGGGGAGGGATTATGCGCTCTTCCAGGCCGCTGTTACGAAATCCTTCAGGTTTTTCAGCAGCGATCATATAGCTCATTGTCTCCTGTTCCTGGTTAAAATCCATGCAGATTCCGAGAAAGCCCATTGATCCGGTCAGAGGCTCAAGCTGTTCATTAAGGCCGTTCGTCTGATTGGCCTCCTGCCAAAACTTACTTATTTCACCTTGCTGGGCACTTTTTGCAGTAGATAGTTTAATGGCTTTGCCGACTACAGGAAAAGCTTCCTTTTCTATGAACCGGTAATTCATTGCTTTTGCTCCTTTCAGCTGAATTTGAAAAGAAATACGGGGGTACGCTTTAAGGACGCACTCAGCTTTTCGCACCTCTGAAGGGCTCATCCCGTGCGCCTTTTTAAAGGCTTTTGAAAAGGATTCAGGGGTCTCATATCCATATTTCAGGGCAACATCGATGATTTTCACGTTTGAATTTGCCAGCTCCTGAGCCGCTATCGTCAACCTTCGCTTTCTGACATAATCCCCAGGCGTCACACCCGTGACCATCAAAAACATTCGCTGGAAATGAAACTTTGACATACAGGCAATCGCTGCAGCTTTCTCCATCGTAATTTCATCATCTAAATGCCGCTCTATATAATCGAGGCTCTTATTCATATGAATCAAGGCTTCCATCCCCGCATCTCCTTTCCTGGTCCACTATAACAGGCTGAAAACCGTTCCTCCTGTCATTTTTTGCTTTTCCTTCACTGGTTTTCTTTTTCAGCAGACCCCTTTCCTTCTTCTCGAAAAAAAAAGACCAGCCAATGCTGATCTTTTTAATCTTCCGCAGACAAAATTTCCGATAAGGATTGAAACCCTTCATCACTGAGCCGCAGATCATTGATGCTTCTTTTCATGTGCAGGTCGATCAGCTGATGGAGATCTTCGGCGTTCTTTTCTCTCATTGCCTCGACCATGCGGTTATGCTCTTCCGCCCTGGCATTATGCCCGGTCTCCACTTGATAAAAGACATCAAATAAAAATAAATACACATTATTTTGGTTTAAGAGCTGCTCCATATAGCGGATTAAAAATTTATTGCCGCTTTTTCTCGCAAGATACAAATGAAACTCTTTGTTTACATTCACATAGCCCTTTAAATCTTTATTTTTGTATGCTTCCTGCTCTTTTTTCAGCAGGCTGTTCAGCTTTCCAAAATCTTCTTCTTCCATTCTGTCCAATCCATAACGGACTGCAAGATGCTCAAATTCTCGTCTCATATCGAAAAAAGACAAAATCTCTTCTTTCGATGGCTGAACGACATAGGATCCTTTATTCGGAACAATCTCAATAAGCCCTTCTGACTCAAGCTTTTTAAAAGCGAGCCTGATTGGCGTCCGGCTGACCTTCAGTTTTTCGGATATCGTTTGCTCGACAAGCTGTGTGCCAGGAGCAATCTTTCTCCCCAGAAGTGCTTCTTTTAAATGCATGTAAACCCTTTGTTCCGTTGTCTGTTTTTCCACGTCCCTCACCCTTCAGCCGTGATTTTCATCTTATACCCGTCCATTAACTGAACTCCTATCATAAACGAAAATGGCTTTGGGTTAAAGGTGCAAGGGAAAATCAGGCAAATGATTTAAAGTTGCGCCCCATAATCTCATTCATATTATGGATGGTAACAAAAGCGTCTTCATCCACTGACTGAATATATACTTTAAGGCGGTGAAACTCTCTTCTAGCCAAAATTGTCGTTATGACTTCTTTTTCATCATTCGAGAAGGCTCCTTTAGCGATGTGGACAGTGGCTCCTTTATTCAGCTCCAGAAGGATAAACTGTTTAATCTTGTCACTCTCGCCACTGATAATGACAATCTCTTTGTTTTCATTCATCATTTGCATGGAGTAATCAATCAGGAATCCTTTAATAAGCAAGCCGAAAAAAGCATACATTCCTGTTTGAATACCGAAAACCCCCGCTGATGACAGGACGATCAGGATATCGGCAAGCAAAACGGCCCGCCCCATTTCCATATGGGTGAATTTATTAATTATTCTCGCGACGATATCCGTTCCGCCTGTTGACGCCTGCTGGCTAAATACGAGTGCGCTCCCGAAGGATCCGATAATCATCCCGATAATCAGCTCGATCAAGATATCGTCGCTCATCGGACGCTCCATTGGGAGGAAAATGCTGAAGCCCCATACAAGAAGGCTCAGCATGACACTTGAATATAAAGAAACGGCCCCGAATGCAGATCCAATGATAAAAAAGCCGATCAGAAAAAGCACAGAGTCCAGCATGAGCATAATCTGCCCTACCGGAAGCGGAAGGAAGTCATGAATGACGATGGAAAGACCTCCCGTCCCTCCCGCTGCAAGGTCATTAGGAGACAGGAAAAAGTGGATGTTAACCGCGACGAGGATCAACCCAATATTTATTTTTAAAAATGATAGGATTTTAGGACTCATTCGGAGACCTCCTTTTCACAAAAATTGTCGTTCAAAATTGTTCAACAATCCAGATTATAACGAGCTGGAATATGGATGTAAATGATTAAATTTCAAGTAAGCCCTTACATTCGAACTATTTTTCAGGAAGCCTTCACGCGCTTAAAAAAACAGCATTTTTTACCCCCAACACTCAAAAGTCAAATAATTGACAATTTTCACTTAAAGTGTTTCTCTAAAATTAGATTGTAAGCGATTGCAATCAATGGACTACATAAACGGGAGGAGAATGAAGCATGTACAAATTTCCAAACTCGGAAGGCTCCATTATTCAATTTAAAGACCGTTATGACAATTTTATCGGGGGAAGATGGGAGCCTCCGGTTAAGGGAGAGTATTTTGAAAATGCTACACCTGTTACAGGAAAAGTATTTTGCCAGATTGCCAGATCCACAGAAGAAGACATCGAGCTTGCCCTCGACGCTGCCCATAAAGCAAAGGATTCATGGGGGAAAACCTCCGTTACCGAGCGGTCTCTCATCTTAAACAGGATTGCAGACCGCATGGAAGAAAACCTCGAAAAACTTGCTGTTGCTGAGACCTGGGAGAATGGTAAAGCAGTCAGAGAGACGCTGAATGCGGACATACCGCTCGCTGTAGACCACTTCCGCTACTTCGCTTCCGTTATCCGGGCTCAGGAAGGAAGCATTGCGCAAATTGACCATGATACAGTAGCCTACCATTTCTACGAACCGCTCGGTGTAGTCGGACAAATCATCCCCTGGAACTTCCCGATCCTTATGGCCGCCTGGAAAATCGCTCCCGCTCTTGCTGCAGGAAACACCATTGTCCTAAAGCCCGCTGAACAAACTCCTGCCTCACTCATGTTCTTACTGGATCTGATTGGAGATTTAATCCCTGAAGGGGTGTTAAACGTTGTGAATGGATACGGAGTGGAGGCCGGAAAACCGCTTGCCTCCAATCCAAGAATCAACAAAGTAGCCTTTACCGGCGAAACAACAACCGGCCGTCTGATCATGCAATATGCCTCCCAAAATATTATTCCGGTGACCCTTGAGCTGGGAGGAAAGTCTCCGAATCTGTTTTTCGAGGATGTCATGCGGGAGGACGATGAATTTCTGGACAAGGCGGTTGAAGGATTCGTCATGTTCGCTTTAAATCAGGGTGAAGTCTGTACGTGTCCTTCCCGCGCACTCGTTCAGGAATCCATTTATGAACCGTTTATGGAACGCGCCATCGAACGGGTCAAAGCCATCAAAACAGGGAACCCCCTTGACCCGAGTGTCATGATGGGAGCTCAGGCTTCTTCCGAACAGATGGAAAAGATTCTATCCTATCTTGAAATCGGGAAATCAGAAGGAGCAAAATGCCTGACTGGCGGTGAACGAAACCGGCTGGATGGAGACCTTGCTGACGGATATTACGTACAGCCGACAATCTTTGAAGGAAAAAACAACATGCGCATCTTTCAGGAAGAAATTTTCGGACCTGTGCTTTCCGTTACTTCCTTCAAACATCCGGAAGAGGCACTCGCTCTCGCTAACGACAGTTTATACGGTCTTGGAGCCGGCTTATGGACACGCGATATGAACACCGCTTTCCAATTTGGACGATCCATCGAAGCAGGACGGGTATGGACAAACTGCTATCATCAATACCCGGCACATGCTGCCTTTGGCGGCTATAAAATGTCCGGTATCGGCCGTGAAAACCATAAAATGATGCTTAGCCATTATCAGCAAGTTAAAAATCTGCTCGTAAGCTACAGCACAAACAAACTCGGATTCTTTTAAAAACAGAAGGGAGGTGCTTAAGAATGGCCGAACGCGTAACCGCGACAGAATCCGCCTTAGCTTTAATCGAGACACTTCAAACCAGGCACGGACCCATTCTATTCCATCAATCAGGAGGCTGCTGCGATGGAAGCTCTCCCATGTGCTATCCGGAAGGGGATCTTCTGATCGGCAGCCAGGACCTCCTTCTTGGACAAATAGGCGGATCACCCTTCTATATTCATAAAAAGCAATATGAGTATTGGAAGCATACACAGCTCATCATTGACGTAACGGATGGGCGCGGCGGAATGTTCTCCCTGGAAGGCGCGGAGGGAGTAAGATTTTTAAGCCGCTCCCGCCCGTTTACATCCGAGGAGATTCATGAACTCGAGGCAGAAACGGAAGCGGGGAGAAGACAGCAATAGCTGGAAGCTTCTGACCGCTGGTGCTTGGAGATTTCGTCTTGTTTCCGATGCAAGACCCTCCGAGCGGTGTTGGGCGGGCATTGCCTTGCTCCCGTATACCGGCGGGCGATGCTTGCCTCCGAATGGGGTTTGATGGAGATTGCCTTGCTTCTGTATGCTGGCAGGCGATGCTTGCCTCCGAATAGGGTTTGATGGAGATTGCCTTGCTTCTGTATGATGGCGGGCGATGCTTGCCTCCGAATGGGGTTTGATGGAGGTTGCCTTGCTTCCGTATACCGGCGGGCGATGCTTGCCTACGAATGGGGTTTGATGGAGATTGCCTTGCTTCTGTATGCTGGCAGGCGATGCTTGCCTCCGAATAGGGTTTGATGGAGGTTGCCTTGCTTCTGTATGATGGCGGGCGATGCTTGCCTCCGAATGGGGTTTGATGGAGGTTGCCTTGCTTCTGTATGCTGGCAGGCGATGCTTGCCTCCGAATAGGGTTTGATGGAGGTTGCCTTGCTTCTGTATGCTGGCAGGCGATGCTTGCCTCCGACCCCCGCTCTGCTAAAGCATTAAACCTCTGGCACCATTTCGCAAGAGCTTTGCGGCACAAGGGCTTACAAGGTCTCATCTCTGTCCCTGAATAGGCTGAAAAACGGGGTCGGAGGCTGCCTCCGACCCCAATTATGTCTGCTGATTCCCCTCTGTCCCCATAGCATCAGAACCGTTGGGGGAGAAGGAAGAAGCGATGTCTGCCTCTGTCCCTCGATCCTTTACCGTGACGGGGGACGGAGGCACTCGTCCTGTACATCCTGTAAAACCGGCGAACCGAACTAAAAACACAGGAGAAACGGCCGCCAGCACTATAAAATCACCGTTGTCCATAAGACGAATGGGACTGGCCTTGTGTCAGTCCTTTTTTTCCTTAGGTTAAGGGGGTTTTACAACACTCCCTTCAAAAAAACCGGCTCCCATCCATGGGAGCAGGCCGCTGTCATAAATTGTTGATATATTTTTCAAAAACATATCCAAAGTCTTTAATGCTGTACTGCTTTTTCGTATCCATCAGCCAGCTGAAGGCGGTTTGATTCACTTTCTTAAATTCTTCTGAAAGACTGCCCTCGGTGCTTCTCATGTTTCCAAGGGTAGCGGAAGCCATTTGCAGACTTTGCTTCGCATATTCAAGGGCTTGGTGGCTTTCTTTATTGATCTCAGCAATTTTAATGAGAGCTTTATATAAACCCTTAAGCTCTTCCAGATGTTTTTTATGTACATCAATAGAGTACGCAGTATTCCCCATTTTAAACTTAATTTCGACATCGAGGTCTACCGTTCCCGCTGTTTCGAGAAAGACCTCGCTTATCTTATTTGAACGGTACTCCATACGGCGCAGCGTTCTCTTCTTGCTGGCTGCACTTGCCCCGTCCAGATGGACGAGTGCACGGTTTGTAAAGCAATACTCATCCGCTTTTGATTTAATCAGAAAAAAGATGCGTTCATTTTCCTCATGGAGGATATAATCATCAGCGTCTACTTTGTCGTAATCGGCGGGCTTAATGACACTCCCGATATCACTTAAGCCAAGCATATCGGAGGCTACTTTTCCAAACATATTCATCTTCCTTTCTTATGCAAAACTTCCCTTTCCAGTTTACCATATTCTTCTGTTCTCTCATCCTGCGGATCGTTAGACAATTGGATATTTATCCTTAAGGAATTATCTCGGCCGCGCCACAATGCCGTTATGCACTTTGATAAACCCGTGCCTCAGGATATCAAACCCTCCCTCATATACATACAGGCCCATCTGTCTAATATCCATAAGCTCCCGGTACGTATGATTCATTACATCTGCCATAATCGTATAAAAGAGCTTTGACTTTATCTGGCATCTCGGAGTGGTCATAATCACGTATCCGCCGGGCTTTAAAAATTTCCTGTGCCAATCCATCGCTTCCTGCTTGAGATCATCCGGAAAATGCTCAAGCAATCCCACACTTAATACAATGTCGAATTCCTTTCCAAATTCCAGGTTTCGAATGTCCTTAACTACATAGGTGATGTTCATCTGGTCTTTATACCAAACCTTTACGTTTCCAGTGGCGGGATTTGTTCCGAGAAACGGATACGTATCGGGGAAATGGCCAAAACGGTCTGTTTTACAAAATTCATCGTAATCCGCCATGACCACCTCTCCCCCCGGATACATGGCATACAGCTGCATGGCTTCGTATCCTTCCGCCGCTCCGAGAAAGAGGATTCTTGGCCTGACTACATCCAGCCCTTCAAACAGCGCCCTTTTGCCCCGGGGATCCCAGATTCCGTCTTCAATCCGGTGAGCATAATTCCAAAGTGAAAGACGGATGGTTTCCCCAAGTGCACCTCTTACATCTTTCAGCTGAAAACGGGCAAGATGATGCCATAGCTGTTTCTTGCTCGCGTTCAGTTCTCCTGGCACATCCTTCACAAACCATTCATGAAAAGAGCGGTTAAAGTATTCCCATGAGGTTTTCACAGACATTTCCCCGTGTGCTTCTTCGTAAGTCCGCTTTGATTTGGAAATCGTCTTTACTTCATAGGGCCGTCCTGCTTGTTTCCACGTCAGGCTGGACCAGTCTGAGACAGTTCCAGCGTTATAAAAGCGGTCTTTTTCTTCATTTTTCACCTTCCGCATATCGGCACGCCAGCTTGGAAAAAGCTCCGTTTTTCCAGCATCTTCTTCTGTGTAGCGAAATGCATTTTGAGTTTGGTAAACCATTGTCATCCGTCTCCCCTCAGAATAGGATTCTGCAGCTGAAACCCAGTTTGGAATGTAAGCGATTTCTATAAAATACTTCCACGTCGTTCTTTTTATCCCTGCATGAAGGGGGTTTTCTTAGGAGAGAAAAAGTGTTATGATAATAAATGTTTTTTTACTATAACTATAGGTGGCGAGTAAATTGTCAGATGATTCAAAACAACGTGATAAGTTTGTTCCTTATATTCCTTCGTCTAAATCACTGCCAGAGCTCACCGTAACCGCAATTGCACTAGGAATTATCCTTGCCATTGTATTCGGTGCAGCGAATGCGTACCTTGGTCTCCGCATCGGTTTGACGGTATCCGCGTCCATTCCGGCTGCTGTTATTTCGATGGCCATTTTGCGAGGTTTATTTAGAAGGAATTCGATTTTGGAAAACAATATTGTTCAAACGATGACCACAGCCGGGGAAGCAGTCGGAGCTGGAGCTGTATTTACACTTCCTGCATTGTTCCTCTGGGATGTGAATGTCAGCCAGGGGCTGATTATATTCGTCGTTCTTACCGGGGGTTTCCTTGGTGTATTTATGATGGTTCCTCTTCGTCAGCTTTTAATCGTTAAAGAGCATGAGATCTTGCCCTATCCGGAAGGCACGGCTTGTGCAGAGGTATTGAAATCCGGAGAAAAAGGCGGAAACAGTGCCAAACTGATCGGAATCGGTCTATTAATCGGGGGAGGGTTCAAAGCTCTCGGTGATGGATTTAAATTATTTAAAACAGAAGTAGAAACAGGGATCTCGAATTTTAAAAACGCGGTTGTCGGGATTGATACCCTTCCAGCGCTCCTTGGTGTCGGCTACATTATCGGTCCCAGAGTTGCAGGTCAAATGCTTGGCGGAGGACTTCTGGCCTGGATCGTTCTTATCCCGGCTATCGGGTTCTTCGGAAGCGGTTCTGCGGCTGCAGTATTTCCGGCTGAGGCTCCAATCAGCGAGCTTGATGCCTGGGGTATCTGGGAAGGCTACATCCGCTACATTGGCGCCGGAGCGGTTGCGGTTGCCGGGCTGATTACCCTGGCTAAATCACTTCCTACCCTTTTCAGCTCCGCATTTGCTACGTTTAGAGGTGTACGTGATAACAAAGGAGCTATGAAGGCAGCCCCAATCCGTACAGAGCAGGATATTCCAATGAAATATGTGCTTCTTGGGATTCTTGCGATCGTTTTGATTATTGCTTTTGTTCCGGTTACAGACATCGGAATTATCGGTGCTCTTGCCATTGCAATCTTCGGATTTTTATTCGTATCCGTCGCGTCACGCATTGTCGGGGTTGTAGGAAGCTCATCCTCTCCTGTATCAGGAATGACAATTGCTACCCTCTTAATCGTTACGGTCGTTTATAAAGCAACAGGCTTCTCAGGAATGGACGGAATGGTGGCCGCCCTTCTTGTAGCAGCGATTGTGTGTACAGCGCTGGCTGTAGCCGGCGACATTTCACAGGATTTGAAGACAGGCTACATTGTTGGAGGGACTCCTTGGAAACAGCAAGTCGCCATGATGATCGGGGTTGTTGCTTCCGGCTCTCTTGTCGGCTTCATCCTGATTCTTATGGATAATGCTTATACAATGGGATCTGCGGAGCTTCCTGCTCCAAAAGCAGCTCTGATGAAAATTCTTGCAGAAGGTGTTCTCGGCGGAGATCTCCCTTGGGACTTGATCTTTATCGGAGCAGCGATTGCTGTGACGCTTGAATTCTTTGGTTTAAACTCTCTTGTTGTAGCTGTAGGTATCTACCTGCCAGTTCATATCAGTACTCCGATTATGATCGGCGGATTTGTCCGCTACTTCGTTGAAGTTTTCTCTAAGACGAAGGAAGCAATTAAAGAACGGACAGACCGAGGAACACTCTTTGCATCCGGTCTGATTGCAGGTGAGGCTCTGATCGGCGTAGTCATTGCGGTTCTCCTTTACTTTGAAGTGAACATTCCGGAAAACGCGTTATTCCCAAGCAATCTTCTGCCATTTATCTTATTTATGCTCCTGGCCGTATTGCTCTGGTTTATCTCGTTCAAAGGAAGCAAAAAAGGTGTTTAAACGCAAAAAAGAGAGGAACCTGCTTGAGCTGGTTCCTCTTCTTGCAGACCATGTTTCGTTTGAAAGAAAAGAAAATGGAAAAGGAATTCTTCTTGTACAGCGGACAAACGCCGTCGAACGATTCTCCGTCCGCTTTCTGAAACAGCCGGCCGTCCGCACCATCCAAATGGACGAGTACGGTACGTTTATCCTTTCCGAAATGGGAGAGGAAGCAACGGTGGATGATCTCGCCAGCCGGATGAGCGCCCATTTTGGAGAGAATGCAGAACCGGTTCTCCCAAGACTTACAAAATTCCTGCAAATTCTAGAATCACAGGAATGGCTGAATTGGAAAAATGAATAGAGTATAAGGAAAAATCCTCCATCAGCGGGAGGATTTTTTTGTGAAACGAAGAGTGAGTGTACAACAAGGATCACTTTTTACGTATACGACAATGATTTGACCGGTTTTTTTCGATCAATCGGCTTATATAGGCGTTACGACTGTTTTTTATAGTGCTTACAGCCGCTTTTATTGTAATTCGGGCCGCTTTAACTTTGTATGCGATAGCTTTATTGTCCGTATTATTGCTTTTATTGTCCGTATTATCATTTTTTTGTCCGTACTATTGCTTTATTGTCCGTACTATCGTTTTTATTGTCCGTATTCCTAATATAAAGACTTTTCGACAACAATTGACATTCTGTGTTACTCATTTCTAGTAACCAGAAGCATATGCCAAATCCCCGATCCCCGATCCATACGGTTCGAAAGGGGTTTACCGTTCACTGCAGTCCCTTGGTACGAAATCATTCCGCACTTCGGTAAAGCGAGGCGCACGTTCTCACTTTCACTGCCGACTAAAGCTCCACCACCTGCTCCGCCGTTCCTTATGTAAAACGGGCTTGCAGTGTGCTGTCTGTTCTCTGCTCCGATACAGCAGCAAATCCATGATACTGGTGCTGTATTCCGTAAAACCAGCCAGCCAGGATCATAATCCTTTCATGTATTCAGCAGACGGTATATCCATTCATCACCAGAACCATCGTCCGAGAATTCTTCTTCCGCTGACTTGGCATTTCCTATAAAGGAGAAGGTTCCGCTGCTTAATACCCCGATCCGGTCAAAGAGGGTCATGATCTCGTTTAAGTCATGGGTCGTATATACAATGGTCTTTCCTCTATCTGCCAGCGTCTTAACGAGCCGGTTGATTTCAAGCTTTGATTGGAGATCGATTCCAACTGTCGGTTCATCCATCAGCAGAACATCCGGATCGTGGATGAGGGCGGCAGCAATATTGAGCTTTCTTTTCATGCCGCCGGAGAGCTTCCTTACTTTCTCGTTCCAGTGTCCTTCCAGCTGGACCTCCTCACAGAGCTTTTTCAGCTGCTCTGTGGAGGCCTTTGCACCGGAGAGCCTGCTGAAGGTAATCATATTCTCTTTGACGGTATGCTGCTCCCACAGAGCGATATCCTGCGGGATGTAGCCAATAGCTTGCCGGACCTTCCTCTTTTTCTTCCAGCTGTCCATGCCGTTAATATACGCTGTCCCGGAATCAGGAGCAGCAATGGTTGCCAGAATGGAAAGCAGGGTAGACTTCCCGGCTCCATTTCGGCCCAGAAGACCGAACACCTCGCCCTTTGGGATGCTGAGGGCAATCTCTTTGAGCGGCTGTTTTTTGCCATAGGATTTTGAAACATTTTGGATATCAATCATCACGATGCACTCCTTAGTCTGGAGATGGAAAGAAAGGCTAACAGACTGCTGAGTGCAGCATAGGCACCCATCTTCAGCCAGGCTAAGCCGCTGCTGATCTCCCAGTTATAGAGAGGGGCTTGAGGCATCCAGGCTTCCAGCTGCTCAAGCTGCCCTATGATTTCACCTGCCGGAATAATCCGCCCGCCGGCCAGACACAGGATGAATATCCAAACGGATCCGGTTGCGTAGTAGATCCCCGGATAGGCGGAGAGAGAAGCGGCAAACAGACTGATGCACATGGCAAGTGTAATGAACCCCGCCATCGGAATCAGGATATGTGCCGGCATGCCGGGAGCAAGCGTGCGCATGATTAGCCAGCTGATTCCCGCCTGGAGGAAGTGCAGGACCCAAAAGGAGCTGAGTGTGTTCACTACATACCCGTTCAGACCGGCTGGAAGCGTCTGTATTCTTTTGTACAGCACGTCCTTTTCTTTTACTACCCAATCAGTGGTGAACATACATAAGACCAGGGTAAGAACTGTCCAAACCTGCAAGGGAGACTGCAGCAATCCTGAGGGAGATTCCGCAGAGCTTTCTTCTTTTCCTCCTGCAGCTTCATAGCGGATGGTCATTAGCGGCTTGGGCTCCCATTGCTCATCTGCCCTCTCATAGGCTTTTTCACCGACATTTTCCGGGAACAGATAGTCTCCCGCGTATTTATCTGCAATCTTTTCGGCCCGTTCCGCTGCTTTAGCGTTAGAGGTAAACCGGATTACTTCGCTCGAAGCTATTTCCCTGACCACACCTGAGGCGACCGACAGAGGAGACACGCGCATTTCAATGATTCCTTCCCGGTCGCCTTCCATAATAGACTCCTTAAAGCCCTCTTTTATAATAAATACGGTATCCGCTTCTTCCCTCAGCAGCATCGTTTTGGCAGATTCCTCTGAAGCTGGAATAATAGAGAGCCGTTCCTGTTTTTTGAGCCTCTCTATTAGCGTTTTGGAGAAATCCGACTGATCAAGATCTGCGATGGCTACCGGGATTTTAACCTCTTTTGCTGTTCTTTCCCCCAGATAAGCCCATCCAGCCAGCGCAGCTGCAGGCAGAAGAAGCACGATCAATAATAAAATAGGCTGTTTAAGCCGCTGTGTTAGTGCAAACCGCATCATTTTCATGCACCTTCTCTCTTTTGACTTATCGCTGCACCTGCACACATGAGGACAAGCAGGGCAATGAGAAGAGCAGAAAGTCTGCCAAGGTCCGCCTGCTCCCCTGCAATGATGGAAAACGCCGCATCAAGCACGTGAGTATTGAGGATCCACGCCTGCCACGCTTCCAGCCAGGAGGGAAGATAAAAGGCAGGAATAAAATGGCCTCCCATAACGCTTCCGGCTGAAATAAGGAGGGCTGAGACCACCTGGAAAAGGCGGTCACTTCGCAGCAAAGCGGACAAGGAAGCAAATAGCGCCGTGAAAAGTGCGAGGAGGAGAATCATTCCTCCAGCTGTCTTCGCGATCTCTTCCCCGCCCCATATGTCCGCTTCTTTAAAGGCGTACAGTCCGCCTGCAAGAAGAGGCAGGAGGAATACAACAGCTGCTGCCCATTCTGCAAGATGGATTTTCCACCCGTCCATCCGGTAAAGAAGCAGCCTTGTTCTTATACCAGGGGTGAGCTGGCCTCTCATAAAGAGAAGGATTTGATAGGCCCACACCATCAAAAGCAGCACAAAAATCGACACACCGTAATAATGAAACACGTTCTGCAGGAACAAGCTGTTCTCTTCTGTCATTTCAAACACTTCATTCCTGCCAAGGGCATGAAGGGAAAAGTTCAGCAGATCTCTTTTGTATTCGGTTTTCCGGTCTTCAGGTGAGAGGCCAGCTTCAGACATTACATCGTAGACGGTATTGATGCCGCTCTGCGCCGCTGAAGTATAGTCTGCTGCGCTCTCCATTACCTGCCTGAATAGATAGGCCTGAAGAGGCTTCTTTTCATTGCCTGTTACCGTAAGCGGAACATTTTCTCCGGACAGGATGGTCTGGCTGAAATCCTTGGGGAGGATCACCATGCCCGCAATTTTATTTTCTTTCAGGAGAGTTCTTGCCCGTTTTTCATCTGTAATAACCGGTTTAACAATGGCTGTAATTTCTTCACTATCCGTAAGCTGTTTGATTACATACTCGGTCTGAAACGTTCGGTCCTGATCCACTATGGCTGCCTGAAATGGCTCAAGGCGTTCCCTGTCCGTGAACGCCTTCGCCGCAATAAAAGCCATTCCGCCCATAAGGATGAGCGGAATAGCGAATAAGAGAATAAGAGTTTTCCATTTTTTTAAGACGCTTTTCAAAGTGAAAACCATCAAATAGATGAAAGGCCTCATTCCAATATTAAATTACCCCAAGCTGCAGTAGAATGTCCTGCAGTTTAGCGCCGGCTTTCATTTGAATATCAGACATTTGCTCAGGAGTAATGTTGTTAACGTTCACTTCATCCCCTGTGCTTACTTTTGGAATATCTGCTTTTTCTTTTAATTTTGTTTTCGTATCGATTTTCAGGGATATAGTGCCTTGAGCCATGTCGTCACCGCCGCTGAGTTCAATTTCAAACAGCTGGTTATTATACTTGTCTTTCACGCTTACATCCTGGTTTTGGACAATGGTTCCCTCAACAGCTACCGGGCTGCCTGTGGACTCGCCTTCCGTTCCAAGAGAAAAATCACGGGTGATCTTCTGTTTGGCAGGATTTTCGCCTTCAAATTCTGATTTCATCGTAAAGCTGACGGCCTCTTCAGCATCTTCCATTTTGCTGATGAGTTCTGCTTTCAAGTCTTCTGTGCGGCTCTTATCTTTCCGCGCAATTTTATTCGTCACAAGAATTTCTGCTGCTTCGGAGCCGTCTCCAGGGATGATTTCCACTTTAAATTCTTGATCCTGCTTGTTTCCATTGTCATATGAAAAATCCATTGTGTGGATGGCAATGGTATCGGCTTCATCCGATGACCCGGCAGATATTTTCATTTCACGGTCAATTACCAGCTGGTCTTTAACCATTAATACAGAAGTAACACCTTCAGGAATTTTTGCATCCTTAAATTCTGTTTTTGCATCCTTAAGGCCCTCTTTAATATCGTCTTTCACGGTTTCAGGATTCAGCATATCCATTTGGCTTGCTCCTGAATTCGCAACCTTCACCGCACGCTTGGCAATAATGTCCTGCAGCTTTTCATCCTTGATCAGTTGATCCAGTACATTGTTTATGAAAGCTTTTGTCTCTTTTTCATTCATCTTCATTGTCAGCTGTGTGACATTGATTTTTTCTCCGTTATGTTCATAGGAAACGTTGTCTTTTTTCGTAAAAAACTCATCCTTCAGTTCCTTGTTCAAGAAATCCGCATATGTATCCTGCACATGCTTTTCTTCTTCCTCTGTGAGCTCTAAATCCTCTATCGACAGCGGCTTAAAGCTGAGTTCTTCCGGACCGTCGTACATTGGATCAAGCTGCCGCATAAATTGTCCATACTCATCTGCATTCAGATAAAAGTATTTATCGTAGATATCCGGAACCTTCGCAGCCACCATTTTAGGAGACTGGTAGACTTCCATATCCAGCAGGCTTTCTCCGCCAACCTCAATGCCCGCTTCCGTGAAGCTCGTATTATTCTTTGGATCCTGCTCTGTCACGGCTGTAACCGCTGCTTCGTTCAAAAGGTCCATAAACATTTCAAAATCCGGAGGGACCACTCCATCTGTTTCTAAGCCCATAGAAACTTTTGTATTAGTGCTGGATGCCTGTTCTGCTATTTTTTCCTGAAACTCCGTCAGCTCTCCATTTTGCTCTTCAAAATCTTCCGCCGCTTTTTGAAACGTTTTGATTTCATAAAGCAGATACTGCTGCTTCGGTGATAAATTTCCAAACAGCGCATATGCTGCAGTTCCTCCAATAACTAAGAATGCAACAATTCCTGCTATGACCCATTTCAGCGGAAATTTTCCCGGCTGTCTTACCGGAGCTGTTTCCACTGCAGCCGCGGACTCTGATCTTGAATTACGCTGATCCATATCGCTCATTTTCTTAAAAACCTCCTGAATTATGTATGCTCTTGCCAGATAATGGCGGACACTCCAACTATCATAAATAAACAAAATTTCTATTTCTATACATTCGACAATCTTTGCAAACTTTTAATCTAAAAGCCGCACGACTATCTATGCAGATCGATCTGCAGCGGAGGTCCATTTATCCTATACCCCTTTATGGGAAAATAAAACAAATATAGCCTTCTTTTTACAAAATCTTGCTTCACGCATTAAATAATGATTCAAAGTGATTCAGGATGCTCTAACCCAGCCCGGCGGCAAGAAAAAATAAACGAAAAAAACCGGGAGAGCTTTCCGCCATCCCGGACTTCCGCCGCTTTACCTGCGGCGCTATTATAATACGTTTATAAAATGGACCTTCAAATAGCTGCCCTGTTTAAAAGCAGGGGCGGTTCGGAAATCCTCCGGCAGCTTAAAACTCTCCAATATGCGGTATTTCACTTTTTCTTCTTTAAATGCCTGGTCAATAAACCCTTTGAACTTTTCATCGCTGACGCTGCTTGCGTTAGTAGAGGCCGCAATCACTCCGCCGCTAGCAGTGAGATGGATGGTCTCTCTTAATAAATCTTTATAATCCTTTGCTGCACTGAAAATATGCTTTTTCGATTTAGCGAAGCTGGGAGGGTCAAGAATGACCAAATCGAACGTTTTCTCTTTTCTGGCTGCATATTTAAAATATTTGAAAACATCCTCCACGATGATTTCCTGTGCTTCATGGTCGATTCCATTTATACTGAATTGTTCAATGGTTTTCGGCAGGCTCCGGTTGGCTACATCAACACTGACAGTCTTTGCAGCGCCACCAAGCGCCGCAAAGACAGAAAAGGCTCCTGTATAGGAGAACATGTTTAAGACGGTTTTCCCGTTCGAATAGCGGTCTCTAATTGCCTGACGGACCTCCCGCTGATCAAGAAAGACGCCGACCATCGCTCCCTCATTCAAATACACAGCAAATTGAACGCCGTTTTCTTTCACAAGCAGAGGATATGGGGCTTGTTCTCCCCAGACGAAATCATCTTCTTCAATGTATTGGCCTTTTTCATTGAACCGCTTTTTTTGATAAATGCCTTTTGGGCCTGCAGCATGCTGCAGTGCGGTCATTATCTCGTTCCTGAACGTATAAATTCCCTTGCTGTACCAGTTGATCAGGCAGTATCCCTCAAAATAATCGATCGTTAATCCGCCGATTCCATCCCCCTCGCCGTTAAACAGGCGGAATGCCGTTGTTTCTTGACTATTAAACAGTGAGCTGCGGTAATCTGCCGCCTCTTTCACTTTTTTATTAAAAAAGAGCTGGTCGATCTGCTCATCCTTCCTGCGGCTTAAAATCCAGCCAATTCCCTTGTTTTGGATGCCGTAATACCCCGTTCCCAGATAACCGCCCTTTTGGTCCGAAATTGTAAAAAGTTCGCCTTCCTCTTTAAGGTTTCCCGCGTTTTCAATCATATCTTTTTCCACAAGAGGATAGTTTTTCTGAAACAGTTTTACAGATGCGGGTTTTGCCTGAAGCTTTTGCATGAACCATCACTCCGAGTCTTTTAAGTCTTCTTCTCTAATAGCAAAGTATATCATATTATCCCTCCAGCCTTCTTTCTGCTAAACTGTATTTGAAAACGTTTTACTACATAGAGACGGATGGAGGTCTATCGAATTGACGCTTAAAATGGGGTTTATCGGATTTGGGAAAAGTACGACGATTTTTCATTTGCCTTATGTACTGATCCGGGACAGGTATGAAGTAAAAAAAATCTACAGCCGCAGTCAAAAGCCGGAAATGGAACAGCCATACAGAGATCAAAACATTGAATTTGTTTACAGGCTTGAAGAGCTTTTACACGATAGCGAAATTTCCTTAATTACCATCTGCACATCAGATGACACACACTTTGACTATGCAAAAAAATGCCTGGAGCATGGGAAGCACGTCCTCGTTGAAAAGCCATTCTGCTATACGGGCGAAGAAGCAAAAGAGCTTCTGGACCTAGCAGCGAACAAAAACCTGATCATTATGCCGTACCAGAACAGAAGATTTGATTCCGACTTTCTTGCCCTTCAGCAAGCCATCAGCAGCCGGAAACTGGGCAGGGTAACGGAAATTGAATCCCACTTCGATTATTATCGTCCGGAAGCCCCCGATTCAAACAGCAGCAGCCGTTACGGTGGCGCGGTATATGGACTCGGCGTTCATTTAATCGATCAGGCTGTATCTCTTTTCGGAACACCGAAAAAGGTTTACTATGATATCCGTTCCGTCCGGAATCCAAATAATTCGGATGATTACTTTCATATAGAGCTTTTCTACGGGGAATTGAAGTATATTGTCAAAATGAGTCATCTTGTTAAACAGCCTTATCCTAAGTTTATCGCACATGGAACTGGGGGCAGTTTTATTAAATACGGAATCGATCGGCAGGAGGAAGACCTATTCTCCGGGAAGTCCCCGCTTGAAGAAGGGTTTGGATTGGATCCAGCCCGTTCGTTCGGACGAATTGCCTGGGTCGATGCCGGTGAAGAAAAAGAGGAAACTCTACTAACTCCAAAAGGAGACTACGGGACCGTTTACGATATGCTCTATGAAGCTGTGGTGAACGGGGCGCCTAAGCCCGTAACAGACGAAGAAATATTGACTGTCATTGAGATTCTTGAGCGCGGTGTCAATGGGGAAAGTCCAAAAGTATTAAGCTACTAAACCAAAATCATTCATTTCCTGGGCAATATAGACCAGCTGTTCAGGCTATATATGAATCCCGGGTTTGGGTACCCCTCCCGCTTTGACGATTCCAAGGCAGGTTACCAGGAGACAGTAGAAAGGAGCTGACCATATAGTGTCAGCTCCTTATTTATTCATACTTGAGAGAAAATCTCCTAAAAGATCGTCTTCCCTATCATTCTCTTCGTTTTCTGATTCTAATTCTCTGACCTGGGTTTGCATTTGGTCAAAACTGAAATCCTCCAAGTCATCATCAGAGCCTATATCCGGTACTGGATCCTCCTCCATGGGATTTTCCACTGGGGCAGAGGCGGATGAAGCGGCCTGTTCTTCAAAGAGAATCAACTCATCCGGATCCATTGTATGGCTGTTTAAAGAAGCAAGCAAGGCTGTCGCTCTGACCGGATTGGCAAGCAGCTGGTGAATCATGCTGCCAAGCAATGCTTCAGAATGTTCATGCTTCAGCCAATTTCTTTGTTCCTTTGTGAGCTGGCGGGGGAGAGGGATCGTCAGCGTCTGTTTTTCTTTAGACAAAGACTCTCCTACTCCTTTCAGCACAAATTCGCCAATTCTGCTTGAGAAGTTTCTTTTTTCCGTTTCTTTAAGCTTTGAGAGCTGCTTTAACAGGTGATCGGGAGTATCAGAGGGGACCCTGAACGTGATCGCCTGGCCCCGCTCTATACGTTTATCCGACGGTTTCATCTAGTCATCACCTTATTTGGATGAGGAAGCCGGCTGCTTTTCATCCTTTTTTTCTGATTTTCTTGTTTTGCGCACATAATCGGTAATTAGTTTGTAGTAAGCATTTGACATCATCCAGATGCTTTCCTTTTCATCTTCGAAAAACTCAATGTTATACCCGTCAAGATTGTTGTTGAGCGCCTTTATATAGTCTTTTAGAACAGAAGCGCCACCGCCGACAAAGTAGCAGATCTCCGTTTGGGAATTGCGCTGCCAAACGTTGCGCAGGAAGCGGTATTGTTTTTTTGCAAGCTCCAGCAAAATACGGTCCGTAATATCATGAACGCTTGTCCTGCTTCCCTTTACCATGATGTGGTTCCGGTCATTTTTGCGGGTAATGATCTCAACCACATCTCTGCGGCTATCAAGCTCTACCCCATGCTTTGTTAAGATTTCTTCCCGGATTGCTTCAAGAGATTCAGAGACTCCCAGATTAAATCCCTGGGCCTTATCATCATCAACATTGCGGTTGCGGATGACAGCGATATCTGTGGAGAGACCACCGATATCCTGTATGAGAATTCTCTTATCAATCAGATCTTTATTAATAATGTTTAAATCGTTATCCATGACCAGGTTGATGTAAGCTGCAAAGCCCTCTGGATACACTTTCACTTCGTCAAAACGAATGTTCACTTTAAGACCCTGATATTTTGGCGTTACAAGGAACTCAACCTGATGTACGGATCCGAGCAGCTGGGAACGGTATCCAACATCTTTCCCTTCTTTTACTTCTCTCAGAGGCAGACCTGTACCAAGGGTATAGTTCGCATCAATAACCTGGTTGTTTTTCTTAAATCCTTTTTCAGATGTTCCGTTCACTGCATCAAGTGCAAGTGAAGCGAACAGCATAACGAGCGTCTGGTCTTCTTCGGATTTGCTGCTTCCCGGATCTAATTCTGTAGAGTTATTGCTTTTTGCTGCCAGGCTCCCTACACGGTAAATAACATTGTTTTCTTTTAATGCTGGAGAGTGCACACGGATGTGAATGTTTTCAAGCGGATCCTTTTCATTAAGCTCCTCGATGCCAATTACCGGGCGGTCCTCTAAATCTCTTGCGATAACGTTTGGTATGTATAATTCTGAGTCTAGTTTTCCGAACAGTGCTTTTACTGCATCGTTCCCTACATCGACTGCTGCGATTCTAGAAAGATTCATAGTCAACTTTCCCTTCTTTAATTAAGTTCTTTATACCATTCGTAATCATGGTCTCCTTTTAAGGTAATACATAAAAGGCTTTCTTTCAATACAGGTTTTAGCGTTTTCAAAAATGTTTACAACACTTCTCTTTTTGTGTACACCTCTTCTATTTATGTATACACGATTACAATTTTGTAAACATACGGACACGACAGTTTGTGTTCGTTTTTGTATACTTGTAAACATTTATGTAAACATACAGATACATTTTGTAAACATGTATACATTATTGTTTACCAGAACATTTTCTTTCGATTCCACAAAAATGGCAACTATTAAATTGTATTTTTATGTTATTTATTCAATCTTATGGGTATAGAAGATTGGTAGCAAGTAACACGAAATTAGGGGGAACGTGATGAAAAACGTAAAATTCTGGTGGGCTGCGATCCTGCCCCTGCTGATCTTAAGTGCATGCGGAACAGCTCCACAAAACGTAATCGAAAGTTCATCCGCTGCACAAGAAAATCTGGACAATGTAATGGTGGAATTTACGATTGAGAACAAAGGAAAACAGAGTTATAAAGGGACACAAAAACTGGATTTTAAAAACAAGAAAACATTAAAAGAGTATGATAACGGGAATTTAATCTATATCGATCCCAGTTCCGGAATTCTAGGTCTAGAAGGCGAAAATTCAGAGATGAACGAGGGGGAAGAAGAGTATTACAGAAACCTCTCGGAGCAAGAGCTTAATATGGGACGCGATTACATTGCCTATCTAGAAGGGATTGATCCGGAACTCCAAAATAAATTTAAGATGGAGTCTGAAACCGATCTTTCCTATGTATTAACCTTCAACGGAACAGATGAGGAAAAACAATCCCTATTAGAGAAAGAAAGAGCGGATTACTACAAAAATCTCTTTGAAGCGGATCAATCAGATAATAAAAAGCAAGAGAACATCCGTCTTAAAAAGTATGATATCTCGATCACAATCGACAAAGAAACAAATTTTATGACAAAGCTCATTATCCACCAGATCTTCTCTGAAAAAATACAAAATGAAACACAAAACATTGATCACAGGAAAGAATATATTTATTCATCCCACAATAAGCTGGAAGACATTGCTAAGCCTGAATCGGAAGAAGAATTACCGGCTGAAAAACCTGCTGAAGAGCCTTCCGAAGAACCCGCTGAAGAACCTGCTGAAGAGCCAGCAGAAAGCGAAGACAATGCAGCATATGAAGAAGAGGCGGCAAAATATGTAGATGCGCTCATTCAAGCGACCGTTTATCAAAACACAGATAATTACATCAGCAAAGCTCCTGATGCTGAAAGCGATGATCAGAAGAAGAAAAGCGCAGAAGAGCAAAAGGGATTCTTTATTGCGGCATTTGAAACCAATTTAACGAATGCACTTAAATCATTTGGTGCTTCGCCATCACCCGAAAAACTGGAAAAAGCAACAGCTGCATTTAAAAATGCTCTTTCACAGACGAAGTACGAGATAGTAGATTCAAAATCAGCCGAAGACGGCACCTCTTATACAGTTACTCTGAGTATTGAAGGATTCAGTGAAACCAAGCTCCTTTCAAAAGACCTGACAGACGCAATTACAAGCTTTCAAGAAGGAAAGATGTCCGGACAGGAATTTGGCGACAAGTATTTAGATATCCTTACAAAGGTATACAGCGGTAAGATCTCACTGGAACCCGCAAAAGAAGCGACTGTAAACGTCCTCCGCAATCCGGATGGAACGTATGCTGTCCTCATGCAGGATGAATATTTATTAACGTTTGTACAGCAATAGTAACAGCATAAAAAACCCCCAAGCATTTGGGGGTTTTATTATGATGTATTTGAAGGGCTTTTGAGTGATCAGAATCACTCTTTCTCCTGGCATCATTGCCATACCGCTGCAAGTGCTTAAGGTCCAATCCTATCAAAACCATGCCCTCTTTCTTCCATCATCCATACCTGGTTTCAAGCATAGCAGGTACTTACTGCTACTCATTCTCGTATTGATTGAGCCATTCACAAAAGATCGCGTAATCTGCATTGGTTTGACGCTTGTACCCCATTGCCGTGAACGAAATCTGATCGGCGAACCGGCGTGTGTCAGACCCGATCGCTTTTAATATTTCAATTTCACTGTGATGGGTAAGGAAGGAATCTGCTAAATCTGCATCGGCTCTTGCATGGATTTTGGCTGTAATTCTTCCCATTGTATCCAATGCTTCATCCATTTGCTGCGGCCCGTCAATATGCTTAGCCTTCAGCTTTTTTTTAACGGGGGAACGTTCCCTGATATAAAAGTGGCGCCCCTCCATTGTTACGTAGCCTAGAAATGGATCCTCATGATGGTGCATAGCCTTTTGGGTGGATATCACCCTTTCACCCTGATGGGCATGCTCTTCCCAAAATTCCCTTCCTGCCGGAAGAAAATATCCTGGAATGGGCGCACGGACTTCTTTTACTTCCAGTACTAAATCGTCCAGGCCATGTTCCCCTTCGTCCCCTTCAATCAGGACATAAAAACGGTCAAGGCCGATAGAAGCTGTACCCGAGCCAAGTTTTTTGGAAATATCTTTGATTTTGTAGTAAGAGAGATCCCTTTGGTCATTTTTATCTAAAGACGCGATGTAGTCTTTCCATGCTTCTTTGATCATTACCGATTCATGTTCCGAGGCGTGCTGGATTTCTTCTGACCATTTAAAGCTCCGGACTCCCTGATCATTTAGTTCTGTATAGTCATCGAGCAGCTTATTCATTCTTCTTTTTTTTAATTTTTTCAGCAGTTTCCGGACTGGATTTTTTGAGTTTTCCGAAGTGAAATAAAAGGTTACAGGATCATCTTTTCCTTTGGCAAATCGTTTCATCTGATCCGTATAAGCCTTTAAATACGTGTGAATCCTTGCTTCCTGCTCTTCCTCGGTGTACCCTTCCGCTTCACAAAAAAGCGCGATGCTTGCCGACATTCTCAGCAAATCATATAAATAAGAGCCCATTGTTCCTTCATCGAAATCATTTACATCGAATACGAAATCTCCCTTTTCATTTTGAAAGGCTCCGAAATTTTCAATATGCAGATCCCCTTGTATCCAAATCGGCTTGTCCTCCGGTGTATGAAAAGAAAAAGGGATTTTCGTTACATCAAAATAGAACAAATAGGCGCTTCCTCGGAAAAATCTAAATGGACTCTCTGCCATTTTACGATACTTTTCCAGCCTCATTTCCCGGGAAAGATTCATGATGGTGCCGTCCAGTTCATTTAAAATCGCATCGATGGTCTGATGGCGCAGCATCCTTTTTAATGAGCTTGCCCGGTCTGCTATGTTTGCTGTTTCCACTCAAGTCTCCCCGCTTTCCTTACCATGTTAGAATAAGTATATTCCTAATTTCTGAATCATGCAAAAGGCTTGTGAAGAATAACGCAAACTTTGCTAAGATGAATGTATCCGGATGGAGATGAGGGTGAAAATCATGGACATAAAGCATTTGCAATATTTCATAGAAGTCGTCAAATTTAAGAGCTTTACAAGGGCCGCCAACCATTTGTTCATTACACAGCCTACAATCAGCAAAATGATTAAAAATCTGGAAGAAGAACTCGGGGTCACGCTATTTGAACGCTCCCGCAAAAAGCTCATTTTAACGGATGCGGGACAGGTGATCTATGATCAGGCTAAATTGATTGATCATGCCTTCCGTAACCTTCAAATGGAGCTCGATGATTTGCTGAGCCTGAAAAAAGGTGTGATCCGCCTAGGGCTGCCTCCTATTATCGATACCGGTTTTTTTCCGAAGATGATTGGCTCCTTTCATGAACAGTATCCGGATATTACCTTCCATTTGGTTGAAGACGGCTCGAAAAAAATTGAGGAAGAGGTCGCCTCCGGCGGTCTTCATGCAGGAATTGTCGTTCTTCCGGCGAATGAAGATGAATTCACCTGCCTTTCCTATATGGAAGAGGATTTCAGGCTGGTTTTGCATCCGGATCACCGGCTGGCTGAACAGGAAGAAGTTACACTTCGCGAGCTTGAATCCGAGCCGTTCATTCTTTTTAATAAAGATTTTGTCCTCCATGACCGCATTTTGACAGCATGCAACAGCGCAGGATTTCAGCCAAAGGTCGTCTCCGAAAGCTCTCAATGGGAATTTATTGAAGAGATGGTCTCGTGCAGACTCGGAGCAGCCATGTTCCCTGAGAGCATATGCCGACACCTTTCAGATAAAGTCCGTTCAGTAAAGATCGTGGACCCGGCTATAAGCTGGCATTTGGCCGTTATTTGGAAAAAAGACCACTACCTCCCCTTCGCCGCAAAAGAATGGCTTCATTACGTAAAACAGCAATTAAAGATACCGTAGAGCTGTATACCTAACGCTGCTTCCGGATACGGCCCGATTAAGACCTAAGAACGCTCGCTTAAAGAGTGGTATTAGGTGTTTTTTTTATTTCATCCTCGCTATCCCCCGTTCTATCATTCCAATTTGGAAGCATTTACATAGACACATGGAATCCTAAGAATAAAAAACAACCATTTTACTTACATTTTTTCTCATACTACACTAGCCCTATAACAAGACTGCCATTGAGACAGGACAGAAGGGATCTGACGGAATGGAAGCAAAAAGAGCGAAAGAAAGCCGTATTGTTAATACCGATCAAGTATTAACTTGCGATTTAAATAACTACAACACTCTGTTCGGCGGTGTGCTGATGAAAAAGCTGGACAGCTGTGCCACTCTTTCTGCGAGAAGGCATGCGCGGGCCAAGGAGTGCGTAACTGCATCGACAGACTCCATTGACTTCTTATGCCCGATTCATCAAACGGACTCTGTATGCATTGAATCCTTTGTATCCTTCACAGGAAGTACATCAATGGAGATTTTCTGCAAGGTGATAGCGGAGGACATGATCAAGGGCGAGAGAAGAATTGCAGCTACAGCATTTCTCACGTTTGTCGCGCTGGATGAGAGCAAAAAACCCCTTGCGGTTCCGCAGGTTATTCCTGAAACCGAAGAAGAAAAATTCCTCTATGAAACAGCGAATCAACGTGCGGAAATGAGAAAGCTCAGAAGAACAAAAAGCAAGGAGCTCGCTAAAAATATTACGTTAAACAAGCCATGGGATTACGAATAAAAAAAGGGCGGGGATAGGAATGGTTGCTGCTTCAAACATGGAAGATCTGCAAATGCTTCAAGCTGAGCTGGAAAAAATGAAAGACGGATATCCGGAACTGTTCAGCAAATGGATTCATCTGGTGAATTTGACACGTCAGCTGCAGTTTAAACATCATTTTATGGGAAGCATGCTGCTGGATGAAAAACCTGGCCGCTACTACCCAAGCACAGCAGAAAAATCCGTTTTAACGCTCTATAAAGAAGAGGTGCAAAAGCTGAAAATGGAACCTGAATTTCCTGTTTTGCGCAAACTTTTAAGTCAATATCATGAGACGGGGTTCTCAAAAATCAGCCGGCTCTCCCTCGGTCATCCACCCGAATCTCTTGTCGGTGTTACCATCGCATAATGGAATTTGACCCTGTGTCGAAAACACGGGGTTTTTTCCTATTGATTTTCCGTTCCATACCAGATATCCTTCCCTTAGAAGTGATTCACTTTTTGGAGGAATGAGAAATGGATAGAACCTTCCGCGTCGCGGCTAACCTGGTACAAAAACAGCCGGAATTTATCCGGGCTTGTCTTTATACCTTTATTGCCGCGGCAATTGTAATGTGCGGATACGGATTAGGCTGTTTAGCAGGAATTCTTCTCTTTTAATTCGTAACCTGCTGAAACTCCTGGCTTATAGAGCCGAAGAACCTGGCAGACGGATGGCCCTGCAGCTTGAAAAGCCTTGTAAAGGCAGGGCCTGGCACGGGCTCTCTATAGTGGAGGCGCTGGAGGGAGCAGGATAAGAAATGGCATTCAACCGCCCTGTCCCCGGCGCACATTCCATTTGGGAAATTGTTCGTCATATTACTGCAGCAAATGAAATGGTGACAAAAAGGATATAGTAAGGCAGGTCCAAAACATGCTTATAGAGGATAAAGTATTTGCGGAGGATGTATTAAGGCATCTTTTTTCAGGAGCCCAGGTTGACGGAGTGCAGTTTGGATTTTCACCGGCTGCTATTAAGATTTATTTTACCAATTATGAAAACACAGAGGACTATGGCGGACAGCTCTATTTAAACATTGAATCAAAGTGGTGTGTGTTTGATCAGCCGCCTCAGATATACCCTTCGAATGAGGATGAAATGGAAAATGACTCGGAGGATGAAGAATACTCGAGAGTTTATAGCATAAGAAGGAAAAAAGTTGCGGATATAAGGTTAGGAGAAGAAACACCGCATCTTTATATCACGCTGGAGAAAGGCTCTGTTCTTTTTGTAAATGGTTCTCACGGATTATACGAGTGCTGGCAGGCAGGCGTGCAATACGACGATGAGACCTGGCTCGTTGTGGCGGTTCCGGGCAGGGACATTGCTGTGTGGGCTCCTGACCGGTTTTATATAAGCTGAAAACAGCTGACGGAATGAAAACCGCCAGCTGTTTTATTTGGTTATTGCACACTTCTTTTATGAAATCCTTTGGCAAAGTAGACAGCCAGCAGAAGCGCAAACCATATCGGTCCAACGATCAGAGCCACTCTTGTATCTGCACTGAATGCCATGAGTACGACAACCATCCCTAAAAAGGCAAGGGCGATATAGTTTGCATAGGGAAACAGCGGCATTTTGTATTTCAGATTTTTTACCTGCTCCCGGCTTAATGACCTGCGGTAGCGCATCTGCGACAGAAGGATGATTCCCCATGTCCAAATCGCCCCAAATGTAGAAATGCTTGTTACCCACACAAAGGCTTTTTCAGGCACGAGATAATTCAGGACCACACCGACAAGCAGGGCGGCAGCAGAAGTGAGGATGGCCAGTCCCGGCACTCCCCCTTTTGTGATCTTGCTGTAAGATTTGGGGGCTTCATCCTGCTGGGCAAGGTTAAACAGCATTCTCCCGGTACTGAAGATTCCGCTGTTGCAGGAGGACAGGGCCGCCGTTAAAACGACAAAGTTAATAATTCCGGCTGCGCCCGGAATGCCCAGTTTTTCAAAGGTTAACACGAACGGGCTCCCCTGGGTTCCAATCTGGTCCCAAGGATAAATGGACATAATGACAAAAAGAGCACCGACATAGAAAATCAAAATGCGCCAGAACACGGTATCAATCGCTCTAGCCAAAGATTTTTCAGGATTTTTTACCTCCCCTGCTGTCACACCGATCAGCTCAATTCCAAGAAAGGCAAACATGACCATAGACAGTGACAGCATAACCCCTTCAATGCCATTCGGGAAAAATCCCCCATTGCTCCAAAGGTTGGAGATACCGGTAGCCACTCCGCCATTGCCAATTCCAAAGATGATAATGCCGGCTCCGATGATGATCATTCCAATAATCGTCACAATTTTAATAAGGGCGAACCAGAACTCCAGCTCACCGTATGCTTTAACGGCCAGGAAATTTACAGAAGTCATTATGATCAAGGCGAGCAGCGCCCATATCCACGGTGCGACCTGCTCCTCCGGCACCCACATCGTCATGTATTTCGCCACAGCTGTAATTTCCGCCATACACGTAACAACCCATAGGAACCAGTAATTCCACCCCGTTAAAAACCCAGGCAGCGGCCCAAGGTAATCCCTGGCGTAACGGCTGAAAGAGCCGGCAACAGGCTTTTGGATCGCCATCTCGCCAAGTGCTCTCATAATAAAGAACATAATCATTCCTGCAAATGCGTAGGCGAGCAAAATTCCAGGCCCTGCAAGCTCAATGGCAGCTGCGGATCCAAGGAACAAGCCTACCCCTATTGCTGCACCGAGCGACATAAGGGTAATATGCCTTTCCTCCAGCCCCCGCTTCAATTCGTTGTTTTGCTGATTTTGCATGTTTCCCCTCTCCCTTCTGACCAAAAAACGCGCTGAGTTTATAGCTGAATAATCCTATATTGACAGAATGTTCCGGCTGGAAGGAGCTTTTTGTTAAATTGCCGAGAACGCTGAAATTGCAAAGGATTTAGATCAGCTTCAACTCTTTTTGTTATCGCTTACATAAGATTTTAGATAAAAATTTCTTTTTTATCAATAGTCAGTATTAAGCTCACTAGAAAATCCTATCATGATTTTTGAGGGAATGCCAGCGTCATTTTTTAGGCACTTGGAACGAAAATAAAAAAGGGGAGAGCAAAATTTTTCCTGCGTAAAGGTTTACCAGCACCCTGTTTTAGGCTATTTATCATTAGATGAGCTAATTACGGGAGGAATGGGTATGCCGCAGAATCATACGATGATGCAGTTTTTTGAGTGGCATTTAAAGGCAGATGGGGAGCATTGGAAAAAGCTTAAAGAGATGGCCCCTGAATTAAAAGAAATTGGCATTGATTCTGTATGGATTCCACCTGTTACGAAAGGACAATCAGCTGAAGACACAGGATACGGGATATATGATCTTTATGATATTGGCGAGTTTGAGCAAAAGGGTACCACCCGTACAAAATACGGCACGAAGAAAGAGCTGCTGGAAGCCATTGCCGCCTGTCACGAAAATGAGATTCAGGTATATGCAGACGTTGTGATGAACCACAAGGCAGGAGCTGATGAAACGGAAACATTTAAAGTGGTGGAAGTCGATCCGGATAATCGTGAAAAGGTCATATCGGACCCGTTTGACATCGAAGGCTGGACGAAATTCACCTTTCCCGGACGCAAAGACACCTATTCCTCCTTTAAATGGAATTTCGGGCACTTTAACGGAACCGACTATGATGCAAAGCAGGACCGGACCGGGGTTTTCCGTATTCTTGGCAAAAACAAAGACTGGAATGAAAATGTAGACGACGAGTTTGGCAACTATGATTACCTCATGTTCGCCAATATTGATTACGACCACCCTGATGTCCAGAAGGAAATGATTGAATGGGGCAAATGGCTTGCGGATACATTGGACTGCGACGGCTACAGACTGGATGCCATTAAGCATATAAACCATGAGTTTATTAAAAACTTTGCAAAGGAAACCGCTGCCCATCGCGGTGAGAATTTTTATATGGTCGGTGAATTCTGGAACTCCGAGCTTGCTGCCTGTCAGGAATTTCTAGATCAGATTGACTATCAAATGGATCTATTTGACGTCTCCCTCCACTATAAACTGCACGAAGCTTCATTAACGGGACGCGACTTTGATCTGTCGACGATTTTTGAAGACACACTTGTCCAGTCACACCCTATGAATGCAGTCACGTTTGTCGACAATCATGATTCCCAGCCAAATGAAGCCCTTGAGTCATGGGTCGGCGATTGGTTTAAACAAAGTGCCTATGCCTTAATTTTGCTTCGAAAAGACGGGTATCCTTGTGTATTCTTCGGGGATTATTACGGAATAGGCGGCGAGGAGCCGGTTGAAGGGAAGAAAATAGCCATTGATCCCCTTCTCTACGCAAGATCCAGCAAAGCCTATGGCGATCAGGATGATTACTTTGACCATCCGAATACAATCGGATGGATCCGGATGGGCACCGATGAAATGGAACGCTCAGGCTGTGCAGTAGTCATTTCTAACGGAGATGAAGGGGAAAAAAGGATGTTTGCCGGCGAGCATCGCGCAGGTGAAGTCTGGGTCGATATGACTGGAACAAGAGAGGATAAAGTACAAATCGGAGAAGACGGCTTCGGCACATTTCCTGTAAACGGCGAGAGCGTTTCAGTATGGGCTCTGCCGGATGAAGAGCAATAAAGTTTCCAATGGCAGCCTGGCTGTTGCTGCCAATGCCCCTTATATACGCCGCTGCCTCAAATAGAGCAGCGGTTTTTCCCATTTCAAAACCCGTTTGAACGAAACCTCTTATTTAGGTAAACTCCATATCATTTCAAATTAACAACACCTTTACATAAAATTTTCTTCCTTTACCAAGGAATGGACTATAATGGATAGAGATTATGATTTTCGAGGTGTATAAACGTATGAATGAAACGTACCTTTCCGATCCCCAGCTTTTTACCCTGGATGCCGTTTATCTTATTGAATCAAGAGACAAAACAGAAATGCTTAAACGGATTGCTTCCAAACAGATTGAGGAAGAGAAGCAATTTTTATCTGCGGTCTCCAAGAAAATTGACCTCCACATCTGGAATGCTGTTTACACCCGGGAAATGATGAAGCTAGGCGCTGCCAGGAGCTACCTTCACCGTGTATACAACCGATTTTACACTTCCATATCGAAACAATCATCCCTCTCCGACCTTCATTCCCTTGAACTTGAAATGGCAGCTGCCTATTTTGACCTCTTCATTGGCGACTTGGACGAAGCGGAAAGCTTTGTAGCAAACAAAATTCTTCCTTACCTGCACATGAATATTGAACATCATCTTTCCATTAGAAAGCTGTCTGAGGATCTCGAAATTTCAGCCGGCTATGCCTCCTCCTGCTTTAAAAAGGAAATGGGCATCAGCATTATGAAATACGCGAAAAAAATTAAGATTGAACGGGCAAAAATCCTCCTCTCCACTACAAACAAAAGCATTTTTGAAATTAGTATGATCCTGTGTTTTCATGATCAGGGACATTTCAGCAAAACCTTTAAATCACTTACTGGAATGTCACCGACCCATTACAGGAGAAAGCTCCCTGCATCGCAGCCATCTTTCTAGCAAGCCATTCGGAGCCTCTTTGAGCTGAAGCCTTAAGGGGAGCAGCTCCGGACGAGGCAGAATAGGGTGAACCTGCGCATACTGCCCTTGCCCGGCAGTTCATTACCCGGGATTCAATTGATTCCCTCATTCACGGTGCAAAGCTCCCCTGCAGCCTGAAGGCTCTTGATATCCGGCTGACCAGAGAAAAAGCAGCCGGGTTGATTCTCTTTGCAGTATTTGAACTCAATATAGAACAGTATATACGTCCCGATTCGATTAACCCATGCTTTACAAACACTATATAGCATCTTTACATGTTCGTAATTGAGAATACACATTATTATCCTATTATGAGAATAGTTACATATTTTCATAATGGGAGGAATAAAATTGAAATTTACTGGATTAGTAAAGAAGAAGATTGTTCCAATCGCCACTGTTTCCGCCCTTGCCCTTGGCACTCTAATCGGCGCAGCTTTTACACCCCAGGGAGCCCATGCTGAAAAATCTTCGGCTAAAGAAGAAATCGCAAAGAAGATTAAGGAAAAAAATCCGAAAATTAAGAATGTTATCTTCCTTATTGGTGATGGCATGGGCGTGACTTATACGACTGCGCACCGTTATATGAAGGATAACCCGCGTACAGAAGACATCGAGCTGACCGCATTTGATAAACATTTGGTCGGTATGCAAACCACCCATCCTGACGATCCTGCCCAAAACATAACAGATTCCGCTTCTGCCGGAACAGCTATGTCAGGCGGCGTTAAAACCTACAACAATGCTATTGCTGTCGATAATGACCTTTCTGAAGTTAAGACAGTACTGGAGCAGGCAAAATCCCAAGGAAAGTCCACAGGTCTTGTTGCGACTTCCGAAATCACACATGCTACCCCTGCTTCTTTTGGCGCCCATGATGAATCCCGCAGAAACATGAACCAAATCGCGGACGATTACTATGATGAAATGATTAAAGGCAGCCACAAAATCGACGTGATGCTTGGCGGCGGAAAGTCAAACTTTGTCCGCAGCGACCGCGATTTAACTAAGCTTTTCAAAAAGGACGGCTACAACTACGTTACGAATAAAAAAGACATGATGAAAAACAGAAACACCAAACTGCTCGGCCTGTTTGCTGACGGCGGTATGGATAAAATGATTGACCGAAAAGCAGAAACCCCTTCTCTTGAGGAAATGACCCGCGTGGCTCTCAAGCAGCTGAGCACAAATAAAAACGGTTTCTTCTTAATGGTCGAAGGAAGCCAGATTGACTGGGCCGGCCATGACAACGATATCGTTGCCGCAATGAGCGAAATGGAAGACTTCGAAAGAGCATACAAAGCAGCCATTGAATACGCGAAAAAGGACAAGCATACATTAGTCGTTGCGACAGCTGACCACTCTACCGGCGGTTTTTCAATGGGAGCAGGCGGGGAATACAACTTTAAAGTGGAGCCTCTTCTTGCCGCGAAAAAAACACCCGACTATATGGCTGCAAGAATCATGGAAGGAATGGACGCTGAAAAGGTCCTAAAAGACAACATTGCGCTCGAGCTGACACAAGCGGAAATCAATAGTGTGAAAGCTGCAGCTGAGAAGAAGAACATGACGGAAATCGATAATGCCATCGAGCAGATTTTCAACAAGCGTTCCTTCACAGGCTGGACCACATCCGGCCATACCGGGGAAGAAGTACCGGTTTACGCTTACGGCCCTGGAAAAGAGCAATTTGCCGGTCTTATTGATAATACAGATCAGGCAAAGAAAATCTTCAAGATTTTGAAAGAAAGCAAATAAGCCTGTTAAAACGCGCTGTATGGGAGCCAATGCCCTGCAGCGCTTTTTTTGTTCATTTTTGATGACTGGATCTGCCAGACTGATTGCTGCAGGACCAGAGCAATAGGCTCTGCCCCTTCAGCGATAAACAAACTAAACTTTCTATACATTCCGACGATAACAGGCTATCAGCCATTATTGATGATAGAATAGAAACATGACGGTTAGAGGAGGATTTTTCATGAAGGAGCAATTAATCGAGCGTTTTATCTCGTATGTTAAAGTGGATACCCAATCCAATGAAGAAAGCAATACCTGTCCATCCACTCCAGGACAGCTTATCCTCGCTGAAAGACTGGCAAAAGAACTTCAGGCACTCGGAATGGAAGAGGTTTCAATGGATGAAAACGGATATGTAATGGCCACCCTCCCATCCAATACAGAAAAGGACGTTCCAGTCATTGGATTTCTGGCGCACGTTGATACAGCTACAGACTTTACCGGCACAAACGTGAATCCTCAAATCCTGGAAAACTATGATGGTGAAGACATTTTGCTGAACCGGGACCTGAACATCGTTCTTTCTCCAAAGGAGTTCCCGAACCTCAAACATTACATAGGCCACACATTGATTACAACGGATGGGACAACCCTTCTCGGAGCAGATAATAAAGCCGGGGTCGCTGAGATTATGACCGCGATGGATTATTTGATCCAGCACCCCGAAATCAAGCATGGAAAGATTCGCGTGGCGTTTACTCCGGATGAAGAGATTGGACGGGGGCCTCACCGGTTCGATGTTAAAGCCTTCGGTGCCTCGTTTGCCTACACAGTAGACGGCGGTCCGCTTGGCGAGCTTGAATATGAAAGCTTCAATGCAGCCGGAGCCAAAATCACCATTAAAGGCAAAAACGTTCATCCCGGCACAGCGAAGAATAAAATGATCCATTCCGCCAAAATTGCGATGGAATTCAACAGCAGCCTGCCAGCTGATGAAGCTCCTGAATCGACCGAAGGATACGAAGGCTTTTTCCATCTCACTTCCATCACGGGAGATGTGGAGGAAACGAAGCTCAGCTACATCATCCGCGACCACGATAAAAACAAATTTGCTGACCGGAAAGTACGAATGGAACAAACGGTGGCGGACTTCCAGAAAAAATACGGCGAGGACCGCATCCTCCTGGAAATGAACGATCAATACTACAACATGCGGGAGAAGATCGAGCCTGTTAAAGAAATTGTAGACATCGCCTACGACGCAATGAAAAGCCTCGAAATTGAACCGCTCGTTTCCCCTATACGCGGCGGTACGGACGGCTCACAGCTCTCCTACATGGGGCTTCCGACGCCAAACCTATTTACAGGCGGCGAGAACTTCCATGGACGGTATGAATTTGCTTCCGTGGATAACATGCTGAAGTCCGTTCAGGTAATCGCAAAGATTTCCCAGCTTTTTGAGGAGCGGGCCTGACATCTGGCAGGGATTTCAGACAGCTAAGGTTCAATACGGGTACACAAAGCGCTTTAGAGCCATGCTCTGAGCGCTTTTTTGCGGCCGTTCATGCGTCCCGCTTTATGCCCGTCGGCAAGCTGCTCCAGCATTTTCATGACTTCCGCAAGCGTGGACATGTCCTCACCATCCGTTCAAGTTTAGATCAGTCAAGATTTTAGCTCTCCAGTTAAAAATTCCGCATACATTCGCCTGAACGCATAGGGCCGAAACATGTTCGCTGCGTGCCCAGTGTGAGGAATCTCTTTATAAACGGCATGAGGGACTACCTCGCCCAGGTCGGTTATGCCGGATTTAAACAGGTTATCATGGTCTCCCATGACCCATAGCACGGGTACTTCTATTTTTTCAAGATCGCTTCTTAAATCATACTCAAGCCTGTGATCGATTGCCTTTTTTAATACATCCTCATGAAGCTCCAGCCCATATTTATAATAAAGCTTAGAGGAAATGAGGGCATACGGATCCACAACCCCGCTTTTAGGAAAAAGGTCCTTTGAATAGCGTCTGAGCCACTCTGGATAGTTTTCATATTGGTGCTCCCTGAAATGCTGCAGCACGTAGGTTAAAGGAGAATCTGAATTATAGTGGCCCCCTATATAGCATAAACTGGATACCTTTTCTTTATATTTTGCTGCAAAAATCGTACTCGGATAGCAGCCGTAGCTGATGGAGCATAGATGAGCCTTTTCAATTTGCTCCCGCTCATACAGCTCCTCCAGCTGGCGGGTAAGGCCCTCCAGTGAAAAATCAGTCTGTCTGCCGCGGTCCTCCCCGTGGCCTAATAAATCATAAGCATACGTATTGAAATGATGGCTAAAGTAATCGATTTGTTTCCTGAATGCCCGTTTAGAACCCGTCAGTCCGTGTATAAAAATAATGGTTTCCTTCATAAGACCTCCAAGCTATAAGATTGGGTGCCATTTCAGCATATCATAAAACCCCCATCGGCCGTGACGGGGGCTTAGGAATTCCTATTCTTTTGGCTCTTCCATTTCTAGGTCATTTTCTATGGCATAGGCTTCCAGGTCTTCCTTGAAGGACTTCCTTTCGCTGGATACCTTATCAAGCAATTCACTTCCCTGTTTAAGCATAGCCTCATCCTGATTGGTTATGGAATCTGCCATAAGCTCAATGCCTTTCATGTTTTCCTCAATACTTGCTGTAAATCGTTCATGGAGACGCTGCAGCTCTTCATCCGTAATCTCAAGTGCATTCGCTTTCTCTGACATTTTGGTATATGCCGGTACAACCGTTTCTTCGATGACTTTAGCTATTTCGTTCTCATCGACCGCTCCGCCTGCCGCTTTTTCATAGGTCTTCATTGCTTCCTGTTCGATGTCGATCATCTCAGGAAGCTGTTCGTTTGTATACTCCATGATTTCTTCCTGCAAGGGGCTTGAGCATGCGGATAAAAAAAGGATAAGAACTACTGGTATAAAACTCACATTTTTTTCATTTCTGTCTCCTTATCTGAAAAACTATGTATTTTCTAGTTCTTTTACCACATTAAAATGCGATTTAAACTCAAAAATTTACATAAATAGTTTTATAGACAGGTAAAAAGACCTTATCAGGAGGTGTCTGCCTCCGACCCTCACTCTGCTAAAGCACTAAACCTCTGTCCCCACTTCGATTCACACCTTGCCGCACAAGGGATGACGGGTTTTCTGCTCCGTCCCCTTATACGCAGGAAAAAGGGGACGGAGGCTGCCTCCGTCCCCCATTATGTCTACTGGTTTTCCTCCGTCCCCTGCCGGTCAAAAGGTCTGGGGGAGTAAAGATAGGAGATGTTTTCCTCTGTCCCTCTGTGCATTAACGGATCGGGAGACGGAGGTCTTTACTGCCAGATGCCTGGCCGTAGCCCGTGACCGAACTCAAAGCCAGCCTCCGGGCTCATGAAGCATCTCTAATTCCTGGCTTCGTGGACTTTCAGTTTTTTTCCTTTAATCGTTGTCTCCTTCATTGCCTTCAGGACAAGAGGGCCTTTTCCGTTCAGGATTTCAACGTAGGAGATGTTGTCCTGAATAGTAATAATGCCAATATCCTGTGCGGTGACCCCATCAAGCTTGGAGATGGTTCCAACGAAATCCACAGCTCGGATTTTCTTTTTCTTCCCTCCGTTGAAATAAAGCTTCATGATTCCTTTATTCAGGACTGCACTTTTATCCTTTTTCAGCTCCGGTTCTTCTGATATTTTTTCATCAAAAGCGGGCTGCGCTTCCTTTACCTCATCCCTGGCAGGTGCATCTTTTCTATCCAGCTCAAATCCGATGTATTCTTGAATTTCTGCGAGGAAACGGTCTTCAAAAGGAGTCGCAAAGGTGATGGCCTTTCCTGAGCGGCCGGCGCGTCCCGTCCTTCCAGCGCGGTGAACGTAGCTTTCCTTTTCAAGCGGGAGGTCGTAATTGATGACATGGGTAATATTTTCAATATCAATGCCCCTCGCTGCTACATCCGTGGCCGCCAAATACCGGAACTCACCCCGCTTGAATTCATTCATGACGGCGAAGCGATCCTCCTGAACCATTCCGCCATGGATTTTATCAACGGTATATCCAAGCCGGTCCAGCATGTCAAAAAGCTCGTCCACCCGATCCTTCGTGCGGCAGAACATGATGCAGCTGTCCGGATTTTCGATCACTGTCACATCCCGCAGCAGCCTGAATTTTTCCTCCTCCTGAACAATATAAAGAGAATGTTCAATCCGGCCTCCAGCCTGTTCCCCTGATTGAATCTCGATATCTGTCGGATTGTTCATATACCGGTGACACAGTTTTTCGATATCCTCCGGCAATGTGGCAGAAAACAGCAGCGTGGTCCGTTCTCCAGGAAGCTCCTTGATAATGGCCTCAACCTGCTCAATAAATCCCATATTCAGCATCTCATCCGCTTCATCGATGACAAAATACTTTAATTGATCCAGTCTAAGCGTCCCTTTTTGGATGTGATCCAAAACACGCCCCGGAGTTCCTACAACCATGTGGCTTTTTTGCTTCAGCTCGGCTTTTTGGCGGTCAAACGGCTGCTTGCCGTATACCGCTGTTGCTTTAATCCGCTTGTAGCGGCCGATGTTCATGATCTCTTCCTTCACCTGGGCAGCAAGCTCGCGTGTCGGGGTTAAAATGAGTGCCTGGGGTTTGTTTTCCTCCCAGTCCACCAGCTCACAGAGCGGAATGGCAAAAGCGCCTGTCTTTCCGCTTCCTGTTCTTGATTTAACGGCTGCGTCTTTACCATCCAAAACAGGCTGGATGACCTTATCCTGCACCTCCGTCGGGGAATGGTAGCCCAAATCCTCCAATGCCTTTACAATCTCTTCGCTTAATGCAAAATCTCTGAAGCTGCTTTTACTCAAAACGGGTTAGCCTCTTTTCCTAAAATGTCCTCCGTTTATTATACGGTCAAGCACAGGAATTTAATAGCTCCGGCAAATTGACGGATTTCCTCCCGTTTCTTATACTTGAAGAATTGAAAGCGGGGGCTGAAAACATGGATTTTACTATGCGGTTTCTATCCTTTTATGTCATTCAGGCAGAGGACCAGGACTCAAAGAGATTTAAACACTACCAAACATTGGATCAGGAGGAGTTCGAGGCCAGTGCGCTGAAGGACTTTCTTGACGGTGAACTAAAGCGGATCGTGAAAAGAAAAGCTGAAAAGCATCCGCCATCTGAACAGGTTCCGACGAAAATCGGCCATTTTGCCGTTGAGCCAGGCTATGATCTGGATTCCAATCCAAATTACAATATGCTTCACCGCCTGCGGTTTGCCGGGACGAAAGAGGAGTTTAACGAAGGCTGTGAGAAGCTCGTCCGAACGTACCTCGATACAAGCGCCGTCCGGGGCGGAGCCTTTATCGTGGCTTCCGCCGTTCCGCGAAAATACTTCGACGATTCCTTTGTGTTTATTTTAAAATGTGACTTTGAGCCAAAGGTCGCTTCCATTGCAGATGAATCGGCCCTGATCCGCAAAGTGGAGATGGCCATCACAACCAAAAACATGAAATCCATTCAATACCCTTTTATGCCGGAGGAAGGGATGACAGAGGAGTCAGAGCTGAAAATCCATCAAGCCTCCCATGCACGGTATTTTGAAGACTTTCTGAAGTATGTGGAGTATGGGGAATCCATGCCGGAAATTATGAAAACACAAGTGATGTCGATGGTGCAGGAGCATGTACTCGAAACCTTCGGGGAACACAGCGAAGAGCGGCAGCAATTTGAGCAGGACATGGAAATCTGGGAAGCAAGCGAAAAAAGGGAAATTCAAGAGCGCCTTGATACAAGCCAGGTGGTTGAAGCAGCCGCCCAGATTGTGGAGCATACACCTGAGGCACAGCTGAAAATGAAGCTTGGTGATACGGAGATTAAAGGCCTGCTATCAGATTTTGGAGAGAATATTCACCTATCTAAAATCAATGGCCGGTATGTTGCGGTTATCGAAGCGGAGTCCATCCTATTTGAAAAAGGCTTCTCCCCTATTGAGTTTCATAAGCCCGGGGATCTAAGTCAGGTAGTTAACCAAATCATCCAAAAAAGCAGCCGGGAGTAGGACGGAGTGCCTGGCCCTCACTCTGATAAAGCGCTAAAGCTCCGGCACCATCTCTTCGATTCCTTGTGCCGCAATACATTGAAGGTTCGAGTCTCTGTCCCCGCCTGCGTTAAAGCAGTGCGGGACTGGCACCGTGCCTGGCCCCACTTTCACTGCCGCACTAAAGCTCCGGCACCTGACCCCTCAGGCCTTGATATACATGGTCTGACGGAGATGTGTCTCTGTCCCCCACCTCTTTAAAGCGGTAAAGCTCCGGCACTTTTACACACCGCCATCCATCTCCAGCAGGAAAGTTCCGGATTCTTCTGCCTACTGCCATATTGCCTCATACCCCTTCGGCTGTTTTATAATCCAGCCTTCTTTTTCGAGTTTTTTAAATGCCTTTTGAATATCTTTTTCCTCCCAGTCCTTTAAGTACCCGTACAGCGGAGTCTGGTCCAGCTCCTGGTCCCTCACCTGGTAGGAGGTTCTGCCTTTGAGGAGCTGGGCGGCGAGATGAAGGGGCTGTTCCTTTAGCGAGCGGCTTAGTTCCCCCATGATATGAAATACCTGCCCGAACGTTAACCTTTGGTTTTTCACCTGGATGCAGATGTCTTGCGGATCAAAGGGCTCCACAGCGTTTGCTTTTTTAAGCTGTGCTGTTAAACCGTCCAGCTCTTCCTGTGCTTCCTCCAGTGAGCGTGAACGGACTTCCTTTAGCATGGAAATGGCCGGAAGCTCAAATTGTGACAGCCAGATGAGCTCTGATTTTTGACGGCCTTCAGGAATGTCAGCCTGCAGAAGCTGCTCCGAGAACAGTAAAAACGGAGTAGCTGTTACTTCGGGTCTTATTGGAAACCGCATTAACGGCTCTTTAAGTACAACTGCTTCCAAAAGACCGGAGAGCTTATGTTTCCAGAGGCTTATCTGCTCTAGATCTTTGAGCAGCTGGACGTTTTGGACGGCGATCTCATTGAATTGCCTTTCAATGGTCGCGATCCTTTTGATGGCCCGGTCCATATCCGGTTCTTCTTCCAGCTCAACTCTCGAATGTTTCACATGGAACAATCGCTTATGTTTGCAAAGCTCGCAAAGTTGAATGATCATTTGATTCTCTGAATCAAACTGCATTTCTTTTTCATGGCTGCAGGGCTCCGGGAGATTTCTGTAGGGACGCATAACAATTTCCACCCGGTGTCTCCAGTAAGAAACTTCCTCCGGGGGGGTTAACAGGGAAACGAGAGAGGAACGGTTCATTCTTTCAACCGCTTCTGTAACACCCTTTTTCTCTTTAGCGAATCTTACAAACGGGTGCTGTTCATAGCTTTGTTCAATCAATTGCTCCCATTCCTCTTTGCTTTTCATGGAAATGTCCGCACAAAATAAGAAATCCCGAACCACCCTCTTCACATGTGAATGGAGATTGTCCTTAGTCATGTCAGGATAATTTCCTTTATAGAAGGCTTCTTCAGTTTGCGGGATGCCATGGGCATTTGAAAAATCGTTCCATAAAAAGGATTCCGGTTTCATCAGGTGCGGATGGACCCGCTCCTGCCGGTTAAGAAAAACGGGGAAAAACGCTTGGCGGTCCAGCTTTAGAAAATGCTGTAGCTTTTGGATTTCCTCTTCCGATAGGACAAGACCATCCAGGCTTTCCTGGATCCGGTTTAGGAGGGCGCGCTCTTGTTTATGACCGGCGGAGCGGACTTCTTTATTCTTCTTGCCGAGCGGAAGCAGGGCAAGGGACGGGTATGAATCAAAGTATTGGGCGTGTGATTGCAAGCTCATGGCCATTCCTGCTTTCCTTTTGTTTAGAGACCATTATATAGAGGAACGGGCAGGAATTAAAATGAAAAGGTGCTGTTCTACTTTCTCAGGCTGCTGTATTGAATATGGATCCTATTCTCCGGTTTTGAATCGAACGTATAAAGCACCAGCAGAAACATCCACTCAAGCGGCTTCATGAGAAGGTAAACGGCGTCCGCGGACCAGCTTGACCGGATGTGGCGGCTGAGCGGATATCCATATTTGTCATAAAAGTTTCTGATCTTCCGGTGCAGGGTGGGCGTATACTCCTCCAATAGATGCTCAAAGGCATTGGCAATCAGCAGCTGCCGATTGACTGAGATTCGCTCTCCATTTCTTATTCCTGCCCGGATCGGTCTGACCAGACTTTTGTGCCCCTTGAGAGATACGGTGCACAAATAGTGGGCATCCCCTTCGATGATGACCGGCGGCGGAGCCGGAATGCGAGAATACAAATAGCTGCTCGTATCAAAGAAGATCCGGATAAACCCATCTGGACGCTGTCCGAACAGAACGAGGATCAGCTGCAGAACGAACAGGGCCGGGAAAAGCATCAAAGCGGTTAATCCCATGAGCCTGCGGTACGAGCTTGTTTGCTGGTAAATCCAGCGGATGATCTTCTTTTCCCCTTGATAGGAGTCCCTTTCAAAGCTGTCCATCATCCGATCCATCGAGTCTTTCATCACAGCCAGATAAAGCAGGCCTGTGAATCCGAGTGAGGCCGAAAGGAGAAACGTATAGAGATTGGATTGAAAGACAGTATGGACCAAATAGTTCACTGAAAAAAGGAGATTCAGCCCGAGAATGGAGCTGCAGATCGCATACAGGACGGGAGAAACCCTTTCCTTTGACCCGCCCAGAACACAGCAGGCGATGAGACCGGCTAGCTGCCAGCCCTGAAACGTGTAGATTTCCGCAGGTGCGAGCGATGAGTAAACACTGATTAATTTTGTATCAATATATTGGGTTAATGGCTGCCCAGCAGGTGCGTTCGAGCTGTCAAGCATATGAAAAACGGCTACAGCTAAATAGCCAAAGACGGCTGTGACCAGATTCAAACCTCCTGCTTCCTTTTTCCTTTGCTTCCAGCCGAAGCTTTCAAAAAACCGCTTCAATACGAATAGAGGCCATATTAGAAACGGCGCTGCCATTAATAAGTAAACCAGCACTGCCAATTGGGAGTCCCCCTCTTTTATCTTGTCTGATTACTTCTATACTAGCATATTTACTTATTATGGCATTCTATAAAAAACGCACGGGGGAATCGTTCCCCCGTGCGGTAAGTCACACCATTATTTTGCAAATATCGTTTGTAAATTCAACCGGATCCTGGATGGGCAGGCCTTCAATTAATAGAGCCTGGTTATAAAGCAAGCCTGTGTAGAGCGTGAGCTTCTCTTCATCTTTTCCGAACGCATCCTTCAAGGATTGATAGACTTCATGGTTCGGGTTGATTTCAAGAATTTTATCAGCCTGCACGCCTTGGCTATCCGGCATGGCTTTCAAAATCTTTTCCATTTCGATAGAAATTTCTCCGTCTGAAGTCAGGCAGACAGGATGAGATTTCAGGCGTTTGGAGATGCGGACATCCTTGATTTTCCCTCCGAGGATTTCCTTCATACGGGTAAACAGCTCTTTGCTGCCAGCATCTTCTGTCTCTGCTTCTTTTTCCGCTTCTGTGTCTTCGATCCCCAGGTCACCGCTTGAAACAGATTTGAATTCCTTTTCCTTATAAGCCGTCAGCATACGGATTGCGAACTCGTCCACTTCGTCTGTAAAGTAGAGGATCTCGTAGCCTTTTTCGGAAACAAGCTCTGTTTGCGGCAGCTTTTCAATGCGGGCGTGGCTCTCACCGGACGCATAATAGATGTATTTTTGATCCTCCGGCATTCTGGATACATACTCGGCAAGGGTAACCAGCTTTTTCTCTGCCGAGGAATGGAACATAAGCAGATCCTGAAGATCTTCTTTGTTTGCACCAAAATCACTGTATACGCCGTATTTCAGCTGTCTGCCGAAGGAAGCATAAAACTTCTCATACTTCTCGCGGTCTTCTTTCATCAGGCCGAGAAGCTGGCTTTTGATCTTGTTTTTAATATTTTTGCCAATCAGCTTCAGCTGGCGGTCATGCTGCAGCATTTCACGTGAAATGTTCAAGGAAAGATCTTCAGAATCGACCATTCCTTTCACAAAGCTGAAATAATCAGGAAGAAGGTCTGAGCATTTTTCCATGATCAATACACCGTTTGAATACAGCTCCAGCCCTTTCTCAAACTCCTTTGAATAGTAATCATAAGGTGCCTGTTCCGGCACGAAAAGAATGGCATTGTAACGGACCGCACCATCGACGCTGATATGAATATGCTTCAGCGGTTCATCGAAACCATAGCGCTTCTCGGAATAGAAATTTTTATAATCCTCATCGGTCAGTTCGCTTTTATTCTTCCTCCAGATTGGCACCATGCTATTGACAATCTGTTCATCCATGAAGTCTTCGTATTCATTTTCGCTGTCTTCCTTCAGCCTGCTTTCCGTGATGTCCATTTTGATCGGGTAGCGGATGAAATCGGAGTATTTTTTGATGATGGATTTTAAACGGTATTCATCCAGGTATTCATCATAGTTTTCGTCCTCTGTATTTTCTTTAATCGTCAGAACAATCTCTGTCCCGACCGTTTCTTTTTCTGCTGTTTCAATCGTGTAGCCGTCTGCCCCTTCCGATTTCCAAAGGTATGCTTCCTCGCTGCCAATCGGCTTTGTCAAAACCGTTACCGTATCCGCCACCATGAAGGCTGAATAAAATCCTACACCGAATTGGCCGATAATATCGTGGCCGTCTTTTGCTTCATTCTCGGATTTAAAAGCAAGAGATCCGCTTTTTGCAATGATCCCCAGGTTGTTTTCCAGCTCTTCCTTCGTCATTCCGATTCCTGTATCAGAAATGGTCAGCGTCCGGTTTTCTTTATCTGCCGAAACCTTTATGTAGTAGCCCTCTTTATTAAACGTCAAAGTGTCGTCTGTCAGTGCCCGGTAATAGATTTTGTCGATGGCATCGCTTGAGTTGGAAATAAGCTCACGCAAGAAAATTTCTTTTTGAGAGTAGATTGAGTTGATCATCATCTCCAGCAATCTTTTTGACTCTGCCTGGAATTGCTTTTTTTCCATGGAAAAATCTCCTTTCCTTAGCCCTATTTAGTATATGTCTGCTCTATCAGTTTATAAAATTAGCACTCTATCATCAAGAGTGCTAATCAATATTTTTTATTTTTCCTTAAAGTTCTGCCAAATTTGGCTGTTAATCAACAGGTGTAAAAAAACAACACCATGCTTAAACATACTCTTCCCGCAAAAACAGACTTAAAAACCGCTGCGATCAGCCGAATAGCTTCACTAGACCATAGCCGAGCACGGAGAGAAGGACGGACCCTATCAATCCTGCGAGGAACGGTTTCATGCCCAGACGGCGGAAACTCCGGAAGTGGACATTCATTCCAAGGCCCGCCATCGCCATTCCAATAAGCAAATAGGAAAGCTCTGTCATGGCCTTAGCAGCCGATTCGGGTACAATTCCCAACGTATTTAGTCCGGCCATAGCCAGAAAGCCGAATATAAACCAAGGGACAGATGCAGGAGAAAGAGTCCGCTTCTCTTTTCCGCGTTCGTCTCTTTGCATGATAAAACCTAGTACAAGTGCAACCGGAACCAGCAAAGCCACTCTCGTCAGCTTGGCAATTACAGCACTGTCAACCGCCTGCCCGCCCCCTGCAGCGCCAGCGGCTACAACGTGGGCAACCTCGTGGAGGGTAGCTCCTGTGAACAGCCCGTATTCAGCAGGCGTCAGGCTCAGCAAGGAATAAAAAAGGGTGTAGCCGAGCGTAAAAATTGTTCCAAGTACCGCTATGACTGCTGCACTGACCGCAGTCTCCTCCTCATTCGCCTTCAGCTGGGGAGAAACAGCCGCAATAGCTGCCGCCCCGCAAATCGCCGTTCCGCAGGCCGTCAGCAGACCGAGCTTGCGATCCACCCCAAGCTTCCGGCTCAGTCCGTATACGATTACAAGTGCAAAGATGATGTTAATGATGGAAATGACGAGCACACTCCATCCCGCATGATACACATCCGCAAGGTTCAGTCTCATGCCAAGCAGAATAATGCCGGCTCTCAAAAGCTTTTTGCTGGAAAAGGCAGTGCCCGGTAAGACATTCTCCTGTATGCCAAACGACGCCCGCCAGACCATCCCCATTAACAGTGCAAGAACCAGGGGTCCAAGCATAGATAACAAGGGCAGGCCTGCTGCATAGTGAGCCGCCGCTGCCAGCAGAAGCGTAATGCCGACTCCTTTGAGCCAGCCGGTATTTATAGGGTGTTTCATTGGTTTAACAGCTGTTTTTTCCATGAAGTCTCACTTCCTTCTGTTGTTCTCTATAGTTTAAAGGTGATTTTGTTATTAGTAAAATATATAATAGTAATGGTTATTATTAAATAAATTAATAGTCGGATTTAGCATTGCCTCCGACCCCCGCCGTGCTAAAGCGCTAAACCTCCGTCCCCATTGCAAACAACACCTTGTAGCACAGGCGAACACGGGTGTGCACCTCCGTCCCCCGCATAATGGGAAAAAGGGGTCGGAGGCAGCCTCCGACCCTAATTATGTCTGCTGGTATTGCTCCGTCCCCTCTCCTCTAAAAGTGCCGGGGGAGTAAGGGAAAGAATTAATCCCCTCCGTCCCCAATCTTTACCTGCGACAGGGGCCGGAGGCATTGGCCAAAATCGTTTCAACTGCCGCATGTCAGCGAAAAACGCCCGTTCCAAATCCCATCATTTACCACATGTATAATGATTCATACCAGACTAAGTAGAAAGAGGGCGGGATCAGCATGTATTATGACGCACTCAGAACCTTTGTAACCCTTGCAGAAGTCAAAAATTTCACAAAAGCGGCGGAAATTCTCCATATTTCACAGCCGAGTGTCAGCCTGCACATTAAAAACCTGGAGAAAGAATTTCAGACAAAGCTCTTCATCCGATCTCCAAAATCCTTGAAGATTACTCCAACCGGCGAAATTTTATATGGACGGGCCAAGCAAATCATCCATATTTACGAACAGACGAAGCAGGATATTCTTGAGCATCATCACGATGTAAAAGGGAAGCTGACCATCGGAGCGAGCTTTACGATCGGGGAATACATCCTGCCCTCATTCCTTGTTGATTTTCAGGCTCAATATCCAAACCTGAAGCTTGAGGTTGTAATTGGAAATACAGAAGAAATTGTTCAGTCGGTCCGTTTGTTCAAGGTCGATATCGGGTTGATTGAAGGCCAGACGAATGAAAAGGAGCTGCTTGTTAAGCCATTTATGGATGATGAACTGTTTATTGCGGCTCCAAAGGGACATAAGCTGGCGGGAAGAAAAGAAGCAAGGATTGAAGACCTGCACAACCAGGTATGGGTGACAAGGGAAGAGGGGTCCGGTACCCGTGAGTATTTGGAGCATGTGATCCGCTCCAATGGATTAAAGGTCGAGTCCTTTCTGACCATCAGCAGCAACCAGGGGATAAAAGAAACCCTGATCAGCGGAATGGAGGCTTTGTCTCTTCTCTCCCTCCATGTAATCGAACGGGATTTAACCAATAAAGTGCTCTCCATCATCCCATTAAAGGATCACACCTTCAAAAGAAAACTCTCCATGGTGTACTCACCGGCCATGAAGAGCAAGATGAATGTGGCTGCTTTTGTTGAAGAGCTTTCAAAACGATAAGTTGAATGTGTCTCAGGAATGTTTTGCTTTAGTTCCTGCAGATAAATTTCCGAGCTTGCGGAGCCCTGCAAGATCTAAGATACTGAATCCAATTTTTGAAAAAACAGGCAGGATAACAAAGGCCGCGACATCAGTGATTTCCTGAGTCAGACCTAAACCTGAAGGCCCGATAAGCCAAACCGAGGGATAGCTGATCCAAAAAAGCGTTAAATACAGAGCGATCCTTGAATAATGCCGGCCAAGCTTTTGTCCTCCATGATACGCTATACGCCGCAGAGGGTACCAGATGGTGTATAAAATAATCAATAGAGCGGCAACTCCCAGCACATACCAAATGTAGTTCAGAGGCTCCGGTGAAAAATCAGCAATCAGACCTGTCAGAATCATGAAAACGTCCGCGGAAATGAGCGTAGCTATGATTGCTTTGTCTGCTTTTTTTTCGTAAAACATAGCAGTAAGAGCTAAGGCCAGCAGCAGAAGCGGGGTGGTGACAGCCCAGTCCAAATATCGGGCAAAGTATACAGTCCCTTCAGGCCTCTCCAGCAATCCCTGTCCGAGAGCAATGGACAAATAGGCTGCTCCAGACCACGCCGGAATGATCCCTGCAATTGCGTATTCATACATAGGCACTCCTTTGGGATTCCTGCTCAATATATAAAAATAGGCAGCTCCTAAAATCATCACTATAAAATAGATATAATTTAATACACTTACTACATCATCCATCTTCCTCACCTCACCTCCAGTGTTTCCATCTAAAAAGAGGTCAATTCATCTTTACTTTTTCAGTTGTTTGATTTCAGAAAAAAACCGGCTATCCCACGCAGGGATAACCGGTTTCTGTTCAGTTCACTATTCCGGAAAGGATCACCTTCCAGACAAGCTTAAACTCCTCCTCAATATCCGGGGAAGCCCACTCTTTTGCGTGCGCGGGATGATGGAACTTAGCGGTTGCTATAAAAATTCCTTTAGCTGTTTCTTTCGCATCAGCCGATTTGAACTCCTGATTAGCCATTCCATCCTGAATGAACGGGACCATCTGGCTGACAAGTTCTGAAATATGAGCGCTGATAACATCCACTGATTCTTCGGCCAGTGCCGTATACATCGCAAAAAGCTCAGGATCTTCCTTAACGAGAGAATGTTTAATATGAATGAGCGTTTGCACCCATTTGAGTAAGCGTTCTGTGGCAGAGCCGTCTTTTTTCAAAACCCCCTGTAAAGGCTGAATGATGGCGTGAAGCCATCTCTCAGCAACTGCCTCGCGCAGAGAGGCTTTGCTTGGAAAATGCCGGTAGATGGTGCCGTGGCTGATCTTTAGCGCTCTTGCCACATCCACTACACTTGTTTTTTCTGGACCAAACCTTCTGAGCACCTGCTCTGCCGTATCCAGAATGGTTTCTCTTGTTAATTGTTCAGACACTTTTTACTCCACTCCCAGTATTCCCATTTGTTCGGCTGCATAGCGTGTTCCGGCCACTGCCTCAGCAGGAACAGCTTCTTCCATTCTGCCAAGATCCGCATCGGTAAGCTCAAGGCTCATCGCTCTAAAAGCATCTTGAAGCTGTGAACGTTTTCGGGCACCAATCAGCGGAATAACATCCCCGCCTTTCGATAAAACCCATGCAATGGCAAGCTGTGCCACGTTTACTTGCTTTTCATCCGCAATTTCACGCAGTTTTTCCACAAGTTCCAAGTTCTTGTCCAGGTTTTCCCCCATAAAGCGTGGAGCAAAAGAGCGGAAATCTGGAGCGCCCTGACGATCCTTGGACCACTTGCCGCTAAGTAATCCACGAGAAAGCACACCATATGCAGACAGGCTGATTCCAAGCTCTCGAAGAGTCGGAAGGATTTCTTTCTCAATCCCCCGGCTGAAGAGAGAATACTCGATTTGCAGCCAGGAGATTGGATGAACCGTATGAGCCCGGCGAATCGTTTCCGCATTCGCCTCCGAAAGCCCGATGTGCTTCACGTATCCCGCTTTCACCATATCCGCTATCGCGCCCACGGTTTCCTCAATCGGTACACTTGGATCTACACGCGCCGGCTGGTAAAGATCAATATAGTCCACACCAAGACGCTGAAGTGTATGTGCCAGATTATTCTTGATCGCTTCCGGTCTGTTGTTCATCCCGATCCAGCCACCATCAGGAGATCTTAAGATTCCCGTTTTGACTGCAATAAACGCCTGTTCCCTTTTATGGCCCTCTAAAGCCTCCCGGAGCAGCAGCTCATTGTGGCCAGTACCATAGAAGTCACCCGTATCAAAAAGAGTGACCCCCTTTTCCAGCGACTCATGAATGGTCGCGATGCTTTCTTTTCTATCTGCTGCCCCGTAAAGATCAGACATTCCCATTAATCCTAATCCGAATGCTGAAACGGGGGCACCGCCGATTTTTCTGTTTTCCATTAAAGAAAACCTCCATACATTTGATAAGGCCATAATAGCATAACGCTTAAACAAGTTACAAGTGACAGTTTTCGTTTTTTGTCATTTGTTAATAAGAACTAAGTTTCTTCTTTATGATAGGCTCAAGCCCGGACCGACAGCATGCCCTGCCCATATGTATAAAGGGACCACCTTTTTGAGGAGAGATAAAATGAATCCCTATCAAATGTATTCCGGCTATGGACCGCAGCAGGCTGATTATTCCATGATCTACCCCTATCAAATTCCGGCTTATTCTTATGGACAGAACGTTGACCGTCAGCCGCTTGAACGGAGGGTCAGCGCCCTGGAAAGGCAAAACGACCAGCAGGCACGGGAGATTAACCGATTAAACCAGCAGGTAACCCGACTGAATCAGGAAGTAAACCGGCTGAATCAGGTTCAGGAGCGCCAGGCCCGCCGTCTGAACCGCTTGAATCAAAGACTTCGTGCGGTCGAAAACAGATTGAGCATTCCATTTTTAGCTGAAGACGGGTTTTAAAAAGAAGCAGCCGCGGCTGCTTCTTCTTTCGTCTAAATTCGCCAATAGACCTGACCGCGTCTCTATAAGGAACAGTCGAATAGAAAAGGAGGTGTACACATTGAAACGGATTCGAAATTTACTCTTTGTACTTTTGCTCGCAGGTGCACTTTCCTTTCCAGTCTCAGCTTTTGCTGGAGCGGGCCAATCCCAATCGCAAGCCGGATTTTTTTTATTCTTTTCCTTTTCTCTTCATCTCAGCCGTACAGTCAGTTATTCATACACGAATCATCAGCACGGAGAGGACTGGCTCGGTCATTTGATCAGCTGGTGGAAAAACTATGACCGGCGAGGCAGGGATAAAGGCCTCTGGTGCCAACAAGGCGGAGGAAATGATGACGGCTGCTTAACGTCAGCTGAGGTTTGGAAGAGATGGGACTGCTTCTGACAGATCCATTCTGAATAAAGCGTCCGGATGCCAAAATAGGACATCCGGCCTTTTTTTATGAAAAAACCTGCTAAAATAGAAAAAAAATCCGGAGGAATAAGTGAAAGGTAAACAACTTGAAATCCCAAAGTGGGGACCTTTTCTCCGGAATCAATGGCGTGAACGTTTTGCAGGTCACATCTGACTCCGGAGGAACAGAACGAAATCTATTTAGATTCGTTTTTGTGGCATTTGTGCAGCTGGGAGAGGATACATTCTCTAAAGAATCGTGACGCCGCTCAGGCTTTTCACGGGCAAAAAAAGAAGAAGTGCACCATTTTTTATCAGTTCGTGGACGAAGCATTTCTTATCGATCATGCCGGTTCGCTTACAGCTGATCAGCTGCCTTATGACCGGCGCCATATGGATTATGGAGATTTGTATGTGATGGATTGGGAACTCAGATGGACATTTGTGATGACCCATGAGGAAAAGTGCGGCCTTACTTCATCAGAATATAACAAACATCCATCCGGCCGGGGATGGATGTTTGTTAGTGATCTTATACCGCTGCTGTTCTATTTTTTCGAACTAAAGCAATGATGCCGGCGATTAAGTAAGCGGCGCCGCCGAAAACACCAAAGAATAGCGAAGCAAGGCTTCTAACAATGCCGGTAATGATCAGCAGAATACCGGCTGCTTTCGTTTTGTTCTTGAGAAGAAAGATCGACACAATTCCAATGACCGTACAAATAAGTGCGACAACTGTGATGTAAAGTGAGCCGCCGCTCATGCCGTTAATAATCTGATCCGCGGAAAGTCCAGCGCCGGCTAAGCTCTCATCCTGGAGCAGCTGTTCAACCAAACTCCTTGTTTCTTCTGTATTGTTTGTGCTTATGTACAAAATAAAAGCTCCAGCCAGCAGCAGACCATTCAATACGATGCCTGCGATAATGAATATCAATTCAGCTACACGACTCATTTCAAACTCTTCCTAAATATGACAAAATCTTCTTTCAATCTATCCTATATTTCTTGATGGTTCCACAGTCAGCCGCTCCACATAGATCCCTATTTGGTCCTTGCGGGCTGACTCCACATAAAAAGGTTCGCCAAAGGTAAGAGTCGCTTTACGGACCTTCAGCCAGGCCTTGAACGTTCCTGGCCCTTCATAGATGGCCGGGACGATGGGAACCCGGGCGAGATTTGCAATGGTCACGGCTCCCCTTTTAGCGGGTACCTCCTCGGCTGTTCTCGTTCCGCTTGGGAAGATCCCGACTATTTTACCGGATTTAAGCAGCTTTACAGGTGTTTTGATGCTGCTCGGTGACGGATTTTCCCGATTGATGGGGAAGGCATTGATTTTATAAAGTATAGCTGAGATTCCTTTTCTTCGGAACAGCTCCTGCTTCGCCATAAAGTGGACAGGCCGCGGCATGCTGATTCCAAGCACTGCCACATCCAGCCAGCCTGAATGAGAGCAGGTCACTACATAGCCCCCGTCTGCAGGCAGGCAGTGCTTATTTTTCACTTCGATTTTCCCTGTTGCCCGAAGAATAATCCGTGCCAAATTTGCAAAAAACGTATACATGAAACCGCCCTCTTATCACTTGATTTTAGTATCTAGTACTAATTATAACAAAGAGGCTTTCAGCGGTGCAACGCCGGAAAAACTGCAGACAGATTCTCCCAAACTTCGCTCCCGATTTCGTTGAGTGCCTGCTTCGTTCCATATTTCCCGTGACTTCGGTAATCCCGATCCATGCCGCCTCCTAATCCGAGAAACTGTTCGGATGGCTTAAAATGCAGCCCCAATACGGGAATTCCCAGATTGGAATGAAATCCCGTCTGCCAGGCTGCACCCGGGTACCGTTCAATCCGGACAGGGTCACTAAATTGTATTCCATGTCTTTCAAGAAGCTGACAATGCTCTCTCCCCTGTAGAATAATCAAGTTCGGGTTAAGAAATTTCAATTTATCCTCAAAGAAAGCCATGGAAAAAGCAGAACCAAGCAACTCCTTCTTTTGTTTAATCCGGCCCATATGGGTTTTTGTAGCAATCGGGAACAGATCAGAATGAATGACAGACTGGTACCCGTCCAGGCTGTAAAAGGAACCGCCCATTCCGTTTAGAAAGCCTTCCAATTTTGCTCCGCCCGGCCTGCCAAACCACGATCGATAAGCAGAATCTCTTAGAAAATACGTTTCATAGAAACGGATGGTTTCAGCAAGCTTCCGGTCATCCTTCTTGTACTCCTCCATGGAAACCCCTTGTTCCCGTATGTAAAACCTGGCCTTGCGCCCACTCAGCAGCTGCTGATCCCGTCCAATAAATTCTTTTGGAGAAGGGTTGGTGGCAACTGTAAGCCAGCCACCCGGTGCTGCATTCCCCAGCCAGACCACAGGCGTTGAGGAATCGATCAGCTGGGATGCGAGCGGACTGCTCTCCAGCTCCTTCTGATAATCAGCAGCACGGGCTACCAGCCTTTTTGCTTGATCAAACATGCTCCCATCCATTTGCAGCCCTCTTTCTGTGCGTATATAACAGATATTCTCTTGAACACCTCTGTTGAAACGGCAGGATGTGCCGGCCCCTCCCAGATTTCTTCCATTAAGTTTGCATTTACTTTCGATCCCTTCTTGCTTAGACTAAATTGTAGAAATTCGTCAGAAAAAGGTGGGGCGTTTATGCTCTTTAATACATTTGAGTTTATTTTCTTTTTTCTCCCAATCGTATGGATTGGGTACTTCCTTTTAAAAAAGGTAAAGCTTGTGACCGGAGCAAAGCTTTGGCTTATCGCAGGCTCTTTGTTTTTCTACAGCTGGTGGAACATCGCCTATCTGCCGCTGCTGCTGGGTTCCCTTTTCGTTAATTTTGGAATCGGGACATTGCTCAGTAAGAAAGATACGGAGATTCATAGAAAAGCCGTTTTAACTTGGGGGATTGTGCTGAATGCTGCTCTCCTTGGGTACTTTAAATATTCGGATTTCTTTTTAATGAATGTAAATGCTGTAATGCCTGGCGAGCTTTCTCTTCTCAATTTGGCGCTGCCGCTCGCCATCAGCTTTTTTACCTTTCAGCAAATTGCCTATCTGGTTGATGCCTATCGTTTTGAGGCAAAAGATTATACCTTTTTGGACTATGCGCTGTTCGTTACTTTTTTCCCACAGCTGATCGCAGGACCGATCGTCCATCATAAAGAGGTCATGCCGCAGTTCGAAAAAATGAAAAACCATGGCATTCAGCTTAACAATGTATCTGCCGGTTTATTTATTTTTACAATGGGGTTATTTAAAAAGGTAGGGATTGCGGATACGCTCTCGGTGTTTGTTAATGAAGGGTTTCGTCAGCCGGAGAGCCTTACCTTTATTGAAGGCTGGGCTGTATCTTTATCCTATACGTTCCAGCTTTACTATGATTTCAGCGGGTATTCGGATATGGCGATTGGAGCCGCTCTTCTTTTTAACATTAAGCTGCCCGTCAACTTCTTCTCCCCCTATAAAGCTCTGAGCATTCAGGATTTCTGGAGAAGATGGCATATGACGTTAAGCCAGTTTCTGACGAAATACATTTACATCCCTCTAGGCGGGAACCGGAAAGGCAGGGTCCGTACCCTTCAAAATATTATGATTGTTTTTCTAATCAGCGGATTCTGGCATGGTGCCGGCTGGACTTTTATTTTCTGGGGATTTTTGCATGGACTGGCGAGTGTGGTTCAAAATATCTGGAAGAGCTTCGGTCTGAAGCTTAACAAATATGCCGCGTGGTTTATCACGTTTAACTTCGTCAATGCTGCCTGGGTTTTCTTTAAAGCTGAAACGATGACCGATGCGTGGCTCGTATTAAAATCCATGGCGGGGCTAAACGGGTTCGTGGTTTCATCCGCTGTTATGCCTCCTGCCTGGGCTGAATTCTTTCAGTCTATCGGAGCGGGAACGGCCAATTTTTCTATCAGCATGGAGCAGTGGGATCTCTGGTTTTTATTTGCGGTCCTGATCCTTACGCTGAGCCTGAAGAATTCGATTCAGTGGAAGGAACAGTTTAAGCCTACAATCGCCTATTCTGTGGCCATTGCTGTCCTATTCAGTTATTCAATATTAAACCTGACAAAAATCAGTGAGTTTATCTACTTTAATTTCTAGGTGGTTTGCGCTATGAGCTATAAAAAGTGGCTGCTCTCGACTATGGTCCTCTGTATGACTCCGCTCATCCTGATTGGCGGCTTCAACCTGTTTATGGATCCGCTCTGGATGTTCAGCCATTCCCATAAATACAATCACATACAGGAATCCTTCAATGAAAGACAGCAGAAATTAAATAAAATTGCCTATACGGATGTAGAGTTTGATACCCTCCTGCTCGGCAGCAGCCGGACAACGTACATCAACGAAGATGAATTTAAAGGGCATAAGGCTTTCAATTTTGCTGCAAGCGGGATGTCCGTTCAAGAATACAGCCCCTATATTGAGTTTATTAATGAAAAAAGGGGAAAAAAGGTAAAAACGATTATTCTGGGCCTGGATTTTTTTGCGACGGCTGAAAACAGGAAGATTGAAAATCCAAACACCTACATCCGCAATGTAAAGGATATAACGTATCCGCTGAAAACCCTGCTTTCCTATGAAACGTTCTCAACCTATTCCCTGGCTAATTTCGAGGCATCCTATTACGGCCGCAACCAGTTTAAACGGAACTACAGCCGCGAAAATACAGCCGTACCAAAAGAAAACAGCGAGTCGAAGAAAATGAAAATTAACGATACGGTCGAGACGTACAAACGTCACGTATACGGCGAGACGTACCGGTACAATAAAAACTATAAAAACCTGCTGTCCGAGCTGAAGCGAAGCAACCCGGATGTGCGCTTTATTGTGTTTACCACCCCGGTTTCAGCCCCTCTCTATAAAACAATGATCGAATCCGGGCGGTTTGCAGATTATGAACACTGGTTAAGGGATGTGACAAGCGTTTTCGGAGAGGTTTACCATTTTATGTATCCAAATACCATCACAAACAGCTCAGACAGCTTTTATGATGGCCATCATTTTTATCCGGAAGTCGGCGAGCTGATTGCCCATAAAGTTTCCGGCCAGCCCGATCCATCCATCCCCGGTGATTTTGGGATGGTGCTCACAGAAGAAAACCTGAGAGAATCAATAAGAACGATAAAAGGCAAGGGCCGGTAAAGAACCCTTGCTTTTTTTTATGGGTAAACTCTTCTCGGCTTCGGCATACTAACAAGCAGCAGAAACGGTCAAGGATGTGGAAGGAATGAATTTTTTATCTAGTCAGGAAACCCTTACAGCTGTCGAATGGACGCTAAGATCCGTACTAGCCTTTTTATTTATGGTCATCGTCGCCAAGCTGCTCGGGCAGCGGACGATTTCCCAGCTGCGGCTGCTTGATTTTGTCATAGCGCTTGTCATCGGAAACATCATCGCCCACCCATTATCAGATCCACACCTTGGCATGAAAGGTTCAGTCATCTCAACCTCTGTGCTCGTTTTGCTCTACCTTGCAGGCGTGTACATGATGCTGAAATGGCCCTGGTTCAGACGGCTGACAAACCATAAATCAATCACTGTTGTCGAAAACGGCAAAATCCTTCATCAAGGGCTAAAAAAAGCAAGAATCTCCATCGATGTCCTGCTGGAGGAATTAAGAGAAGAAAAAGTAGATGATGTGAAAAAAGTGGCGCTGGCGATGTGGGAAGCGGATGGAAAAATGTCCGTGTTCCTTCACCCTGCCTATGAACCACTGACTCCTGCTCTTATGCAGATGCAGACGGAAGCATTTGACTTCCCAAGAACAGTCATTAAGGAAGGCCGCTTGGCAACAGAGGTTCTGACCATTCTGAATAAGGATGAAGCCTGGCTCCGCACACGCTTACAGGCTCAGTTCCGGACGGATGTGAAGCAGGTGCTGCTCGCTACTCTCGACAGAAAGGACAATCTGCAGGTCTTTCTCTATCAATAATTTATTGCTCTAATCGGATTTCCTTTATTTTCTGGCGGACCTCATCCGGCCACCATGCGCCGCAGTCGTCCGATACGACGCAGGCTGCGCAGACCTCCAGATCATAGACCATCATTCCGCTGATTGGAGGGGAGTAAAGGTGGAGCGTAACCAAATCCTTTCCGCCCGCTGCCTTCATTTTATGAACCCCCTTTTTCGGCGCATACAACAATCGCCCATGTTCATGCTGCTCCTCAAACAATTCAGAGGGCAGCCCATTTTCCTTCACCTCATAAACCGTATTCACAGATGTGCCGTCCAGCACCTGAATCCAGCCTTCGGAGTTTCCGTGATCATGCGGCGCACACTCAATCTGCGACCAGTTCATCACCAGCAATTCTACTGCCTCGTTCTGGTAAAGCAGCTTGCGGTAATACGGTCTACCTTCCGCCGTCTCCAGCAGCGGCTCCACGTCGGCAAGCTGAACATCCAAGCTGATTAAAGCGGTTTTCAGCTCTTCTCTAGAAGGCTGCTGCAGCGAATCCAGCACACTTTTTGCCTTATAGGTGATCGTCATCTGAATCTCCTCCCCGGCATTTCTCTTCCTTTCTATCCTTATGACGGGATCCGGCTCACGTATGAAAAAACTTTCCCTGCTTACGGGCAATCATCATAAAAAAGAAGAAGTCCTGAAGATACTAAAAACACCAATATGATAAAAACGATATTCACCAAACAAAGCTTATTAAAGGAGTATCGGAATTTTCTGCTGTGCCAGAATCTAACACCTGTCTACTATCCTGTCCGCGCACGTTTATCGTGCTCGCGCTCCTGGGAGTACTCTTAACGCTCCGCGGCAGGGAAAGCACAAAAAACCAGGGATCGTGATCTCTCCAAGGTACAAACCGGCACTCACAGCTACACCTTAAGCAGATCCCGAATATCCTCTTCCGTTAAAGCCATTGGCATTTTTTCATCAAAATCGATGATTTCCTTGATCAGCTTTTTTTTCCGCTCCTGGAGGTCGTTCATCTTCTCTTCGATCGTTCCTCGGGTCACAAGCTTGATGACGTTGACCGGATTTGTCTGGCCCATCCGGTGGGCCCGGTCGGAGGCCTGATCCTCGACGGCCGGATTCCACCATGTGTCGTAATGAATAACCGTATCCGCCCCCGTCAAATTCAAGCCTGTCCCTCCGGCCTTTAAGGAAATGAGAAACAGATCGCGCTCCCCGGCGTTAAAGCGGCGGGCTGTTTCCACCCGTTCATCGGATGGCGTCTGGCCATCAAGGTAAAAGTAAGGGCGGCCCTGAACGGCTAACGTTCTGCCGATCAGCTCAAGCATTTTCGTGAATTGTGAAAAAATCAGCACCCTCCGGCCAGATCCTTGAGCTTCTTCAATGATCTGCAAAAGCAGTTCAAACTTCGCCGAGCCACCGCTGTATTGGCTGACAAACAGTGCCGGATGGAGGCAGATTTGCCGAAGCCGGGTCAAGCCAGCGAGAATCCTGATCCGGTTTTTCTGAAGCGTATCCTTGTTCAAATGCTTAAGCGTATCATGGCGCAGCTTGGCCAAATAGGCGGCATACAGCTTCTTTTGCTCAGGTAGCAGCTCCGTCATTTCCATGGATTCCATTTTCTCCGGCAGCTCCGAAAGCACATCCTCCTTCATCCTGCGCAGCATAAACGGGCGGATTCTGCGCGCAATCTGCTTTTTCGTCAGATTACTGTATTCCTTCAGCCCCATGAACAATTCCGGAAAGACGGTATGAAAAATCGACCACAGCTCTTCACGGGCGTTTTCTACCGGTGTTCCGGTCAGCGCGAACCGGTGATCCGCCGCTATTTTTCTTACGGCCTTTGCGGTCTGGGTCAACGGATTTTTGAAGGCTTGAGCCTCATCAAAAAACACGGTGTGAAACCTTTCTTTCTCATACTCCTGGATGTCCTTCCTCAGCAAAGGATAGGAGGTAATCACGACATCTGCCGCTTCCTTCCGGTACCGGGCCATCCGTTCCAATTTTGATCCATCCATAATGGCCGCCTTTATTTCAGGTGCGAAGGTGTCCAGCTCATGCTTCCAGTTGTACAGCAGCGAGGAAGGAGACACGATGAGAACCTGCTTTTTCGTGCTTCGGATATGAGGAAGCTCAGATAAAATGAACGCAATGCTTTGCAGCGTTTTGCCAAGGCCCATATCATCTGCCAATATCCCTCCAAACCCGTTCCGGGCGATGGCCTTCAGCCATTTGTAGCCGGTCTTCTGATAATCTCTCAGCACCGTTTCCAGCTGCTCCGGCACCTTCGCCTCCAGCTCATTTGGAACAAGCAGGCCCGTAATCGTATTTTTAAATTCAAACACCGTATTTTCATCTACTGCATCAAGGAGCTGCAGCCCTTTTACGTACGGAACCTCAAGCTCTTTTTCCCACTCCTCCTCCTGAATCGGAAGAGCCTTTAAAAACCGCTGAATTTCTTTGTATTCCCTTGTCTCAAGCGACAGTAAAGCCCCGCTCTTCAGACGGTAATACTTCCGCTTTTCATCCAAAGCCAGCAGGACATCTCGAATTTCCTTTTCATTGATGCCGGTGAGCTCAAACTTGAACTCAAGCCAATTGGTCCGCTCTCTATTCGCCCGCACATCGATTCTCGGCGGTTTGCTTTCTTTAAAAATCCTCATTCTTACCGCTGTCGTAGCATGCACTTGTGCAAACCGTTCAAGCTTCGGCAGCACATGATACAAAAACTCATACTCGAGCAGCTCATTCTGCAGAAAATACCCTCCATCCGTCCGGCCGAACGAGCTCTCCTCCATCAGCTTAAGAATGACATCCTCCTTATCCGTATCACGGATGAGGGAAGTGAGCGCCTGAACCTCTTTGCTGTCGAGCGGATTGAAGACGATGTTGCCATAATGAAACTCAAGGCCTGCCAGGAGGCGGTTCTTTACCCGGTCGAGGTAAAGCTTTGCCGTAAAAGATGAGTCTGCCATCCTCTTAGAGAGCGTATCCGAAATAAATACCTCCCCCAGCTTCCTCAGCCCTGGAACAACCTTCTCCAAATACACCCCGATCTGCTCGGGAGGGATGGACAGGGATTCCGCTCCCGAAGCATCCAGTACCCGCTTCAATTCCATCAAGCGCCCAAAATTTTCCGAATCGAGCTGGAACAGAACACCTTGATGGAGGACGGCGTTATAAGGCTTAAAATACATCACGCCGTTCAACCCGTCAGCCTTCAGCACATACCCCCTGCCCTTTTCATAAAAATCAAACCGCAATGGCAGGCGTTCCTTAGAAACCTCGAGCTCATACATCCGGCCGTTCTGCTGAATTTCCACTGCCGGGGCTTCCATCAGAGCAGGAAGAAGGCTTGCCCATGAAAGCGGGGAAAGCAACAACGGCTCTTGCGGAATTGGAAGACTCTGCTCATTTTGCACGACCTTGATCAGCTGCTGCAGGACGGCATCCGTTTCTCTCGAAAAGCAGTGAGAGGCTGGCTCGTACAGAAGATCATCGGACAGACGAATCGCCGCACCGTCTCTAAATCGGCTAAGAAACTCTCGTATAGACGGGACCGAAATGGACTCCACCTTCATTTCCATCCGAACCAGAAGCTCATCATTTTCAGTCCGGAAAGGCAGGCATTGAAAAATTGCGCTAAGAACCGTCCGCCTCTCAAAATAAAGCTGCTCTCCGGAGGCCTGGGCGGAGCGTTTATTGAACGCCGTCAGCAAACCGTCCGTCAGCGCAGGATTAGGAACATCCACGGAATCCTCCGCAGCACTTGGGACCGTTCCGCTGCTCCGGTAATCCAGGATCGACAGCAGCACCGCCGCCACATGCTGGCACTCCTGCTTAAAGGAAACAAGCTTCGGACAGCTGCAAGAAGCTGAAAATGCTCCATCCAGATCTGCTTTAATGGACACCTGAAAATCCTCCGTACTGTGAACCACTGCATCACAGCCATCTTCCCTGTAATCCCTGAATGTTATTTTATTTGAGCGCTTTAGCGATTCTCCGCTTTTAACGGAAACCCGTCCGCATTGTTTTTCTATAATTTTTTTGTTCAGATTTATATTCAAACGTCATTCTCCTTAAGAGAAGCTGGATTCATGGCATTATCTTATCATATTGGGGTGGTGGGATGGGGGTTGGAGAAGGGTTTGCCTCCGTCCCCCACTCCGCTAAAGCAGAAAGCCTCCGGCACTATACGTATCGGCCCCTTGCCGCATAAGGGATGACAGGCTTTATCCTCCGGCACCAATTCCGCGTGAAAAAGGGGACGGAGGCAGCCTCCGTCCCCAATTATGTCTACTAGTCCTGCTCTGTCCCCTGTACAATAGAAGCGTTGGGGGAGTAAGGAGAAGCCGTTTCTCCCTCTGTCCCCCGATGCTTTACCGAGACGGGGGTCGGAGGCACGTTGAAAAGCGGCTCCGGGTCACACCTCGGACCGACCGATGCACTTTGAATGGCCATGGCACTACTAGACCTGTTAGATTCGTGCGCGCCTGTCCCGCACTCTGCTAAAGGACTAAAGCTCCGGCACCGCCTCTCCAATCCCTTGTGCCGCAACGCTTTGAGCTGGTGCTCCTCTGACCCGCCCTGCGTTAAAGCAGAGCGGGTCAGGCACCGCGCCTGGCCCCACTTTCGCTGCCGTACTCTTTGAATGGCCATGGCACTACTAGACCTGTTAGATTCGTGCGCGCCTGTCCCGCACTCTGCTAAAGGACTAAAGCTCCGGTACCTCCGCCGCTCTTTTCTCTATAAACCCTTATCAAGCACTCTCTCTCCCATGCCATTCTCATCCAAAACAGCCCCAACTGCTTCAAACCCCGCCACAGCAGCTCTGAGACTCCCCTGAAAGTAAAGCGCTTGCATAATTTGAAATCCGCGTTATAATACTTGTATACAAGTATACTTGAATATGAGAGGGTTAGCCTATGGACAATAACAAGCCTGCTATGTATCCGGCGAAATGGCTTTCAAAGGCTTCGTCCGGTGAGAGAATCGCGTGTGAGCTTAGGATCTCGATTATTTCAGGTCAAATTGAAAGCGGTGCCATTTTATCTGAAAACAAAATAGCTGCGGATTTTTCTGTTAGCCGGTCACCTGTCAGGGAGGCTTTGAAACTGCTGGCCTCTGAAAATATGGTTCGGCTCGGGAGAATGGGCGCCGTTGTTACGGGTTTAACAGATAACCATATAGAAGAAATTTATGATGTCCGCCTGATGATTGAATCGTTTGTTTTTGAGCGGCTCGCCAAGGCCGATACGGATGATCTTGTGCGGGAGCTGAGCAAAATTTTTGAAATGATGAAGGTAGCGGTGAAGTATGGGGATGCGGATGAGTTTTCCTATCAGGATGTCCTGTTTCATGAAACGATCATCAAAGCAATCAGCCATTCCTACCTTCTTATGATCTGGAATAATTTGAAGCCTGTGATGGAGAGCTTGATTCTCATATCGATGCGCGTCCGCTTCAAAGAGAAATATGAGGATTTTACAAGGGTTCTGGATAATCATGAGCTTTACATTAAAGCCATTCAAACAAAAGACAGAAGGAAGATGATTCAATCGCTGCATCAGAATTTTGACGACGTTCAGGGAAAGGTTGAAGATCTGTGGATGTCGCAGCAGCTGCTGTCTAAAGGAGTTGAGCCGAAAAATGAGTAGCTACATGCTGGGAATTGATATAGGGACTACAAGCACGAAGGCCGTATTGTTTACAGAGGCAGGAGAGGTTATCCAGCAGGAAAATATCGGGTATCCGCTTCACACACCGGATATCTCGACGGCAGAGCAGGACCCGGAGGAAATGTTTCAGGCCGTGATGGAAGCAGCCTCGAATATTATGAGACGCCATCCTGATAAGCACGTCTCGTTTGTTTCATTCAGCAGTGCGATGCACAGCGTCATCGCCATGGATGAGCATGACCAGCCGCTGACACCGTGCATAACGTGGGCGGATAACCGGAGTGAGGCGTGGGCGAGGAAAATCAAGAACGAGCTGAATGGCCACGAGATTTACAGACGGACCGGGACTCCCATCCACCCGATGTCCCCTTTAAGCAAGATTGCGTGGATGGTTCATGAGTTTCCTGAGAGGGCTAAAAAGACGAAAAAATACATCGGGATCAAAGAATACGTTTTCAAAAAGTTCTTTGGTCAGTATGTCATCGACCATTCGCTCGCTTCTGCGATGGGGATGCTGAACCTTGAAAACCTGGACTGGGATGAAGAAGCACTGGCTATTGCCGGAGTGTCGCGGGATCACCTGTCCGAACCCGTCCCCACCACCACGATTTTCAGGAATTGTGACCCAGATCTAGCCAAGCAGATCGGGCTCGATCCTGATACCCCTTTTGTAATCGGGGCAAGTGACGGGGTACTGTCGAACCTTGGAGTAAACGCAATCAAAAAAGGGGAGATTGCCGTCACCATCGGAACAAGCGGTGCGATACGAACGATTATCGACAAGCCGCAAACCGATGATAAGGGAAGGATTTTCTGCTACGCCTTAACAAAAGATCACTGGGTCATTGGGGGACCTGTCAACAGCGGAGGCATGGTGCTTCGCTGGATCCGCGATGAGTTTGCCTCCTCTGAGATAGAAACGGCAAAGCGGCTTGGTATTGATCCGTACGATGTTTTAACGAAGATTGCCGAACGGGTAAGGCCTGGGTCGGATGGGCTTCTTTTCCATCCTTACCTTGCTGGAGAGCGGGCTCCCCTATGGAACCCGGATGTCAGGGGCTCATTTTTCGGCCTGACGATGTCCCATAAAAAAGAGCATATGATCCGGGCAGCTTTGGAAGGTGTTATCTACAACCTGTACACCGTGTTTTTAGCGCTGACGGAGTGCATGGACGGTCCTGTTACACGGATTCAGGCGACAGGAGGCTTTGCGAGGTCGGAGGTATGGCGCCAGATGATGGCTGATATCTTTGAGTCGGAGGTCGCTGTCCCGGAGAGCTATGAAAGCTCGTGTCTCGGAGCCTGCATCCTCGGTCTTTATGCCACCGGTGCCATTCAATCACTTGATGAAGCGGCTGATCGAATCGGCAGTACGAGCCGGCATACGCCAAAGGAAGAAGCCGCCAGAGAATATAGGCAGCTTGTGCCCATCTTTATTCATTTATCGAGGGCGCTTGAAGAGGATTACGGACGAATCGCGCAATATCAGAGAAATATAACCAGATTATAAGGAGAGATGATCATGCCATTAGTTATCGTCGCAGCGGGAATCCTCGTATTATTGCTGCTTATCATGGGCTTAAAACTGAATACATTTGTTTCGTTGATTATTGTTTCGTTCCTGGTCGCCATAGCACTTGGGATGCCTCTTCCGGATATTGCTAAAACAATTGAAGCAGGACTCGGCGGCACGCTCGGCCATTTAGCCTTGATCTTCGGTCTTGGGGCGATGCTCGGTAAGCTGATTGCCGATTCAGGCGGCGCCCAGCGGATCGCCATGACCCTTGTCAACAAGTTCGGGGAAAAGAACATCCAGTGGGCCATTGTCGTATCTTCCTTTATCATCGGCGTCGCTCTTTTCTTTGAAGTAGGACTTGTTCTCTTAATCCCAATTGTCTTTGCTATTTCCAGAGAATTGAAGGTTTCGATTCTTTATCTCGGAATTCCGATGGCCGCAGCGCTATCCGTAACACACGGCTTCCTGCCGCCGCATCCCGGCCCTACTGTCATTGCCGGTGAATACGGAGCAAACCTTGGAGAAGTGCTTCTTTACGGCTTCATTATCGCGATTCCGACGGTCATAATCGCAGGACCGCTTTTCACAAAGATGGCTAAGAAACTCGTACCTGCTTCCTTTACGAAAACCGGAAGCATCGCCTCATTAGGCGAGCAGAAGGAATTCAAACTTGAAGACACACCAGGCTTCGGAATCAGTGTATTTACCGCCATTTTGCCGGTTATCCTGATGTCCATCGCCACCATCATTACGCTGACTCAGGAAACGCTGGGCATCGAGGATAACTTCGGTCTTGCCATTGTGCGCTTTGTCGGAGAAGCCTCTATGGCGATTCTGATTTCCCTGTTGGTGGCCATATATACGATGGGACTGGCGCGGAACATCCCAATCAAAGACATTATGAATTCCTGCTCTGCGGCCATTACCCAGATTGGAATGATGCTCCTCATCATCGGGGGAGGAGGCGCCTTTAAGCAGGTGCTGATCGACGGCGGTGTCGGTGATTATGTAGCAGAACTATTTAAAGGGAGCACCCTTTCCCCGATTCTGCTTGCCTGGATCATCGCAGCCATTCTCCGCATCTCTCTCGGTTCAGCAACGGTTGCAGCCTTGACGACCGCAGGACTCGTCATTCCAATCCTCGGTCAATCTGACGTTAACCTGGCACTCGTTGTGCTTTCAACCGGTGCGGGAAGCTTAATCGCCTCCCACGTCAATGACGCAGGCTTCTGGATGTTCAAGGAGTACTTTGGATTAACAATGAAGGAAACCTTTGCTACGTGGACCTTGCTTGAAACCATTATTTCAGTCGCAGGACTCGGCTTCATCATGCTGCTGAGCTTGTTTGTATAAGAACAAAAGGCTGGATGAAGAACTTTTCTCTTAAAACGATCCCTAAATTGAAGAAAGGAGCATCCTTTGCGGGTGCTCCTTTTTTATGAATTAGTCTAGCCGCCTGAAGGACGGGCTCTTTGCGTAAAGCAGGACTGTACAGCCGATTCCAATCACAGCGGCAGCGGCAAGCAGGCTTTGAATGCTGATGGAAGCGGCCACAAGGGCTGAGAGGACGGCAAACGAGATGGACTCAAGTCCGCAGATTAAACTCATGACACGGCCTAGCTGGTCTTTATTAGCTACCTCATCATCTAACTTTAAAAAACTGGAATTGATTTTCAAGTCAAGCGAATTAGATCAAATATTGTAATCATTTTTATTTTTCTGAAAAATATATTGTCCGGCTTTCGATTTTTTGTTAGTATTGTAGACATATTTTCTGACAATTATCGTCAATTTCGTTAGGAGGCTATGTTCATGCTTACGTTTCTTGCATCAATCGCACTGCTTATCTTAGGCTACTTGTTCTACGCAAAGGTGGTGGAGCGAATTTTCGGCATCAAGCCTGACCGCAAGACACCCGCCTACACGAAAGAGGACGGTCTTGATTATGCTCCATTGCCCTGGTGGAAGGGCTGGCTGATTCAATTATTGAATATTGCAGGATTAGGTCCTATCTTTGGCGCATTAATGGGCGCACTTTACGGGCCTGTAGCCTTCATTTGGATTGTATTCGGCTCAATTTTTGCCGGAGCGGTACATGATTATTTTTCAGGCATGATGTCACTCCGCCATAACGGAGAGCAATATCCAGCCATGATTGGGCGCTATTTAGGAAAAAACATGAAGTACGTGATCAACGTGGTCTCCCTTATCTTAATGATTTTAGTTGCAGCAGCCTTCACCGCGGGTCCTGCACAGCTGATTGCACAGGTTACACCCTTGTCGTTCGGTACGGCTCTGGTTATCATATTTGCCTATTTCCTACTAGCTACGATTTTGCCCATAAATAAAGTTATTGGTAAGATTTATCCAATATTTGGAGCAATTTTGATCTTTATGGCTTTAGCCATAGGAACAGCTCTGCTGTTTTCGGACAAACCAATCCCAGATCTGACTCTTGCCAATTTACATCCCAAGGAACTGCCGATTTGGCCGCTTCTCATGGTAACCGTATCGTGCGGAGCAATCTCAGGATTCCACTGCACGCAAAGTCCGCTTGTAGCCAGAACACTTAAAAATGAAAAAGACGGGCGCAAGGTTTTTTACGGAGCCATGATCGGGGAAGGGATCATCGCCCTTATCTGGGCCGCTGCCGGAATGACGCTCTTCAACGGCACGGGCGGATTGCAGGCTGCCATTACCGCAGGCGGACCCGCGGGGGCGGTAAACGAAATCTCCACCTCACTCTTAGGGACATTCGGGGGGATTCTTGCGATTTTAGGGGTTATCATCCTGCCCATCACAACAGGGGACACTGCTCTTCGCTCCTCGCGCATGATCCTGAGTGAAATGGTCGGCGCAAAAAAGAAAACAAACTGGAAGCAGGCCCTGCTATACTCCATTCCAGTCAGCGTTCCAGCTCTGTATTTATCTACCATCGACTACTCCTTCCTGTGGAGGTATGTCGGCTGGTCCAACCAGGTCGTGGCCGCCGTCACGCTTTGGGCAGCAACTGTCTACTGTCTGCAAAAAGGGAAATTCCATTGGATATGCGGAATTCCAGCGATGTTCATGACCGCTGTCGTGACCACCTATATTTTCTATGCTCCGGAGGGATTCGGCTTAGACTATACGCTTTCCATGATTCTTGGGTCGATTCTTACTTTAGCCGTTGGGGTTTGGTATGTTTATCAGATTCGCCACTATAAGCAGCCGATGGAAGCCGGAGCTGCCGCTTGATTTTTAACCAGAGCCCTTTTGGGGCTCTGGTAATTTTATTGAAACAGCAGCTAAGAACGGAGTGGGGAAGAATGACCAGGAAAAACTTGCGTGGATTTACAACCATTTCTTTTGGCATCGCTCTGTGTGTCATCATCGTATTACCCGTTTCGGTTTGCACAGCCTTTATGGCGATAGACAAACCAGCAGAGCGCTTCATTCAAACACTGGCAGCCTTTACATTTTTTCTTTCTATTGTTGGCATCCCCTTGAGCATCACATCGATGTTCAGCAAAGAAAATCCTGTGAAAAGAGTGTTTGCTCTGATTGTTAATCTCTCTCCCCTGTGCCTGCTTCTGTTCGTGCTGATAGCAGAGTTTGCAGATGAATTCCTTCGGACAGCGCCTTAAACTCAAAAAAATTTCCATATCTTCTAAAATATATAAACAAATCCCCCTCCAAAGGTGGTAAACTCATATCAACAGTCAGACCCTCCATCCGTTTAATGTAAGCGTTTTCGAAAATACAAAGATAAAAAGGTTGATGAAAATTGGCAATGCAGATTAAGGAATCATCCATTTTCAATCACAGCGGGAATAAAATCAAAACCGAAGACCGGGAGATTTCAATTCTTGCAAAGCTCGGGGAGCCAATGATTGCGGTGTTGGGAAATGTTTTGAGTGACGGGGAATGCTCGGAGCTCATCCGCCTTTCACAGGATACAATGAACCGCTCTAAAATCGGATCGCACCGGGAAGTGAGCGACCTAAGAACGAGCAGCAGCACGTTTCTTCCAGAAATGGATCATGGTGTGACAGCACGGGTTGAAAAGCGGATCGCCCAGATTATGAATGTTCCGGAGAGTCATGGCGAGGGGCTTCATATCCTAAACTATAAAACGGGCGAAGAATACAAAGCCCATTTCGACTACTTCAAAAAGGAAACCAGCAACCCGAGAATCAGCACTCTTGTTATGTACTTAAACGATGTAGAAGAAGGCGGAGAAACGTATTTCCCCCACCTGAAGCTTTCCATCACCCCGCAAAAGGGGATGGCCGTTTACTTTGAATACTTCTATCAGGATCCCGCTCTCAACGAATTAACCCTGCACGGTGGCGCTCCAGTCCTCTCCGGAGACAAATGGGCAGCAACAATGTGGGTGCGGAGAAAGCAATACCGGTGAAAAAAGCCAGGCAAAACCCCGGAAATGGAGGGTTTGCCTGGCTTTTGTTATGGATGATCAATCGTTCTTTGCTTTTCAACCCTAAGGTTTAACTGAGGACCAGTTTTTTTTTACTTAACTGAAGCGTTTCCGCGGTTGATGTAAAAATCTCATCAAACAGGCCGGGATTCTCTGTCAGGGAAAGTCCATAGGACGGGATCATTTCTTTAATTTTCGGGCTCCAGTCAAACATATGCTCAGGGAAGCACTTTTCCAACACCTCAAGCATGACATGAACAGCTGTCGAAGCACCAGGAGAAGCGCCAAGCAGGGCAGCAACCGTACCATCCGCTGCACTGACAACCTCCGTCCCGAACTGAAGAGTCCCCTTGCCGCCGGTTTCCGTATCCTTTATTACCTGCACGCGCTGTCCCGCAACTACTGTATGCCAATCCCTGCTTTTGGCATTCGGAATAAACTCGCGCAGCTCCTCCATGCGTTTTTCATTTGAGAGCAGAACCTGCTGGATCAAATACTTCGTCAACCCCATCTCCTTCATTCCTGCAGCCAGCATCGTAAACAGGTTATTCGGCTTAACCGATCCAATCAGATCAAAATTGGAGCCGGTCTTCAGAAATTTTGGCGAAAAGCCTGCAAACGGTCCAAAAAGCAAGGACTTCTTGCCCTCTATGTACCGCGTATCAAGATGCGGGACAGACATAGGCGGTGCGCCGACCTTTGCTTTTCCATATACCTTCGCATGATGCTGTTCAACGACCTCCGGATTGCTGCAGACCAGGAACAGACCGCTGACCGGAAAGCCTCCAATTTGTCTGGACTCAGGGATTCCGGTTTTTTGCAGCAGCGGCAGGCTGCCGCCCCCGCCGCCGATAAACACAAATTTTGCCGTATGGTATTCAACTTGGCCGGTCTCCCCATTATGAACCTTAAGCTCCCACAATCCCTCACTGTTCCGTTTCAGGTCCTTCACACTATGCCTATAGCGGATATCCACGCTTTGGCCCTGCAGATAGTCAAACAAACTCCGGGTCAACGCTCCAAAATTTACATCCGTTCCTGAATCAATCTTTGTGGCTGCAATCGAATCATTGGACTTGCGGCCATTCATAACCAGCGGCATCCATTCCTTCAGCGTTTCACGATCCTCAGAAAACTCCATTCCCTGGAACAGAGGGCTATTTGACAGCGCTTTAAATCGCTTTCTCAAAAAAGCAACATTCTTTTCACCCTGAACCATGCTCATATGCGGAATCGGCATAATAAAATCCTTCGGCTGATGAATCCTGCTGTTTTTTACAAGATACGCCCAAAACTGACGCGAAAGCTGAAACTGCTCATTAATGGTAATGGCTTTGGAAATATCAATCGTTCCGTCCGGTTTTTCAGATGTATAATTAAGCTCGCACAGCGCCGCATGGCCCGTACCCGCATTATTCCACTCATTCGAGCTCTCTTCACCCGCTTTGCCGAGCTTCTCAAACACCTTAATATCCCATTCAGGCGCCAATTCTTTCAGCAGCGAACCAAGCGTTGCGCTCATCACTCCAGCACCAATTAAAATAACATCCGTCTTTTTCTGCATGCTGCTCATTATGATCTTCCTCATCCCCTATAGTTGTAAAAAGAGCGGGCAAGCCCGGACTCTTAAAGAATCTCACACTCACAAAAACCAGTCTAAGTAAACGTCCTATTAACTGATAATTATAAACTATTTTGAAGTAATTAAAAAGTTAGAATTTGGTCAGGGTGACATTGTTTCCTAAATCTTCGCTCTGTTAAGCTTGGCTGCTGATTCGTTCGCTTATCCTTGACCCGTAATTTTACAGAGATGCAGCTGAACTTTAATGATAGAGCCCTCAATTGAAAACTTTCAACTAGGTTAAACAATACCTAACATTAGCTTTCTTACTTTTTCATACCCTTCTAACTCTCTTTTAAAGTCTGGATAATTGTTTATCGAGATTTTTAACAGATCATTATGTGGATAAAGAGAGAAAAAGTCTTTATTTAACAGATTTCTTTGGTTTTTTGGCCTCTTATTATTATCTACCGCGTGCGGAATTATATTTATTATTTCCTTAGTATAAAGGTTTTGAAGCTGGTTCAATTGATCAAGGTGTTTCATTATTTTTCACTGCCCTTTTAATTTTCAGTTTTTTATATCTAAGGTAAAGTTGTGCTCGAATAAAGTACAAACTTTACTATTTAATCGTTATTAAACTTCAATTGTTCTTCGATGTACCCTTTCAACTCTACTTCTATATCTTCGTATGATTCATCAAGCAGCTCCCCTGCAATTCTACTTCCAGGAATTTTCATTGAAATTGGCATACCCATGAAATAACGGTCGCATTCCCAAATATTAATGATATACAAATCAGTATGCTCACCGTTTTCATCAGATATTCCAATAGAGATTGAGGAACTGTATCCAGGATGAAAAGGGTCATTCCCAAGTCTGTCATATCCAACATCAAAATCTAAACCTTTCTTTTTAAAAACAGATTTATTCTCGTCTAACAGCTTTTCAATTAAATCTTTTAATGCCGCTTCATTATTTTTAATCTTTTCTTTTAGATCTAAAGTGAATTCTTTTTCTGCATATTTCATTTATTAACCCCACAGTTTCTTTAAGGAATAGGCGTATAATCATGCGTCAGCACCTCATCTATTAAGATACTTGTCTATTTCCTTGATTGTATTTTAACTTCCATGCTCTTCCGCCATTTCCTCCTTCGACCATCCCACCCCCCACCTTTATTCTAAAAGCTATGTTAAAGGATAATGTTGTTATTTGCCGAAACGGAACATTTGTTCTATAATTAGTTTATAAGAACAAGTATGGGTGGGGTTCGGAATGGCATTGAAGGATATTATAAAAGAGATACAAAAATTAACCACCGAAGAACAACTGCGGTTAAAAAACTTTTTCCTAAAAACACTTGCCTCTTATTCTGCAAGTGAGCCTATCTTTAAAGATATATCTGAACAGAAACATAAAGATGGATACACCTGCATACATTGCCATTCCATCAACGCTGTCCGATTTGGAAAATATCGAATTAAAGCGGGAGCGAAAGTTGTTCAACGCCAGAGGTACCGCTGCAAGGACTGTGGAAAAACATTTACGGATGTAACCAATACCCCGTTAAAGGGAACCCACCTTCCTCATAAATGGCTTGATTTTATCCAATGTATGATTGATGGGTATTCATTACGTAAGTCATCAGAGCTAATCGGAGTTCATTACGTCACCCTGTTCTACTGGCGTCACAAGGTTTTATCCGCTTTGAAACAGATGGACATTGAACATTTTTCGGGTATCGTCGAAATGGACGAGACCTATTTCCTGTACTCTGAAAAAGGGAAACGGAAGATAATTGGTCGTAAAGCACGCAAGCGTGGTGGTGCTTCTCGATTCCGTGGCATCAGCAAGGAACAGGTCTGCGTCTTGGTTGCAAGAGACCGCCAAAAGCAAACTTTCTCAAAAGTGTTGGGGAGAGGTCGCGTCGTTAAATCGGAACTTGAACAAGCAATCGGTTCCAAGTTATCCACTTCAAATACCCTTTGCACGGATGCCTGGAGGGCTTTCAAATCCTATGCAAAGGAAAAAGAAATCGAGCATTACACATTCAAATCCGATGGAAAAGAACGGGTAAAAGGGCTTTACCATATCCAAAATGTAAATAACTATCACAGCCGCTTAAAGGGATGGTTGAAGCGTTTTAATGGTGTGGCGACGAAGTATCTCGACCATTATTTGAGCTGGTTTCTGTTTCTGGATGTAATCCGCTTCCGAAACAACTCTACAACCGTAAATAAGATGATTGTCGATAGCTGCTTATTTCCGACCGTTGCCACTTATGATAAATTAAGGTTATCTACATTCTGAGTTTCATAAACCTTGTTCAACTAACGTGGCAGGATAGCTTATTTAGAAACATAGAAACAAAGAAACATTAGGGGAGGCATATTTTATGTTAAATAAAGAGGTATTGTCTCAAAAGTTTACGAATTTTGCCAAAAATGAATGCAAAGATTCAAGTGGATTATACGAATTTTTAGCATTAGAAATTGCTAAAGATAATGAACTATTAGAACTTTGCACGAATGCACGTAATGGACAACCAGTTCCAAACTTACTTTTCGGTGCTGTACATTACCTTCTGTTAAAAGGATACAATCACAAATTAAAAGACTTTTACCCAAGCATTGTGATTGAAGCTAAACCACCTAGCCAGTCGTTTGAATACTTTAAAGAATTTTGCATAATAAACAAAAATGAACTAATACAGCTTTTACAAACGAAACTTGTCCAAACAAATGAGGTACGAAGATGTGCTTACCTTTATCCCCTTTTTTGTTTAATTTACGAACAAACGAAAAAGCCGTTAGCTCTTATTGAAATCGGTACAAGTGCTGGTTTACAACTTCTTTGGGATAAGTATTCCTATTCATACAATACAAATGAAGTTGTTGGAAACAAACAGTCAAGATTACATATCACTTCAGAGTTAAAAGGTGAAACAACACTATATCCATTCTTAGCCCCACCACCAGTGGCAACAAGAGTGGGAATAGATTTAAATACAGTTGATTTAACCGATGAGGAAGAATATTTGTGGTTAAAATCCTTAATATGGACTGAACACAAAGAAAGACTAATGATGTTTGAAAGAGCAGCTAGTTATATTAAGGAATGTCCAGTTCAATTGGTTGAAGGAGACGGGGTATCTTTATTGAGCGAGATTGTTAACAGTGTGTCAAATGAAAGTACCGTTTGTATTTTCCATACACACGTAGCGAATCAAATGCCAATAGAGACAAGAAAACAACTTTTAAGCATTGTTGAATCACTTGGAAAGGACCGAGATGTTTTTCATATCTACAATAATATCCAGGATAGAGACCTACATCTAGATTTTTATTTAAATGGAGTGGAACATAAACAGACAGTAGCCGAAACAGAAGGTCATGGTAAGTGGTTTAAATGGTTACTTCAAAGTGAAATACAATGAAAATAATTAGACATTAAAAGTTACTTGTTAAACTAACGGGTGCCAATCTTCATTAAGAATTTAAAACAAGGACCCCAAATCGGGTCCTTGTTTTATGGTCATTTATCAACAATATTATTTAACATAGCTATTCTAAAAGATAGCAGATTGACAATTAACAAAAATCCTTTTATAGTTAAAAAGCAGCATAATTGAAAATGATTATCATTATTAATATCAGGAAGCCTATGGTTTTCCTGCATTTCATTTAAAAGGAGAAACGAAAGATGAAGAAACTTTTAGTTCCGGTGTTTTTAATGCTAGTTCTTGTTATTAGTGCCTGCGGGAAGGGAGAGGCCCCTGAGAAGGAGGCTGCTTCAGGCTCAAAGGAACCTGAATTTATAACTTATCAATCAGAGACGGGTGCCGTTGAAGTTCCGGCAGATCCGAAGAGGGTTGTTTTGCTTTCTGGCTTTACAGGCAATGTGCTGGATCTCGGAGTGAATGTGGTCGGAGTGGACGTATGGTCTAAGAACAATCCGACGTTTTCAAAGGAATTGAAGGATGTTGAGGAAGTTTCAGACGAAAATCTGGAAAAGATTATTGAGCTGGATCCGGATCTAATTATAGGCTTATCCAATATTAAGAACGCAGATAAATTGAAGGAAATTGCACCGACGGTTACGTATACATGGGGCAAGCTTGATTATTTGAGCCAGCATGTTGAAATCGGCAAGCTGCTGAATAAAGAAAAAGAAGCGCAGGCGTGGGTTGATGATTTTAAAAAGCGGGCAGAAGCAACGGGAGATGAAATCCGCGGGAAAATCGGGGAGGATGCAACCGTGTCCGTCATTGAAGCCTTTGGTAAAGACCTTTACGTCTATGGCGCTAACTGGGCGCGCGGAACGGAAATTCTCTACCAGGCTATGGATTTAAAAATGCCTGAAAAAGTGAAGGAGGACGCAGAAAAAGCGGGCTATTACACCATTTCCGCCGAAGTGCTTCCGGAATACGCCGGAGATTATGTCATTTTAAGCAAGTACTCGGATGCCGATACCTCCTTTGAGGAAACGGAAACGTTCAAAAACATCCCGGCTGTGAAAAATGGCCAGGTTTATGAAATGAAAGGGGAAGGCGCCTCCTTCAGTGACCCGGTCACTCTTGAGAAGCAGCTATCCTTCATTAAAGAGTCCTTTCTCGGCAACTAAAACTATTTGAGGAATTCCACTGCGGAATTCCTCTTTTTTGCCTTAGCCGAACATTAGATTAACGCAAGGAGTGTGCCGCCTGCCGCTCCTGCCGCGACAATAAGCCAGGGCGGAAGCTTCCAGTAGACCAGCATACTGAACAGGACTGCAGCTAATGCAAAATCGACTGGCTCCAGGATGGAGCTCGTCCAGATCGGCTGGTAAAAGGCCGAAATTAAAATTCCAACTACAGCCGCATTTACGCCCATCAACGCCCCTCTTACTTTAGGGCTTCGGCGCAGGCTGTTCCAGAAAGGAAGTGTTCCGGCGATCAATAGAAAGGCCGGCAGGAAAATGGCGGCTGTGGCGAACAAGCCCCCAGTCCATCCACCCATAACCGCACCGAGATAGGCGGCGAAGGTGAACAGCGGTCCCGGAACGGCCTGGGCAGCTCCGTACCCCGCAAGAAACGCCTCTTCACTAACCCATCCGGTTGGCACAAATTCCCGTTCAAGCAGAGGCAGCACAACGTGTCCTCCCCCAAAAACGAGGGCTCCGGAACGGTAGAAGCTGTCAAACATCGCCACCCATTGGAGCGAGGTCACCTCTCTCAAAATCGGAAGCAGAATAAGCAAGCCAAAAAACAGCGTCAAGCATACTGCAGCAAAACCGCGTGAGATCGGAAAACGGAACGGTTCATCCGATTCTGCCTGCTCGTTCCTGTAAAGGAGAAAACCAAACAAGGCCGCTAAAAGGATTACCCCAACCTGAGTGAAGGCCGTCTGCCACAGCAAGGTCACAACGAGCGCAGCCAGGGCAATCGCCTTTCGTTTTAAGTCGGGCGTCAATTTTTCAGCCATCCCTATAATGGCATGTGCCACCACTGCCACAGCAACGAGCTTCAGCCCATGAAGCCAGCCCGCACCGCTAACATCAAAGCCCTGAACAGCCAAGGCAAACAGGATAAGAACCGCAACAGACGGCAAGGTGAAGCCAAGGAACGAAACGATCCCCCCTAAAACTCCCGCCCGCATAAAGCCGATGCCGATTCCCACCTGGCTGCTGGCAGGCCCGGGCAAAAACTGACAAAGAGCCACTAAATCCGCATAGCTCTTTTCATCCAGCCACTTCCTGCGGCGAACGTACTCCTCATGAAAGTACCCTAAATGGGCAACCGGACCGCCGAAGGATGTGAATCCCAATCTGGCTGATACCATCAAAATTTCCAGCAGTGACCCCAGCAGGCTTTTCTTCGATTTTTGCATGTCGGTTTCCTCCAAATCTGCATATGCTATTTGATCTCTTTAAGCAATTCGTACGCCTTGTCTCTCGCTTCAGCAAGAACCCTGTTTCCTTTTTCCGTCGTCCGGTAATACTTTCGTATTTTCCCTTCGACCTTCCTCTGTTCCTTCCACAGCAGCCCATCCGTTTCCATCGAATGCAGGATCGGATATAGCGTCCCGGAGCTGATGCTGTAGCCATGCTCTCTTAGCTCCTGCGCCATCCAAGCTCCAAATATCGGCTGCTCCATCGCATGATGCAAAATATGAATCTGAATAAACCCAAGAAACAGCTTTCGTACTACTTTATCCTCCACACGTACACCCCTTGTATCGAAAAGCAATATCGGTTTTCTATAATGGATCATACCACGGTTCTGCCGCCATTGCTGCCTGATTTACAGAAACTTTACATGGTGGGGGGGATGGTGGTTGTTTCGATGTTTGTCTGACATTCTTGTCTGACATGGGCTCGTTTTCCTCGTTTGTCTGACATTCTTGTCTGACATGGGGCTCGTTTTCCTCGTTTGTCTGACATGGGGCTCGTTTCGACGTTTGTCTGACATTCTTGTCTGACATGGCGCTCGTTTTTCCGTTTGTCTGACATGGCGCTCGTTTCCCTGTTTGTCTGACATTCTTGTCTGACATGGGGCTCGTTTCCTCGTTTGTCTGACATCCTTGTCTGACATGGCGCTCCTTCACCTCGTTTGTCTGACATCCTTGTCTGACATGGCGCAATTTTCCTCGTTTGTCTGACATCCTTGTCTGACATGGCGCTCGTTTCCTCGTTTGTCTGACATCCTTGTCTGACATGGGGCTCGTTTCCTCATTTGTCTGACATCCTTGTCTGACATGGCGTTCGTTTCCCCGTTTGTCTGACATTCTTGTCTGACATGGCGCTCGTTTTCCCGTTTGTCTGACATCCTTGTCTGACATGGCGCTCGTTTCCACGTTTGTCTGACATCCCGCTCGTTCACCCCCTTTGTCTGACATCCTTGTCTGACATGGCGCTCGTTTCCACGTTTGTCTGACATCCCGCTCGTTCACCCCCTTTGTCTGACATCCTTGTCTGACATGGCGCTCGTTTCCACGTTTGTCTGACATCCTTGTCTGACATGGCGCTCGTTTTCCTCATTTGTCTGACATCCTTGTCTGACATGGCGCTCGTTTCCACGTTTGTCTGACATCCCGCTCGTTCACCCCCTTTGTCTGACACCCTTGTCTGACATGGCGTTCGTTTCCCCGTTTGTCTGACATTCTTGTCTGACATGGCGCTCGTTTTCCTCGTTTGTCTGACATCCTTGTCTGACATGGCGCTCGTTTCCACGTTTGTCTGACATCCTTGTCTGACATGGCGCTCGTTTCCTCGTTTGTCTGACATCCCGCTCGTTCACCCCCTTTGTCTGACATACTTGTCTGACAAACCGCTCGTTTTCCCCGCTTGTCTGACATTCTTGTCTGACAAAGCCCCCTCCATCTCCCCGTTTTCCAAAAACCCACCACCACACCCAAAAAAAGAGCGATCCCACAATGGAATCGCTCTTTTGCATTACTTAAACGCCGGTATGGCGGTTTCGTCGTATTTTTCTTCGAGGAACTTGCGCACTTCGGGACTGGTCATGGCTTTGCCGAGCTTTTGGATGGGCTCTGAGTCTGCGTTGTCCTTGCGGGCGACTAGGCTGATGGCAAAGTCGTTTTCGACGCCTTCGGTCAGGAGTGCGTCGCTTTTCGGGGTCAGTCCGAGTGGAGCCGCGTAGGCTGGTGTCATGATGACGGCATCTGTGTCGTCATAGGTTCTGGCGAGCATCAGCAGGTCTACTTCCTTGAATTGAAGGTTTTTTGGGTTTTCTTTGATGTCTGCTTTCGTGTAATAGACGTCTTTTTTCTCTCCTAATGTAAGGACTTCATGCTGGGCCAGGAGGGAAAGCGAGCGGTCGATGTTGGATACATCGTTGGCGATGGCCACGGTAGCTCCTTCCGGCAGGTCTTCTATAGACTTATGGTTTTTAGCGTATACTCCGTAATTTGCGAAGTAGATCGGCTTCACCAAGACGAGCTCTGATTGGTTGTTGCGGTTATACTGCTCCATGTACGGCACGTGCTGGAAGAAGTTCGCATCGACTTCCTTTGCTGCCAGGGCGTTGTTTGGCTGGACATTGTCGCTTAGTACGACCGTTTCAAGGGTAATCCCTTCTTCAGCGAGCTTTGGCTTGACGAGCTCAAGAATTTCCGTCATCGGGGGGATGAGGGAGGCGACCTTTAGGGTCACTTTTTCCTGTTTTGGCTCCTCTTTGTTTTCTTCTGCCTGGTCCGCTTGACCGCAGCCTGCGAGCATCAGGAATAGCGCTGTCATTAAAACGATTAATTTTTTCATGGTTTTCCTCCAACTGTTTATCGTTTATCGATCATTCTTGCAGTGCTCATTCCGATAAATTGAACGAGCTGCACGAGAATGACCATTATGATGATCATGTACATCATTAAGTCTGTTTTAAATTGCTGATAGCCATACCGGATGGCGAAGTCTCCAATCCCGCCGCCGCCGACAACTCCCATGATGGTCGAGTAGGAGATAAAGCTGATCACGGATGTCGTTAAGCCGAGAACGAGGCCGGAGCGGGCTTCCACGAACAGAAATTTGAAAACAATCTGCCTGACGGAGGCTCCCATCGAGACGGCCGCTTCCAAGATCCCTTTTGGAACGTCCAGCAAGGATTGCTCGACGAGCCGGGAATAATGCGCAACCGCAATGACCGAGAGCGGAATGGTGGCAGCCGCGGTGCCGATGGCCGTGCCGATGACCCACCTTGTAAAGGGAATGAGAAAAACGACCAGCAATAAAAACGGGAACGAACGAATGATATTGACGAGCAAATTCAGGGTCGAGAAAACAAACCGGTTCTCAAGGAGCTGGCCTTTTCTGCATAAGAAAAGAAGGGTGCCAGCGGGGAGTCCGAGAAGCACTGCTGCGAGGATTGAGATCCCCACCATGACGAACGTTTCCCCTATCGCCTGCCAGATTTCTGTTCCATATAGAGTCAGTACTTCAGGCATGACCGGCTTCACCGTCCCTTGTCAGTTCATCGACAAAATATTGTGCACTGTTTTCTTTATACTGAATCCCTTTTGGCTCGTTTTCGACCGTTTTATAAATCTCTCCCTCAGCCATGATCGTCACACGGCTGCAGATGCTTTTAATGACATCCATTTCGTGACTGACGATGACTATCGTTACGCCGAGGCTTTTATTGATTTCCTCCAATACCCCAAGCAGCTCAGCTGTTGTACGGGGATCCAGCGCGGAGGCCGGCTCGTCGCACAGCAAAACCTGGGGCCTGTTCGCGAGTGCCCGGGCAATGGCGACGCGCTGCTTTTGTCCGCCGCTCAGCTGAGAAGGATATTGGCTGGCATAGCTTTTAAGCCCTACAAATTGAAGGCATTCCAGCACACGGCCCTGCCGCTCTTTCTTTGGAACACCCGCAAGCTCCAGGGATACGGCGACATTATCGTAAACCGTCTTGTTTGAGGCAAGATGGAAATGCTGAAAAATCATCCCGATCGATTGCCGGGCCTCCCTGAGCTGCCTGCTGTTCATCCCGGTGAGCGTTTGCCCGTTTACTGAAACTTCTCCTTCGTCAGGCTGCTCCAGTACATTCATCAGCCGCAGCAGCGTGGACTTTCCCGCTCCGCTGGCGCCGATGATTCCGTGGACTTCCCCTTGATGAATCGTTAAAGACACAGACTTGACAGCCTGAAACTGTGCAAAACGTTTACTCACTTTGTCCAAAATAATCACAAAAAAACCCCTTTCTAGGGATAGAGGGTGACGGCAGTGCTTCAAATTATAGCTCAATTAGGCAAGGTTGTCATTCCAGCGGGTTTTTCCGAAACACTTCTCGCTTTGAATAACCGGTCTTGTCCTCTATAATTAAATTATCACAATTATCAATCTCTTAGTCTTTGCGAATGCGATGTTTAAAACAGGGAGGAAATGAAAAATGGAAAGCAATCATAGGCCCGACCAGAAAGAACATACGTCTGCAGGACAGTGTCCTGTCACTCATCACAAAGACAGTGCCATTACGACATCAAATGCTCCCGGCGGAACGACGAACAGAGACTGGTGGCCGAACCAGCTGAACCTTTCCGTTCTGCGCCAGCATGACCGGAAGTCCAACCCGATGGGCGAGGATTTCGATTACCGGGCTGAATTTTCAAAGCTCGATTATGATGCGCTAAAGGAAGATCTTCATTCACTCATGACTGACAGCCAGGAATGGTGGCCGGCTGACTACGGCCACTACGGTCCTTTCTTTATCCGGATGTCCTGGCACGCGGCAGGTACATACCGGACAGCTGACGGGCGCGGAGGCGGCGCATCAGGCTCGCAGCGCTTTGCCCCGCTGAACAGCTGGCCGGATAACGTCAATCTCGATAAAGCACGGCGCCTGCTGTGGCCGATCAAACAAAAATACGGAAATAAAATTTCCTGGGCGGACCTTTTGGTGCTGACCGGAAACGTAGCGCTTGAGTCCATGGGATTGAAAACCTTTGGCTTTGCCGGAGGACGCGAAGACATCTGGCATCCGGAGGAGGATGTGTATTGGGGTACGGAAAAGGAATGGCTCGCTGATAACCGCTACTCCGGCGACCGGGAATTGGAGGATCCGCTTGCAGCCGTACAGATGGGCCTCATCTATGTAAATCCGGAAGGTCCGAACGGAAAGCCGGATCCGCTTGGAAGCGCCCGCGATATCCGGGATACCTTCGGACGCATGGCAATGAACGACGAAGAAACAGTGGCCCTTATCGCAGGCGGTCATACCTTCGGGAAGGCTCACGGAGCAGGAGATCCATCCCATGTAGGTGATGATCCGGAAGCGGCTACGCTTGAAACCCAGGGTCTTGGCTGGATCAGCACATACGGAAGCGGAAAAGGACGGGATACGATTTCAAGCGGTGTGGACGGCGCGTGGACGACCAATCCGACGAAATGGGATAACGGCTACTTTGACCTGCTGTTTGGGTATGAGTGGGAATTGACGAAGAGTGCAGCGGGCGCTTATCAATGGACCCCTGTCGATATGACCGAGGAGCATATGGCCCCGGACGCTGAGGATCCTTCCATCCGGGTTAAGACGATGATGTCAACAGCGGATATGGCGCTGCGGATGGATCCGGAATACGGGAAAATTTCCCGCCGGTTCCATGAAAACCCTGAAGAGTTTGCCGATGCGTTTGCCAGGGCATGGTTCAAGCTTCTGCACCGCGATATGGGACCAAGAGTCCGCTATATGGGTCCTGAGGTTCCGGAAGAAGAGTTAATCTGGCAGGATCCTGTTCCAGCCGTTGATTATGAGCTTTCTCAAGCAGAAATACAGGACCTGAAAGAAAAAATCCTGAGCTCGGGATTAACGGTGAGCGAGCTAGTCAAGACAGCCTGGGCTTCCGCGAGCACCTATCGCTTTTCAGATATGCGCGGCGGGGCGAATGGTGCCCGTATTCGTCTTGCTCCCCAAAAAGACTGGGAAGCAAACGAGCCGGAACAGCTCTCCAAGGTTCTCGATGTGTACGAGAGCATCCAAAGCCAGCTTGACAAAAACGTCAGCCTCGCCGATTTAATTGTCCTCGGCGGAAATGCAGCCGTTGAAAAAGCCGCCAGAGATGCAGGCTTTGACTTAGCGGTGCCATTTAATCCCGGCCGCGGCGATGCGTCCGAGGAACAAACCGATGCTGTAAGCTTCGATGTGTTAGAGCCTGTATCAGACGGCTTCCGTAACTACCAGAAAAAAGAATACTCAACAAGCCCGGAAGAAATGCTGATCGATAAAGCGCAGCTGCTTGGCCTGACCGCTCCGGAAATGACGGTTCTTGTCGGAGGCTTGCGTGTACTCGGCGCAAACTATGGCGGCACCAATCACGGAGTATTCACCGACCGCACCGGTGCGCTCACAAACGACTTCTTCATCAGCCTGCTCGATATGGGCATTGAATGGAAAGAAGCAGGCTTCAACCAATACGAGGGCCGCGACAGAAAAACAGGTGAGGTCGTCCGTACGGCTACACGCTTCGATCTCGTCTTCGGTTCCAATTCTGTCCTTCGGGCGCTCGCAGAGGTCTACGCGCAGGACGATAACAAAGAGAAATTCGTCCGCGACTTTATCTCGGCCTGGACGAAGGTGATGGACGCCGACCGTTTTGATCTTAAATACACGAATCAACTCGTAACCGCCAATCAAGCATAATGAAAAGCACCTTATCCGAATCGGGTAAGGTGCTTTTTTATATACATAGTTACGGGAAACGGGGAAACGATAGAACTGAATCTTATTTCGCCAGGAGGGAAACCGATGCAAAATCAAAACATCAGCCAGCCCGGACAGCAGCCCGCTCCCGGCATGCAGCCAGCTGCATCAAAGGATCACGGGGGCCATGAGCTATTCGATGCCCATGAAGTCATCGCCGGAATCATCACGATGCTTGATCAATACCAGATGTACGAGCAGCACATGAAGGACCCCGAGCTCAAAGATATCGCCCAGCGCCAGACAGCATTCGTGACCCAAATGTACAACACGATCGTTGATGCGTTCTCAACCGGCCAAAAGCCGGCTGTCTCCACCCAGGTATACAAAATGACCCAAAACAACGACACCGTATACGGAGTAAAGCCCGGCCAGCCTAAAAAGCCGAACCAATCCGTATCCGAGCTCTCCGATCAGGGCCTGTCTGCGTACATGCTCAGCAACACGAAATCACTGGCCACCCTGCTCGCCATGACCGCACTCGAGATGACCAATCCCGTCCTCCGCCGCGTCATCGCCGACAGTGTCCCGAATTTTATCGAGCTAAGCTACGAAATCTTCCTTTATCAAAACAAGCACGGCTACTACCAGGTCCCGCAATTGATGCAGCAGGACATGAATGCGATGCTGAACAGCTATGGGAAAGCACCAGGAAACAGGGTGCATTGATGCTTGAGACCGGGCCTTTTGGGGTCCGGTTTTTTATATGCACAGCAATAGGGAAATTAGAGATAGCTACCATAATAAACTATCACGATTAGATTTAATGGTTTTATTTCCATATCTCCACTGAACATACCTTTTCTTCTTGTTGTATTTTTTACAAAACGTTACAATTATCACAGTGCAAAAAAAAAGAACGACATTCATAGACATTTTATCAAGGCTTATTAGATCCGGTTATTTATTTTCCGAAAATTAGGAGTTACCCTCGTGACTCTGCCGTAACCAGAACAGTATGAAACCATATTACGAATCGAGGTGAATGAATTGAACAACATGTTGATGGGATTTATCTTTGTTTTAAGCGGTATTACATTCTTACTGTTATCCTTAACAATAAGTATGCCGTCCGTATTATGGGCCGTTTCACTCGGAACAAGCATTATCTTGAATATTTCAGGTACAGCCTTGTTTATGCAGTATATGAAAGAAGCAAAGGAGAGCTACTGATTCAAGGTGTAACCTCATATGTTGAACGTGAACGGTACCCAAGATATTAAAGGCAGGCAGATACATGTTACCCCGCTCTGCCACCGATCATAAATGATCGTACATAAAGAATGAAAAACATTGTGCTTAGCTGATGCTAAGCTTTTTTATACTTAAATTTCAGGGTTAACCCCCTTCTAAAGCTATGGTTTAAGAAGAATTTGAACATAACTAATGAGAAGAGTGCGTTATATCCCTTGTATAAGGGTATACATGCTGCATAAGAAACGTTAACTCAAAGGAGACCATCCAATGAAAGCAGTTCAAGTAACGGGCTACGGCGGTGTAGATAAGCTGGAGCTGGTGGAACAGGCCATTCCGGAACCAAAGGAGAATGAAGTACTAATTCAGGTAAAGGCTTGCGGTATGAATAATACGGAGATCTGGATGAGAGAAGGGGCTTACGGGACAGAAGCAAAGTCGGGCTGGAAGCCGAACGGCGTGCATTTCCCCCGGACTCCGGGTTCAGATACTGCAGGGGTGATTGTAAAAGCGGGAAAAGCGGTCGATGATGCTTTGATTGGCAAGGATGTGGTCCTTTTTCCTTTCACGTCGGGAGGTGAGAACGGGCTTGAGCATATTTCTGAAGATATGTCGTTCATCGGTTCAGAGTACGATGGAGGCTATGCGGAGTATGTGGTGTGGCCTGCCAGTCTATGCTTTGAAATGCCTCTTCCAAGCTATACGGAAAGTGCCGTGTTTTCGGTTAGCGGCTTAACAGCCTGGCATATGGCGGAGCAAATTAAGATTCAGCCCGGGGAAACCGTTATGGTCACAGGTGCAAACGGGGGAGTGGGTTCCTTAAACGTTCAAATCGCCTCCAGCGTCTTCGGTGCAAAGGTTATTGCCATAGTCGGCGACTTGGCATTAGAGGAAAGGATGAAAGACTTGGGGGCCGCCCATGTGCTTTCCTATAAGTCCGAGAGGCTTGCTGAAGAGATTTTAGAGGTGAATGGCGGTCCAATTGATTCTGTTCTGGACGTTGTAGGAGATTCCCTGTTCGCCATCTCCCTGCAGGTCCTGAAGAATGGCGGGAAGTTCTGTACATCCGGTTCAGCCGGGGGCCAGAAGACAGAGCTTGATTTCAGAGTGTTATATTTAAAGCACATTACCCTTTACGGCTCCGTTTTAGGGACGAGGGAGGAATTCGGACGGATGCTCCGCGCCATCAGCGAAAGGAAAATCAAGCCGGTCATTGACCGTACGTTTCCCTTAGAAGAGGCAAAGGAAGCGCAGACCTATTTTAAACAGTCTGGGAAAACCGGAAAGATTGTGCTGCTTCCCGGGAATTGAACCCAACAGAAAAACTCGTCACCATGTGACGAGTTTTTCGTTCTAAATATTCTAAACGGGCTCTTTCGCTGCTTTCTCCGAGCTTAAAACGTACTCGATTGCGAGCGCCACGCCGTGGTCATCGTTGGCTGCCGTGACATAGTCGCTTTTTTGTTTGATTTCTTCCTGTGCATTGCCCATGGCGACCGCAAAGCCGGCTGCATCGAACATGGGAAGGTCATTGAACTGATCACCGATTGCGACCGTTTCTTCCAGCGGAATCCCGAGGTACGCGGCCATGATCTTCAGGCCGTTTCCTTTATTCCCGCTGATGTTCATGACTTCGATGTTAAAGGAAGAGGAGGATGTGACATAGACGCCCTCAATGGCTTTGAGCGCCGTCTGGAGCCGCTCCTTCTGAACAGGATCCAGCACAAGCAGGAAAAACTTCTGAATCGCAAGCTCTTCGTCCTCCAGCAGTGCTTGAACATTATCAAACGCCTGCAGGCCATCGGCTTCCTCCGGAATGAACGTCATTTTGCCGAAGTTTTCATCTTCATAGTAATCGTCCGGTACAGCCCCAGAATCAAGGACATGCTTTAATCGAGCGGGCCATTCGCGGTGAAAATAAACCCCTTTGGTCGTATAGATTTTAAAGGGGACGCTTTCCCTTTCCGCTGCCTCTGCAATGGCCTGATTATGGGACTCCGGTAATGAGGTCAGCTCCAGAAGCTTTCCATCTGCAAATACCGCCGTTCCGTTGCTTCCGCCCATCGGCAGATCCAGGTCATATTGATCCAATACCTCCCGGATCGACTCTGGCGCCCGTCCTGACAAGACCATTACCTTGTGTCCAAGGCTTTGTGCTTTTTTAATCGCTTGAACGTTTTCGGGACTGATTTCATTTCTCGAAGATAATGTCGTCCCGTCCATATCCAGTGCAAATAGTTTCATTGATGTCTCTCCCTTCCGAGAAAATCCTTATTAAAGTATAACTCTTTCAGCCTATTAAAAAAATGGAATTGCTTAGCATTTTATTTTTTTGGAAAAATAAAAAGTGAAGAGGAGGACGGTCCGCTTCACTTAATGGATAAAGGCGCAGCAAAGCTTACCCGGTTTCTCCCTGCTTCTTTTGCTGCATATAGCGCTTTGTCAGCCTGGTTCAAAAGCTGGTATAGGGTTTCGCTGAAATCCGCATGTGCCACCCCGAAGCTTGCAGTGGGAGAGATGAGGCCTTCCGCCGTCTGGAGCGGCTGCCCGTCGAGCCTGCTCCGAAGCTCTTCTGCAAGCGCCGCACCTTCTGTCTCCGTAATCCCTGCTAAGCCGAGAACAAACTCTTCGCCTCCATAGCGGGCAAGCAGCCCCCGGCCGTTCAGCTGCTCTCTTAACACAGCCGCTACATGCTCCAGGACTTGATCGCCAATGGCGTGGCCATATGTATCGTTGATGCTTTTAAAATAATCAATGTCCGCCAGAATGACGGTATATGGGACCGCTTGCTGCTGCGCAGCCTCAAATGCCGCTTCCCCTTGCTCAAAAAACGCCCTCCGGTTGTAAAGGCCCGTCAGTTCGTCGTAATACGCAAAGTGCTCCAGCCTGCTCTGCAATTGCTTTAGCTCCGTAAAATCCGTAAAGATCAGCAGGATCCCTTCACGGTTGGAAGCATCACGGACCTTGGAGGTGCGGACCTGATAGGTGGACACCATTTCGCCGGAGCCGTGGATTTGGACCTCCCGCTGAACGGAATTCCGCTCCAGATCAAACCGATCAGCACCGTTCGAAAAGATTTCCCAGACCTCTGCAAAGCTCTTCCCAAACATCGACATGTCCAGAAGAGGGAACATGTTCTGGCACGCCGCATTGTATTCCACAATCCGACGCGATTCATCCAGCACCATTACCCCGTCATTGATGCTGTTAAAAATTACATCCTTCGCGATGGGCATCAGCGTAAACATGCGCGAGGTGGTGACCGACCATAAATAGAACAGCGAGGTCAGCCAGAGCACCATCGGAACCGGGTCAATGCCCCGCGGCGTGAGCCCCAGTAAATACAAAAACGCGGTGACCATTGGAATCAGCTGGCCAACGAGCAGCGAAAGCAGCTGAGGCCGGTATGAAGCTGCCGTCTCCCTCCAGCGCGATAGAACAAGCAAAAAGGCCACCAGCATACTCGCGAATGTGTAGAGACCGTTAATGATATACCAAACCCCAATCTCCTGATGCACATAAGGCGCTCCTAAAACGGGATCCAGCTCATATACCCGGTAGTGAAAGTGATGACTATCATTCGTCACCACCATCACTAGTGTAATCAGTGGAACGAGCATCAGCGATAACGAAACCTTCTTCGACAAATGGATACCCAAATACTTCATGACAAACAGCAGCCCCATCGCCGCCGAAAACGGCAGTCCCGCATACAAAACCGCCGTCCAAAACTTGATTTCCCCGAGTGTCGAGGACATTAAAACAAATACTGAACCTATGCAGTAAATTAAGCTGAAAAATGAATACAATATAAAGACAGCCGCCATACTCGTATAATGCTTCCGCTTTAGGTAAACGTACAAACACAAATACAAATTCAGCACAGCCGACGTACAAATCAGTGTAATTGATACAGTTAGTTCCGGACTCACATTTTTCTCCTTGAAAGGCTTTTCTTAAATGTAGCATACAAACGGAGGGAATGGAGGCAAAAGGGGAGATGGAACAAAAGATTTTTACCAGCTGGAGCAAACATTGCCTGCTTAAGGGCGCTCAAGGACGGAAGCAAGCAGGCGGTGGACAACCTCGTGGTCACGCGGGTCATGCAGGCGGTAAGGATCGCCGGGCAGTGTGTACCATTCCTCAGCACCAACGTAGGCAATGGCAAGCGTAAGAGATCCGTCATCCCCGCAGGCCGTGCGCAGCTCAAGCTCTCCGCTGATCACACCGACTTCAGCTGTCATGACACCGTGGGTTGCAGTGAAAATGGTTGATTTCTTTTCCATACAGGACACCTCCACATTCATTCCTGCAAGCACCCCCCAGCTCTTAAAGCCGGGAGGTCTTGCGGACACAATCGTTTAGTAGGAGCAGGCGTTAAGCATGCTTTGCAGTTCCGCCTTCTCAGACGACTGCAGGCTTAAATCCCAGCGATACTTCGTATTGATCCACCACTTCGCATATCCGCAATGGGCGCTTGTTCTCGTTGGCTTCCACGTGGAAGGATCCTGGTCACCCTTAGAGCGGTTTGAGCTGGCGGTCACTGCAATCAGCTGCGGGCCAGAAAGGTCATTGGAAAAAGATTCGCGCTTATCCGTCGACCAGCTGCTTGCGCCGGAACGCCAAGCCTCAGCCAAAGGGACAACATGATCAATGTCAAGCTCAGACGGAGAATACACCATCACTCCATCATAATAACTGTACCACGTACCGGACGTCACAGGACAATCGCCGCTGTAATAGTCCGCATCACGCTTCAGCACCACCTGACGGGTGTCGCAGCCTCCACCCTGGCTGATCCAGTGCGGGAACTTTTCCCGTGAGTAGCCAGTCATGGAACTTTCCGACTTTACCGTTAAAGCATTCAACTGAGATTGAGCTGCGGATTTAGACGGTGTTCCGGGCGGAAACGCCTGTGCAGCCGGCGCGTTAAACTGAAACGCAGCAACCGAAATAATCAGTGCAAACAAGAAATACATCGACTTCTTCAGCATCCATATGCCTCCCTATTTAGCTATTTGATTTACAAGAAAAACATCAAAAAAGAGCGTTTGCGGTCACGAGTGAGAAAGAATAAAGAATGGAGACTCCACTTGTAATCGTATGCCACCGGCAAATTTTCCAGCAAGTTAATAATTTGTAAACGGACCGAGCCTGCAGCGAACTCCCTTGCTCCTCCTGCTCCAGCATCCGCTAAAAAAAAGGAGAGAAGGAACATTAATGAATGTATGTAAAGTATTGATGAAACTATTAAGTTTTTAGAATATGAGCAGATTGGAGGAGTGCCGTTTCACCTTGCAGACGGAATAGTACAAGCATAGGGTTTTTGTGGAAGCTGACGGAGAAAAACGATGGGTTGATCAGACTGGCTGTTTTTACTATTTTTCGGAATGAAGCGAAAGAGGGAACGGCAGAAAAAGTATCCCCCCATTCTTTTGTACCGGCCTTTTTCTTTACAATTATTAATAAATTAGTTGATGAAATGTAATGAGGATTTACAATTCATCACAATCAGCAGGAAAAAAGAATTCACAGGTTCTAATTGATCTTGAAAAAATGCTAAATTACTTATTTTTAAGTAAAAAAATTACAATAAATTAACAAAATGGGCCTATTAGAGTGGTAAAATAGTACTGAACTTATCTCACTATTATAAAAGAGGTGGAAGAATGAAAGAAGTATCATTTTCAACAAGCTTGTTATTCTTTTGGGTAAAAGGAAAAGTAGAAGTTGATGGTCGATTTGTCAAAAGCAAATTATCAAACACATTATTGGGGTTTATTCCTGCCGGTAAAGACCAGCAAAACATTCCTTTAAAAAACATTTCCGGTGCAATGCTGTCGACCAAATACCTTTTAAAACCAATGCTTTTAGGAATACTGTTATTTTTTATTGGCTTAGGCTCATTAGGTAATGAGTTTTTAGTAGGTTTATTGTTTCTTGTTTTTGGTGTAGGAATTGCCGGAAGCGGTATTCAAACCATCTTAACTGTAGAGAAATCAGGAACACCTTATTTCATAAACGTCCCGTTTTTCGAAAAACAGAAAATGCAGGAATTAAATGATCTTATTCACAATGCATTGGCAGATGATACCGACAAAACAGACTTAAATATGTTTTTTGATAAAAAGGTTCAATAATAAGCAACAAACGCAGAAGGATCAGAACCCCTTCTGCGTTTTTTCATTTTATCTAGCCTCTAGTGTTCAGCTGCCGCAACTAGTAAATGATCAGCACCACATTAATAACCAGAATCGTCACAATCAGCCCCAATAAAAGCTTTTTACCCGTCCTATTCATTTTCCCGCTTCGCATTCCCCTGAAAACCAAAACACTGATCAGGAGGGTAAGGAGCAGGACGATGCTGGATGGCGCATTAGGCATTTGTCTGTTCAGCAAACTCAGAAAGAGCAGAAAAGCAGAAACCGGAAGATTTCGTAATGCCGGATTTTTGCAAAAGCTTATGCACTTTAAGCTCAAAAAAATGCTTTCAATTCAGCAGGGAGTAAATGAGGAACTTTCAGGACATAAGATTTCATTTGCTATCACAAAACAATGGGCAGCTGCCCATTGTTTTGATAAGAACAGGTGACCTGTTATGACGCAGATTTTTTACCGTTCTTCGATTCCTGATACAGCAAGTATAAGAAGTACGGTGCGCCAAGCAGTGACGTTACAATACCCGCGGGGATCTCAAGGGGCCGGATAACCGTTCTCCCGATTGTATCCGCAAAAAGCAGCAGGAAAGCCCCTACAAGAGCAGCGGTTGGCAACAGGTATCGATGCTGGCTTCCAACTAATTTCCTTGTGATGTGCGGACTGATTAATCCTAAGAAACTAATCATCCCTACAGCAGCGACACTGGCTCCCGTCAGGAGCGTACTCAATCCGAGCAGCAGGATCTTCATTTTTTCTACAGACACCCCGAGACCCGCTGCGATTTGACCGCCGAGCATTAAGGAGTCAAGGGCGCGGATAAAGAGAAGCAGGATGAGGATGACGGCAATTGTTACCGGAGCAGCGACGAATACTTGATCCCAGCTGCGTCCAAACAGACTCCCGTTCAGCCAGAGCAGAGAGGTTTGGGCGCTCGTATCCATTTTCAAAAGGGCGAGTTCCACCCCTGATCCGCATAGTGCACTCACAGAAACCCCGACCAAAGCAAGCCGGACAGGGTCTGCCCCATCCTTATAAGCCAACGTATACACGATAAACGTTGCTAATGCTCCACCGATGAACGCAATAAAACTAATAGAAAAAATTGAAATAGACGGAAATAAGCTTACAGAGATGAGCGCGGCTGCCGCAGCTCCTCCAGACACACCGAGAGTATCAGGAGCGGCTAGCGTATTGTTCAAAATCGTTTGCATAATAACTCCCGCTACCGCTAATGAACCGCCGATGAGAATGGCTAACACAATACGGGGAGCACGATAGTCGAATACGATATAGCGGTAATCTGCGTCTCCCTGGCCGATGAGCAAATTCATAATTTCAATGGGCGAGATGTAAATATCCCCTATTCCAATGTTGATTATGCCCATAAAGAGAAGTGCCGCTGCCAAAGTAATGAAAATGAGCTTTGGGTGTCGTTTTAGCATAAGCCGGTTTCCTTTCTACCGATTGGCTGTTCTGGCAAGGTAAATGAAATAAGGAGCTCCAATCAGAGCCGTTACGATCCCAACAGGGGTTTCATATGGAAATGAAATGAAGCGTGATCCGATATCAGCAAGCATCAAAAGCGTAGCTCCCATAAGGGCAGTAATCGGAAGAAATAAGGGGTTAGACGGCCCAATAAGAAACCGGACAATGTGAGGAGTGATGAGTCCGATAAATCCGATCGGCCCTGTAAAGGCTACGGATGAGCCGGCCAAAAGAACAACCAGAAAAATGATGATTCCTTTTTGCAGCCAAACCCGCTGCCCTAAGTTTCGTGCTATATCCTCACCGAGAGAGAGCACGGTTAACGCCTTCATTGTTAAAAATGAAAGCCCGATTCCAATGATCGAAACAGGTGCGAGAACAGATACATTCTCCCATGTTGAACCTGCGACGGTCCCTGTCAGCCAGATGAGGATCTGATGAATGGATTCATCATTAAAAATCATGATTGATTGTGTTGCAGCGGCGAAAAGCGATTGAATGACCACTCCCACGAGAGCAATTTTTACAATCATACGCCCACCCTGCAAAATAGCCCCCATAAAAAAGATTAGCGAAGCAGCCAATACTCCTCCCGCAAATCCTGCCGCGACCAGTGATATGCCCGTTAGTGAAGGGATAAACACAATCGAACCCACTACAAAAAAAGAAGCCCCCGCATTTATACCGAGCACACCCGGGGAGGCTAGCGGATTTTGAGTCATGCTTTGAACGAGCGCACCTGCAACAGCCAGGCTCGCGCCAACTAAGATGGTCATCAGCATCCGAGGCAGACGGACATCCTGCAAAACGAGTGCTTGATTCGATGGTTCCTTTGCAAACAGGCCGTTTATGAGCTCGCTTGCGGTAAAAGAGAAGGATCCAATTTTTAAAGAAAAAAAGGAACTGACCAGCAATAAAAGGATGCTGGTCACGATTACTGTAGAGGTCATCTTCGTGTGCATGTACTCACCTGCCGTAAGAAATGATGCTTATATTCAACCTATTTTGCAAATAGCTCCCTGAAGTCATCCAGCCGTTCATTAATGGCTGGGAGACTGCGCCGGCGGGACCAGTCATTATGGTCCAATTCGAAGACCCGATCGTTTTGAACGGCCTTTAGCTGATTCCAAAGCGCATCCCCTTTTAGCTGTTCTACTACCGATGGATCATCCGCATTCTTCGTAAGCAAAAGTGTATCCGGATTAATCTTCAGCATTTGTTCAATAGTTAAATCCTGAGAGGTTTCCTTTTTATCTTCCAATGCATATTCAAGCCCTGCTTCATTCATGAAGCTTGGCATAAAATAAGACGAAGTTGGCGTTTCAAATAAGTTACTGCTTGTATATTGGGCTTGAAGAATGGTTCCTTGCCCTTCAGATACACTTTTTTTTAGCTCTGACACGTCTGTCTTGTGTTCAGCTATCAGCTGCTTCGTTTCCTCTTCACGATCAAGAGCAGAACCAATCGTTTCCGTAGCAGCCAATACCTCCGGGTAATCCGCCGTATCGTTTACGACTCCGATGGTCGGAGCTATTTCACTTAATTCTTTATAGATCGCTTTGTGGCGATCAGAGTCGGCGATAATAAGATCCGGCTTTAAGGTGCGGATGATTTCAAGGCTGGGCTCAGATCGCGCCCCAACAGATTTATACCCCTCAATAACCTCCATCGTTGAAGCGGCAATCCGCTCCGGACGTTCATCATCCGCTACCCCAGCCGGACTGATGCCCAGAGCAGCAACTGTCTCAGTAATGCCCAATTCCAGTGTCACTACTGATTTTGGATTTTCAGGCACGGTTGTAGTTCCTAACTCGTGCTCTACAGCCTTGCCAGATTGATCCCCTTGAGAATTTTGTGACTTTCCTTCCTGTTGGGAACATCCTGCTGCGAGTGCAATAAGACCAATAACCATCCATTTATGTATTGCTTTCATTTTTTCTCCTCCTGCAACCTTCGATTGAGAATAATTATCATTATAACACATTCTGCCTTGCTCTCATATTTTTTCTGGAACCGGTACGATCATTATTTCATATGGATGAAAAATTTTAGACATAGGCTTGTAACCGGGGCAGGAGAGCTCGAATCCGAACGGTCGGCAAAAAGACCCTGCTAATAGCAGGGCCCTTCCTTTTTCATTAGCTAAACAATATGGCAAGCAGGGGCTTCGGTACGAATATATTCACCGTTACAATCAAATTGCAAATCCCCTCACAGGCATGATAAGAAGTATACAAGCCTTTACTTTTCCTTTTAACAAAAAAAACACAGCAATGATCGTTACTGTGTCTTAGAGGTCTTTTGGTTCTTTCCAGCGAAATATGCAGAACATAGGAGGAAGATTATTCCTAACCCAGCTCCCACTGTCATTGAATACTCAAGGGTATTCTTTAATGCTAACCCACCTGTAATTGATGCGGCAAAAAACATAAGAAACATGACCGTATAGTTTTTCTTCATTTTTCCATCTGCCCCCTTTACCGTTATTTTACTATTAATAATGATTGATAAAAGGGGCAATAATACGCAGGAAACGCAGAAGGATCCGAACTCCTTCTGCGTTTTTTCATTATATCTAGCCTCTAGTGTTCAGCTGCCGCAACTATTAAATGATCAGCAACACCACATTAACAACCAGAATCGTCACAATCAGCCCCAATAAAAGCTTTTTACCCGTCATATTCATTGTCCCGCTTCGCATTCCCCTGAAAACCAAAACAATGATCAGGAGGGTAAGGAGCAGGACGATGCTGGATGGCGCATTAGGCATTTGTCTGTTCACCTCTGTTCATCGTTCTTTGCTCCCGCGGGACTTTTCCCCTTCTTTAAGAAAAAGCTCATGGCGAGCAGAAAAACACCGGCTCCGAATCCAACCGGTAAGATCACACCCCTAAATTCAGCCAAAATCCCATTTTCCAACTAGATCACCTGCAGAATCAATGTTGCGATACAAACAGCAAAGGCGACCCACTGAACCGATCTTTGCGTCATTTTTTTCACAGCCTTTCACACTCTGTTGAGTTGTTCCTTCGATATTCTATGGGTGTTCAGTGTTTTAGCCTTCGAAACACCTTGTAAAAGTTTGGAGGAGCTCGGAAACCCGCTTCATAACTAAATGGGTATCGACGTTTTCTTGAGAAGATGAGCGTCTTTGTCGACGCGTATTTTAACCAATAGCTTCGTCCCGGCCGATTCTTGTTTAATAAACGCTCCAGATGGAAGGGCCCAACCTGGTTTGATCGGCAATCTCTTTTAATAACAGATTTTGCTTGTCATGCTTGAGGAAGAATGTCGTCACATTTTTCATCGCTTCCATTTGCGTGGAGTCCTCCACTTTCGACTGGCATCTTTTGCAGGCACGAAGACCGGCTGCATAGTAAAAGACAACTAACAGGATCTTGCTTTTCAGGTCTGTATTGATTCTCGCATTTATGTAAAAGTCCTCATACCCATTATAATCCATCGCTGTTAAAAGTTCACTGTGCAGCTTATCTTTCTAAATTCCGGTTTCATTTTAAACAACGAACCCCAAATGTTGATGCCGGCGGTCTTTACGACATGATTAACAATCGTAAAATATACTCTGGATTCTAGATTTGCGAAAACCAGAACTTGCACCCTGTCGATAGACATATTTGAATGAACCAAGAGCTGGGAAGTGTGGAATTATTAGTATTTTCTGAAATAAAAAAAGTGTATGATTATAATCATAGATCTTGCATTAAAAGGGGAGTTCAAATGAAAAAAATTCTGAGTTTTTTTATGTTGGCACTGATACTTGTCGGTTGTTCTGCACATGCAAAAAATGATGATCCAAAATTGAAATGGTATAAGAGCAAAGAAGAAGCAATTGCTCATGGAATTAAAGAAGAACAAATAAATAAAGAAGACATTATTGGTGAAGCAAGAGAAAACGGAGAAACTTTTATCATTTATAAAATAGAGTCCGATAAAGGTTTAGCAGTGGGAGTGTCCTATATTAGTAAAAAAGATGGGCAGTTTACTTGGTATAGGCCCGACCAAAATATTCGTATAAAAACGGATAGTGTCGAAAATAGGGAAAAATATTCTTCTCAAGTAAGCTGGGAATCTACATCTCAGTCAGGAAAAAAATTTACAATCCACATTGGAATTAATATTGACGAAAGACCCATGATAATTAAAGGAAATAGTCAGGTAAGCCCAGTAACTGACAAAAAAACCGGAATTTTTTATTACATTGAGCCTGCACAATAAGTCATATCCCCCCCTGCTCAGTGTTACAAATCTTTTTCTTGGCAGTTTTATGCTTATGTCTTATTTTTCTAGTTGCATTCGCGCCTGAGCCTAATATAGTGCCTCTTAGAACATATTATGAATACTATAAATACACCCCTAGCAACACAAGTAATGTTACCGGAAGTACTAAAAAAGTAACTGCAGACATTGGTTGCACTGCCACTACTTGTAGAATTGATAAGCAAGTTAGTGTAACAGTATCTGCTTCTTATAGCGTCTCACTGACAGCTGAAAAAGATGCAATCAAAGCAAATGCCGGTTTTACTTGGGTTAGCCAAGCTTCAGATGCTAGTACTTATTCCTTCACCCTTACAAAAGGTGATAAAGGATACATTGGCTTTAAGCCATATTCTTTCCGTTTTCTCCTTTCCCCAGAAACATTACAGACATGTTCCGCATTTTATATGGATATCACAATTGGCTATTTCTCGACATGCAATACCTTCATCATGTTGATACTAAAGGACTCCTTGTATCTATATTAGGATGCCGCTCTGTTCGACTGGGCCGAATAAAGGACAGAAACGACGGCGAGGATCTCATTCGTCAACCTAAGAGGATTAATAGGAACCATCCTTGTCCAGCATCCCAGTCCCATATGTTCTTAAGAAAATGGTCTTTTTCCATCCAACACATTCACCTCTCCAGGGATCCCTATGATTAATCCAAAAACAATAAGGGCATTCCTGCAAGCAGCAATGCCCCTAACTATTAAATCTATTAATCTCTTCCTCTCGCTGCCTGCGTATCCCTGATGTTTTTCTGAATGGTCACTGCTGAAAAGACACTAAGCACAAAAGACATCGCATAGAATCCTTTTTCACTTAATGCAATGCTTCCTGCGTTATAAAGACCAATCGCCATCAGCGCAACAGCCGTGATCAGCGCAAACCAGCTGAGCCCGTAATAGATGCCTGAAACCGGAATATCCTCGTCCTTATCCCTTACCGCCTTCTGCAGGGAAACCGCTGCATACAAGCCGAAGATCAATACAGCAAAATAATAGCCCTTCTCATTCAGCTGCATGCCTGCATTAAACAGTCCGATCAAATAGGCCGCAACGCCTACCACCAGCGCTGACCAGCTCGCCCCTTTAAAAGCCGCCGTCGGTTCGCCTTCTTTTCGTTCCGGCTTCCTCTTCGGTCTGGGCTCCTCGCCCACCATCAACGGATTTTCATTGTACTCAGACATGTGTCGCTCCCCTTTACGGTCATTTAGAATGAATGCTCATACCAAACCCATTATAGCAATTTTTTACATGTGGTGTTACTTTTGGGGGGGATTTTTGTTGTTTGGCAGAGGTTTATTGTATATGTCTACTATTTCATCTGCCTCTTATATCACTCAGCAAATATTCTCCATTTACATAATTGACTGTATATACCCATTGGAATTCTTTAATTTCTTCTTTTCCTTCTTTCTCGATCCCTATTTCTTCATAGGTTTCCACTTCAAACCGATTTATATCTGTTTTACGAACCGATTCAATGTTAAACATATATAAGTTCTCAACAATATTCTGACTGTATAGATCATCTACCAACTCACGCTGTGATCGATAGAAATTACTATCTGGCAGTAAATAGGACTCCACCATATAAAAATCCCCATTATTAATGGCTTGAATCATTTCATTTCCATAATTCACAACCAAATTGTAAACCTTTTCTTCTTCAAGCGGATCAATTACTGAATGATTCTGTTGCGGCGTTTCCACTGCCTCTTCTGATGTGAAATACGCCTCTTCTAACTCCTTCTCCTGTTCTTCAAGTTCGTTTTGAAAAGCTTCCTCTTCTAATTGAATGTTCCTTTGTATATTCCTCTCAATTTCCTCGTTGTCTTGTTTTTCACTTTCTGACATTTCGTTACGTTCCCAATAGTTTTCTTCACTGAAAGTCATTACTGCTATACCAATGACTAATAAGATAAATGATAGGCCACCTGCACCTGCAAACATGGAGGCACTGCTCCGGTTTCGATTAATGAACGCTAAGAAAGCAAATACAATAATGCCTAAACCGCCTACTATCCAAAGTAACGCACCTATTAATCCAAATAATACTGACATCTTGTTCCCCTTACTTACAGATTTTTTTATTTGCTAGTCACCTAATACCTTCTTCCTATCCATTTCGAAAAGCTCAATTATGAGAACAGCCTTTTAATGCAAATCCAGTTCTACAACATCCCCATGATTTAAGTCGGATTCGATTGAATCTACAGGAAAACCATTTATATCGGTTATTTGAGCCATCCACATGTCACTGCCTTTTGAATTCCTCTCGACCCCCTTAATAGAGAAAATACGATTATCTTTGACTACAAGCTCTAATTCATTTTTGTTGCTCTTCAAAACCTCATTCATCGTTTCACCTGTAGTAAAACGCAGATCTACTGTTAAAATTTCAGAAGCACCATAATCCTTTGTGACTATGACCGTTACAACATGGTGTTCAGGATTCTCTTCTAAATTTATCTGGTTTATTTCATCTTCATTAAGGTTCTGTTTTTCATAAAAAGGATGGATTATGTGCTTTATTTCATCTGCCATGTTAGTGATTGTTTCTTTACTGACCGGAACGGCCATAATTATAAATACACTTACTATAGGGAGCACAGCCAGCCATTTATAGGGTAAACTACGCTTATTAGACTTTTTATTCGAGCGTACATTTTCATCAAAAATCGGTGTATCAATTAATACCGAAATCTCATTCGCTAATGTTGAAACATCTTTGTTGAAAAGAATCATCCGTATGGAATGGAAAAAGCCAGTTAGCTTATTCATCTCTCCGTTCACTAAACGGTTGGCAACTTCCAATTCAAATGTTAAACTTTTGGTTTTTTTCTTGGTTAATCGGATCAATTTTTTGGATTTCTTACGGATTTCTTTAAACCGAATAATGTTTGTATCCATTTTATACATAGCCCTCTGCATTCTATGAATTGCAGACTCGATTTCCGCCATTTTCTTTTTTGCACTAAAATGACTCAAAACTCCAAGTCCTATTAGTGCCGGAATGGCTACAATTCCACCAAGTAAAGCGGTACCTGCTATCATTCCGCCACCGCCAGCTGAAAGGGCTCCGCCACCGAGCAAAGCCAATGTGGCGTTCGTTGCAGCGGCACCTGATAGCGTTGATATCGCTGTACCCGTCGAAGCCGCTCCCAATGTGGAGGCTAATCCCCAAATAGCCAAAGCACTTCCAACACCAGCAGTTCCTCCGATAGCTGCACCGGTTGCTGCTGTTAAAGCCAGGTGGCCATTTTCCAGTGTTTGGTTTATCCGTTTTGATTCTGGTAATGTAAATCTGTTTAGCTTGTACGGTGAGCCATCTATGCTGCCAGCTGAAAAATCCTTACATGTATTCAGAACTTTTATTGCTTCAATTTTCACCTGTACCACTGTTTCTAAAACAGAATCCAATTCCCTGCTTTTTGATCTCATTTTACGCAATTTTAAATCATACTGATTTTTTACCTTGTTATAATTTTTCATTGCTTCTTCGATTCGTCCATACGCACCAAAGGTCAATATGTTTTTTATTGTGCTCATTGCAGTCACCGTAGGATAAAATTTTGAATTCATGTTTATTACCTGTATAATATCGGCAATTTGCAGGATATTTGAAGGATTAAGAAGATTAAATCGAATAAGAGAATTGGACTAATCGGGGGCATTAGGGGTCTAAATAGAGGCTTTTTTGAGTGAGTGCCTCTCAAATCTGTGATAAGAAACAGGCGGAGAAAAAAAGTCCATTTTTCTCCACCTGTTCCGGTTTTTCTTTTAAAAAGCTGACGGATGACAGCTGCTGTCAGAATAGACTTCCAAAATAAGCATTTTCTTATAATCTAATGATTACAAATTACCTATCTTTATAAAAGACCTTACTTTTTTGAAGGGTCCTCTATCATTAAAATATTGCTGGACGGGTTAAACGAAAAGTTATCCTTTTTCGTTTCAAAAAGATCTTTAGCTTTCAAGTCTTTAGTTTTATTCAGTATATCCTTTTCAATCGATTGTTTGAGGTCATTAAACTGCCGCTCCAAATCCTCCATTTTTACAGCGTAAGACTCAGCTTCTCTTTTATAGAACTCAGCCTCTTTTTCTTTTCATCTGAATCACTTGATTTCTCTGCATTTTTATAAGCCTCTTCTGCTTGCTTTGCTTTTTCTTTTCCTAAGTTCTCAAACCATTTTTTAATAAAATTAAAAACCATAGCAAAAATTAAATCAGCTAATTCTTTTCCATATTTACTTAATAACTTTTTAATCTCCGGCCAAATTATTTTCAGAAAAAAATTCATTAATACTTTAAACATAGTAAAATATACCCCCTAACATGATTATGTTCACTATATTACAAATTCAAGGGGATAAGTATATTTTTTCCTTCGCTATTTCTACAGCTGTTTCCACTGCATCAGGAGAAAGGTAGATGCTAAATTTTTCGGCCTTAGATATTTATCTAAAAAATCTAAATATTTAAATTTACTAAAGTATGATATACAATCTCGCAAACAGTAAATGAGAGTGGGGGATGAGAACGCTAGAACGATTTAGTCAGTTTGTGGCAAGTACCTTTGCGTATTGGGTCATTTTGTTTGCGGCAGCCGCTTTTATGCTGCCTGCAGGATTTACGTGGATTGTACCTTTTATTACCCCGCTGCTCGGAATTATTATGTTTGGTATGGGCCTGACTCTGTCAGCAAGCGATTTTAAAGGCGTGGTAAAACGTCCATTTGAGGTACTGACAGTCGTAGCCGCACAGTTCTTGATCATGCCGCTGCTTGCCTTTGCTCTGGCAAAAGGGCTGCAATTGTCTCCAGAAGTAGCTGTCGGTGTCATTCTTGTAGGCTGCTGTCCCGGCGGAACGTCTTCTAACGTCATGACCTTCTTGGCCAAAGGGGATGTTCCCTTATCTGTAACGGCTACAGCCGTAACAACTGTACTCGCACCGATTGTGACACCTGCACTCATTCTTTTGTTCGCGAGCGAATGGATTGAAGTCAGCCCCGTCTCTCTATTTATCTCGATCGTGAATGTCGTCATCATCCCGATTGCTTTGGGACTGCTGGTGAAAAGATTCTTTAACAGACAAGCCCAAGCGAGCGTGAAAGTATTGCCACTTGTCTCAGCTGTGGCAATCATAGCCATCGTAGCAGCTGTCGTAGCCAACAGTCAGCAGCAGATCGCGCAGACCGGACTAGCCATTTTCGGTGTCGTGGTGCTGCATAATGTACTCGGCTTTCTACTCGGATTCGCCTTAGCCAAGCTTCTGCGAATGGATCTGTCTAGTATCAAAACCACTTCCATCGAAGTAGGCATGCAAAACTCAGGGTTAGGTGCTCAGCTTGCAACAGCCCACTTCTCCCCGCTGGCAGCTGTACCAAGCGCAATCTTTAGTGTCTGGCATAATATTTCAGGTTCTATTTTGGCTAATATCTTTGCGAGGATGGGAAATGTTGAAGAGGAGGGAGCTTTTAGGCAGGAGGTATCTTAATGGAAATAGCCATTCTCTTATTAGAGGATGGCTGATTTTTTGTGTAGTTAATTACTTATGATAAAGTTCTCCGTAATGTTGGATAAGGTAAATTAAATATATATAAAAGATCAGGACTAAGATAAGGGAATGTTTTATGAGCTATGCGACAAAATCCAAATTAATTTCTTTTCTCTTAATCGAAAAATATCAATTAACGATATTCACTACCACCGCCCCAAAGTTCTCGGCCACCAGTGTGTCCCGTATTGGTATGTTGTTCTTCCTCGACTAGTTGTAACACTCCAGGTTCTTCATTGTGATGCCAAGTGAATCCCTCTGGAGTATCACCATTTTTTAGAAGTTGTACATCTTCTTCATTTAATCTTAAGTCCTTGGCTAAGTTAGGATCTTCCATAACAGCAGCATAAAGTTCCTGATTCGCATAACTAAATTGAACATAATCGGATTGTAAATATAAACTTTGATCAATAATCACTCCATATTCAATATCAAAATCAGGAAATATACCTATAACAGCCTCACCATTTGGTAGCTCAATTGTTTTTTCATAAAATGCAACACCAGTTTCTGGATGATCCAATCCAGCTAAATGATCGTTGGTAGTTTCTATCTTTTCTCCATTATGCGCATTTGTGTTATCTGAATTAGCTTCTGAAGAATCATTCTCAGCAGCTTCTACCCCATTAACCCCGTCCAGTACATCTACCAATCCAACTGCTAACGCTCCTATTGCCACAGTTTTTACTATGGAGGATGCTCCACCTTTTATCCTATCGCTATCACCATCGATAAAGCCACCGATTACCTCTCCACCATTATGGATCGTATTCTTTGCTGTTACCATCACGCCTTTTGCCGTTCTAGTAACAGCACCTCCCATATCTCCTAGTCCCTTGTCTAGCTGTTTAGGGTTATCGTTAATAATCCCAGATACAGTATCAACCGCTCCTGAAGCAACTTGTCCGACGGTATCACCTGCGAATTCAGATGATTTCCTAACACCTTTTCCGATATCTTCAATTATCTCGACCCCTGTTAATTCACCGACAATTTGAATAGGTCCCCCTACTACTACCCCAGCTGCTTTCCCTGCAAATTTCCCAATCTCTCTTAGTAAACTCATAGTTTCTAATACTCCCATTTCCATTAATTTATATTGAAGTTGTTTTCCTTTTTTATTATTGGAAAACAATCAGCTCTGTCTTATTAAAAAGCTGTTTAGTTGAAAAACTCATAGCGGTTCTCATAATCTATACCTTCTGTCTTTTTAGTTAATATAAACCTAATTTATTTTACCAGATAAGTAGTTAAAAAGAACTAGTTTTTTGACATGTCACGATACATTCTTTCACAATGAGATTAGATTTTGGTTAAGTACTGATTTAATCCAGTAAGGGGGGAGTATAAGAGGAATCAGAAATAGAAGTTAGCTTCAAATACTTGGGTTAAGACAGATTTAATAATCATGGTTATCAATAATCTAATAGGGAAGTAGATTTATATACTTAAATAAAGGAGTGATTGGAAATGCGACCTCCAACTTTAAATGATGAAGTAAAGCAAAAACAGAATCCAGAAGAACTAAGTACTATTAGTACTATTAATAGTAAAAACCGTAAAAACCTTACTGAGTTTGAAAGTTATTTAGAATCTTTAGTAAAAAAAGCAGTTAAACGAGTATTAATTAAGTCTAATAATTCTAAATCTCCAGCTAAGTTAACAAAAAAAATAGTAAGTGAATATCCATTCGATGTGGATGAACTTCGAAATCACACAATAGATAAGATAAATGAAAATCCAGAAATTCCTAATATCAATCTAAAAATCTCGTTGCTTAAAAAGGTAGCAAACAACAAAAAATATAAAAAAATGGCTCAAATAGCTCAAAATATGTTAGATAAAGAGTGGTGGAAAAACAATGAATAATATTTTGTTGAAAATATTCAATTGGGTTAAGGACATTAGCTCTGCTGAATTGACTAAAGAAATATTAGAGAAAGTGTTATGGGCGGCGATAGAAATATTAATTGAATCTCTTTTACCTGAAAACAATAAAGACTTGGATAATGGTACAAAGCCAGATCCTCTATGACAATCGACATTAAGCAATTTTAAGAATCAACAATGCATCCAATAGACCAATCATATTTTGCTTAAAAAACCATCCAGGAATTATATTTCCAAGGAGGAATATCTTATCCAAAAAGACAGCACTGTACTGTTGTATTTTCCTGATTCTGCAAATGCATCTTCCTTAAAAGTCATCCAAGATCCTACTAGTCAGATTCGAGGATTCTACTTTACTAAAAGTCAGATGCAGAAGGTCGAGAGTTTAGAATACGCAAATAACTATGCTGTTTACTTTTTATTTTCGGATCTTGAAGAACCTAGCGTGTATATAGGACAATCGGTTAATGGCATCACACGAATCAAATCACACTTACGCGAAAAAGAGTTCTGGAAGTTTGGAATTCTGTTCGTCACTGACAATAATAGTTTTGATAAACTTAGTATTGATTATTTGGAGTATCAATTCATCCGGGAATTCGCAAAAACGCAGTTTAACCTGGAAAATCGTGATCTTCGCCAAGTTGAACCAAACTTAAATGTATTCAACCGGTCAACACTAAAAGCATTTGCCAAACATATTGAATTTTTATTAGAAGCACTGGGTATATCCTTTCAACCAACTGGGCTAAAGGTAAGTAATCATACCGAATATTTTCATGCTCCTGTACCTTACAAGGCTAGTATCTATTTACAAGATGGAAAGTTCATTTTGCAAAAAGGATCAATAATTAAACAGCCTATTCCCTCTTCGAAATCCTGGAGTGATGGGGGACGCTTCTATGATCGCTATATGCGCCACTTTCAAAATTTTATTGATTCAGAACAAGCTGAAATAATAAGGGATAATGAAGCTCAATTATTACACGATGTTGAATTTACCAGCCCAAGTACACCAGCGGATTTATGTTCTGGCCAATCTAATAACGGATGGAGATTTTGGATTGGACTTGAGGAAAAGCGAAAAAATTCAATTGAATAATTCCCAAATCATAAATTTTTTTGTTTTCCAGACGATATATCCTTATGTAATAAAGATATATATTTTGATTAAGGGAGATAGTGAAATGGAAGTAATTGAGTGGGACGTTAACGATCCTAGAGAAACTGTTAATTCTCTGGATGAAATGGTCTTAATGAATAACTTAGTAAATAAATTAAACAAAGATGATTTTGATACAGATGAAATCAGAACTAAAGATGCTATTGCGGTTTGCAAAATAAAGTTAATGGGGGAATATAACGCATTACTTGTGAGGAATATGGAAGAATATTTATCTGATGCAGAAGTATATGTGTTGACCTGGGATGGCGAAACTTCTGACGGAGGAAATATGTTTAGACTAAGTGCATTAGAGCTGCTCAAAATAATTGATGGGTCTATATTTAGTAATTCAATTTAATCCTGGATTAGTTAGTAACATTCAAGAAGATTCCTATGAAACTTTTTTATGATTAAATTTTTCCAGATTTAAACTGCTCATCGTATCACCTTGAAAGGCATTAAAACGGTTGTCAATTAATATTGGCGACTTTTTTTGTATTGTGATATTTTAAGCGTTCACCAAAAAACACTTCTATAATTACTTAGCGCTTTAGAGTATAAAGAACAATAAGAAGACCTTAATGGTAATCGAAGGAGGACCTGGAACCTGGAAATCCGTAATGGCTGTTAACCTTCTTGTAAATCTAATTAATGAGGGGTTAACTGCCTTATATGTCTCAAAAAATTCTGCTCCCCGAAATGTGTATGCTTCCAAATTAAAAGGAACGATGAAAAAAACGCAGATTGATAACCTATTCAAAGGATCCGGCAGTTTCTATGAATCTGAAAAAAATGAATTTGATGTACTTATTATTGATGAAGCACATCGTTTGAATGAAAAGTCAGGACTATTCAGCAATCTAGGCGAAAACCAAATCAAAGAAGTCATTCATTCATCTAAATTTACCCTGTTCTTTATCGACGAAAACCAAAAAGTGACTTTGAAAGACATCGGCAGTATCGATTTGATTAAAAAATATGCGAACGAATTAAATGCAGAATTTGCCCAGGGCAAACTATCATCTCAATTCAGATGCGACGGTTCTGATGCGTATATCGCCTGGCTGGATGATGTACTTCAAATCAGAAAAACAGCCAACGCCAATAACAGAGGCGTGGATTATGACTTCAGAGTGTACGATGACCCGAATGACATGCTGAGGGAAATAGAGGAGTTAAATAAGAAAAACAATAAAGCCCGTATGCTTGCCGGCTACTGCTGGGAATGGCCCAAAAATGGCCGCTCAAACACTCTCCACAAAGACATCCAAATCCCAGAGCACCATTTTCAAATCAGCTGGAACCTCTCCGACAGCATCTGGGCAATCGAACAGGACTCTGTCTCTGAAGCAGGCTGTATCCATACATCCCAAGGACTTGAATTTGATTACGTCGGAGTAATCATCGGTCCAGATCTTCTCTATCAGGATAACCAGGTCAAGACAGACTACACAAAACGCGCCAAAACCGACCAGTCTCTTAAAGGAATTAAAACAATGGCAAAAGAAGATCCAGCAAAAGCCCAGGCACTAGCGGATCAAATCATAAGGAATACATACCGTACGCTTATGACCAGAGGGCAGAAGGGGTGTTTTATTTTTTGTACGGATCCGGAATTGAATGGGTATTTTAGAGAGCGGTTAAATAGGTCTGTTGTTTATCAGGATTTGTCACCTCGTCAGGGGGAAGTGGCTGCGGAGGAGCGGCGTGAATATTAATAATGGTAAATGATATTTGAGGAAGAGTCTTATCTAGAAATTTTCATTAGAAAAGCAATGAAGAGGAACCGTCACCGTGCTTCAGGCTCCTTAATGGAAATGCCATTCTCCGATTGGAGAATGGCTATTTACTTTCGAGAATAACCTCCGATTTTGGACAGTTATTCTATCTAGTATTTTTTAAAAATCTTCATCTTCATTCATAAAAATAATATAACAATCTTCACAAACATTATCCTCGTTTAAATTTGCTTCACCACCACAGGCTTCACATTCACCTTTATGATCGTCTTTAAATTCATACTCTTCTTTACCAGTCCACCAATAAACGGTTTTCTTTGGAACCATTTTAAATCACTCCTTTCCTCCAAACATCACAAATAACTTCAAAACCATAAAATTTACGTAGAATTGTACCTCCAACTACAATATTCCTAAATCTTTTCTTGATTTAACGTTGATTTTACAAATGGTTGCAAATCTTCAAGACAACCTATTTCTCAGAATCCCCATTAAAGTTCATTGGTATTTCCCTGAAAGCACTTGTTTTGAAAACGCGATACGAAAAACTTTTCCTTAACAGTACCTTTATGCCTAGGTCTTATTGAATTAAACTGTCCCACCACCTTACTTCAATTCTTTAAGGGGGAGATTTTTATTTTATATTTTTCCATAAGTTCTATAATCATTTGAAAATATAATTCACCCAAGTCTTTTATATCTCTATCAGATAAGCATCCCTTTGTAATAGATACTATTTTTAAGGAATTCCCCCCAAAAAATGCAAGTGCAAAATCTAATTCTTCAAGCTTTTCTTTATAATGTTCGTAGTCATAGGCATATAACTGGCAAATAGATATTCTTCCAAGATGGTTAAATATTATTCCTAGTATATTTGAAAGATTTTTAATGCTGTCAGGATATATTCCTTTTAGAAGACTTTCTCTAACTTCTTCTACACATTTTAATATATAATCCAAGACTGTAATATCGCCAAACGGTGTTCTAATAAACTGTTCTAAAGAAAAAGTTAGTTTATTCTCTATGTTTTTTGCATTCAGCAACTTTAGTAATTCTATCTGTGCAGCATGATATTCTGTAAAACCACGATTTTTAGCATAGCTATTAGCATCTTTAGCTGAAATTTTCATAACATCATAGATGTGAGTAAACTCATGAAATAGTATGCCTTCCATTTTCGTAATATTTGGTCCTACAATTAACAAATGCCTATCATTTTTAACGTCATAATTATGTGAAGCAAAAACTTTAGTATCGTCAATCTTTAATTGAAATTCTGGCATTTTATCAATGAGCATAAAATCTTTGTAAGTCTCTAATTTTTGAGTAATGAAACTCTTAATAAGTAGATTACTTTTATTCATGAAATTGCCCTCCTTTCTATTAATCACATTTATTTAATATAAGCATAAATTACCACTATTAATTTTTGGTATCGAGTAAATTCATTTTTATAATATAAACGGAACTAAAATCAAAATATCCTAAAAAAATTCAGCTCCCTTATTTATGATTAATATTAATATATTCTGCAATACCTTTTTTGGCATCTGGTGTAGTATATGTGGATGCACTTACACTTACGGTAGTATTTTCAATACTGCTCAAGTCGAATTGTTCTTCATATTGCTTTGAATAAATTATCTTCCAATCAATATCTGTTTCAATATCAATAATTTTAAACCATCTTCTTATCGTATCAATTGCGTATATTTTTCCTGCTATTTCAACTTCTCTTGTAGATATTTGTTTTATTGCATCTTTTATTGTATGGAAAGTCCCTTCATTTAATGTAAGTTTTTTATATCCAGGAAGAGAAACTTCGATGGTGCCTTTTTTATAGTAGGGTCTTACCATAGATAACAAGTTATTCATATGCTTACGTGCATTAATCAAATTACTACTCATCATTTGCACAACGGAATGAACGTCTCCAGTTTCTGCTGTTGCTAATACTTTATATAATAATAAATAAGGTAGACTTGGTGAAGTGTCGAATAAGCTCAACTGCCCTTCATTATTTGGAGATAGCATTATCCGTATGCTTCCGGTTTTCAAATATACTGCTGGCTCTGATAAATGTTGCTTTTGTCCCTTATCTATACTATTGTATTCCTTGCTAACACCAACTATGAAAGCCCTTAATGGATTCAAGGTATTTAACAGTTCATTTAATAATATATTAGGATTTGTATCAACCCTTATCTCGAGAGGATTTTCTATGTCAACGTTTATATTTCCTCCAAAAACTTCGACTCCAAATAAACCATTTTGACTTCTAACTTTAATATTACTTTGCAATGAATGTCCATCGGATTCTGAAACAGCAGCCAATATTAGACCACTGAGGCTAGTGTATATCACTGCATTTGTATTAGTATTTTCTATTTGTCCTACTAAGCTTCTACCATTATATTCTTGAGACATTCTGACGTTAAAGAATTCTATATTTAGTTCTTTATCGACAACAATATCCCCTATTTCTAAAAATGCTTCCTTACTCTCTGAGGAAAGCTTCAAACCAATTATTGACCCATTATTAGTTGTAAAATTTAAAACTGAGATGATCTTCCAAGAACTAATTAGCATTTCATTTCTATACTGGTTAATAGTATACTCGTGCCCACTTAGTAATTTGGATTTGATCCAAGTACCTGTTACTATATATTCACCAGGGGATATTTTCATTGAATTGTCAACATAACCTGCTATTCGGTTATCCATTACTATCCCCCCAGATTTCTAAGTTTTTCCTGATAAGCTTTTAGATTTATTTCAGTCTGCTTAACTTCATCTGCAGATAATTTTATTCTTTCTTCAAAAGACCTTTCTATTAAACACATTGATACTTCAATCTCTCGCTTAAAATAATCGATAGACCCAACCTCAACATGTCCATCTCTATGATATTGCAAAGCATGTCCTAACTCTTCATAAATCATGGCTTTTCTAAAAACATCGTCATTAATTGAAATATCTACTGCTCCTGTATCAAGGTTCAATGCTGCGGCGCCCTCTGCACCAAAAAAAGATAATAGTGACCTTACTTCTGGATCTTGTGAGCTTCTATAAACATTAATATTTACATTTGGTCTCATATATTCAAAAAATTTAATTATCTTACCTATTCTATCAGTCACAGTATACCCCCAAAACTTATTGGATAATACAATCTTATACTTCTTTACCAATAAGATCCATATTAATTTTTCCTTCCTTTCATTGATTAGATAACGTTGGCAATCCATTCAATAACTATTTTAGTTCTTCTATAGGTAAAACAGTGTATAATGCTATCGGTGACAAATAAGTATCTGGTGTTACTAACGTTCTACATGGTCAGGATTACGATATGGTTATTTATCATGAATTTGACGGATTTGCTGTCCATAAATATATGGAAGCAAGCATTGATTCCATAACTACCTTCCGACCGAATCAACCTGATAAGTTGAGCTATTTATTTAGACTCTAAAATAAGTCTATAAACCTTGTTAATTGCTTCTATTTTATTAGGTGATCTATGATATTTTTTAATGTCATTTAAACAACCAAAAACTTCATAAAAATTTCCATCTTCACAAGTTAATAGAGTTATTTTAATTAAATTTCCTTTATCAGGTATTAATATTAACTCTGTTCTCATATTTATCCTCCATGTAAAGTTTATTCTCAATCAATCAATAAATATGCACCACGTTTTCTAATAGCATAGAAAATTAACAAAATAATTACTCTCGTATTAGAATCTGAATATCATTTAAAGAATGAGGTAGTCAACAAATAGTACATTTAAAGGTACAAACTTTGTACAATGGCTAATAAAACTACAACATCCTTTTGCAATAATCCTTAATTAATGTCGCTCTGGATTTGCCTTCATGGGTATCGTATAATCAGAATTCAAATTCCTATTTTATTACATAATTATTTGTTTTCTTAATACATTTATGAACATAATTTTCGATGCCAATTTCATCTCGATTTTATTAGGGCATTAATACTTTTAAGTTATGACCCCGGGTATAATTAATAGCCTGTAATTAAAAGGTGTGGCCAGTGGAAAATGTAATTTTGTCACAAAAAATGCACCTCAACTTGTTAATCTGCTGTAACAAGCGGGGTGCAATTCGAACATCTTTCATGAAGATAGCTGGGTTTTTAGAGCAAGATGGACTTAATATCACTTATGGCGAGTGCGAATTATCGAATAAAGTGACTGGCTTATGTTGAAATTTTCAAGACCCGGTATCAAAAATTTCATCACTTAATTATATTTATGCTTTATCTCAGCAATCAGCTTTGGAAGCTTTTCAGTTAATGTCATTATATGTCTTAACCTATTGCCAGCCGTTTGATTGGTTGCTTTATCAAAATCAATACTACTAATGAGCTCATTGATGTATGGTACAGTATCTGGCTGTGAAGGGGAATATGAGCTAACTGATTTTTCAAGCAGCTTGCTATCTAGTCCCCACTCCGAAGAGAAATCATTCACTACTTTTTGCATTTGATTTGCTTTCCATATTTCAAATGCCTCATCAAAATTCATACCACTGGATAAATTTCCTGGTACCAACTCAGTATCGACAAACTCCCTTAATAATTGGGCTTGTTCATTATCTCCCATATTACTTAATTCTTGAATCTGTTGATAGATGATACGGAGTGTTTCACTATCTACTGTTTGCACGCCATTTGATGAGGTGATTTTTGAATCGATTAAACTAAGAATATGATCCGCATCGATTACTTGGGTGCCTGCTAATTTTGTTTTACCGACAAGAATATTGACAGGTGACGGCAGAGGAGGAGTGCCAGGCTTCCAGGTTAAGTTTTTAAAAGCACCGACATATTGCAACCACGTATGCTCATCCATTCCAAAGGCACTATCATCCCACTTAAATTCGTAGTATTGCTCGACCAAATTCAACTGCTCAGCGGCATCTTTGAAAGCAAGTAGGAAGGCTTCCTTTTTCTTCTCATCATGTTCGATCGTTTGCCAATCTGTGGGGTCAGGTAAAGTCGGTACTAATTCAACAATTTTCATTGCAAACTTCTTTACGGATGTCTCATAGGGTTCTACAATTGCTTTGCTACTCTTGCCACCACTTCCATATAATTTTAAAGCTTGATTTACTATTTCTTCAGTAATTCGAGGGTACTGAAAGTTAATGATCGTACCGAATTCTTTAGCTGGACCAAACACACGATTTGTTCGTGAGTAGGCCTGAATTAACCCTTGAAGTTCAAGTGAACGATCAATGTAAAGCGTGTTCAGACGCTTTGAGTCATAACCTGTCAAGAGCTGGTCTGCTACTATCACGAGGTCTATATTCTTAGAATTTCGTCCACTTCCACCCCGAGTAGCCCGTTCCACAACGTCTTCAAAGTAAGCATCCTCGCCGTGTTTTTTATCCCCGGGAACAAACGAAATACCTGTAAATGCAGCGTAGTCCTTAAACATATCTTTAACAATTTTAGGGTCTAGTGGTGTAAGGTCATTTTCATTACCAAAACTAAACGTCATAGCCACATTTAATTTTTCCCCGCGCGTTGGCAGTTGTTTTTTGAATTCGTCATAATAAGATATGACACGATTTTTATAGGCAACTGTCAAAATCGCATTAAATTCCCTTCCTTGCGATTGTGATTCCCAGTTATTCAGAACCTCTTCTACAACGCGTGGAATATGTGTTTCGTCATGATATGTAAGCAACTTTCTTTTTTTCGCTTGTCTTTCTAAGTCGGCTTCGGATAATTCTTGAACTTGGCGTTCAATTTCTCTATCAGCCAAATCAGGATGTTCTTCTTTCATTTTCTCAACAAGTTGCTCTCTTAAATCTTCATAGCTTTTAAATTCACCAGTGTTGATATAGTCAACATGGAACCCTAATACGTTTTTATCTGCGATTGCTTCATCAATCGTATATTGATGCAAACTAGGTCCAAATAGCTTTTCAGTCGTATTGATCACTTCACTTTTTTCGTCTATTTTACCTTTAATCTTATTTTCATCAAATAATGGTGTGCCTGTAAAGCCATAGAAGAGACCATTTTTCTTGAAATAGCTCTTTATGGTTCCCATCATCTGACCCATTGTCGTACGGTGGGCTTCATCGATAATAAAAACAATTTTCTTATCTGCTAAACTAGCATCATGAGCTTCTTCCATTTCTTTAACTAGGGAATTCAGTTTGAATGTTGTCGTTACCACAATGCCATTTTGAGCAGACTTCAGTTTCTTCTTTAGCTGGTAGGTGTGTTTTGTATCATCAACAGACACAGATTCGTATGCTGCGTACGCTTTAAAGTTTTCACTGGTACGGTTGTCAAGCTCACGCCGATCAACAAGAAAGACAACTTTATCAAATCCAGCTCTCGTGGATAAAAACAAAGCCGTCTTAAAACTCGTAATCGTTTTTCCTGAACCTGTCGTGTGCCATACAAATCCACCGTGGGGCAATTTATCTTTATTATCCCAACCGAATGCTGCGCCTTCTACAGCCTGCAAAGCATGTACTTGATAAGGGCGCATGAGCATATGCCTTCTGTTTTCTTCCTCACGTGCTTCGTCAATGACTAAGTAATCTCCAACCATTTGATGCGCCATAGGAATCATCAAAAATTGACCGATAATTTTTTCCCAGGCATTCACAACATTGTTTTCTTTATCTGCCCAATGGAAGACAAAACTAAGGTTAAAGTCTTCAGCTGTTTTCGGTGTAGCGAAATAGCGAGTAGCGATTTCAGAAGTGATCACCATCATCTGCGAAAAAGCCATAAAGTTATGGCTGTACTCACCGTCACGATAATAGCGCATAAATTGCCCATATGCTTCATCTAGCGTTTTGTCCGTACGTTTTTGCTCAATATTGATGAGAGGTAAGCCGTTGATAAGTAAGACAATATCAAAACGGTTGTTATTTGGTGTCTCTACCTCTCTAGCAATCCGGTAGCTTGAATCTCCACCACGTACTTCAGCTTTTTTAAAGATTGTCAAAGTGATTTGTTTTCTCATGATATTGGGGTTGTCATCACGGTAAACACCGTCAATCTTGCCTTTGGATTCTTCAATGGCTAATATTTTTGCGGCCTCATAGCTGTTGCTGATTTGATTAACTTTTGACATGACTTGATTGAACTCATTATCCGTCAATTCGACACCTTCAAGCTGGTCAGCATTGATACGGTTGAGTTCTCTGCGCCAGTGTTTAACTAGGTCAGCGACGGTAACTTTCTGCTTATTGCCGTCTAAGAAATCAGGCGCTTCCCATTTATATTTTTGTAGTTCCTTAACAAAGTTCTCTTGAAACGATTTCTCAGAAGCACTTTTTGGTGCATTACTCATGATTAATCTCCCCCCTAAACAAACATCTCATGTAGATATGCTCTTTTTAGATTTTGTAGTTTTTTTACCTTTCGCTCATGTAAAGTAATAAGCTGGTCTAGTTGATTGAAAAAATTACCGATTTTAGTCTGCTCATTAATTTCTTTAGGGTATTTTATGTTCGTAGTTTTAAGAGCAGATTTTGATATTGAACTAACTTTAGTTCCTTGTATTAATGGTAATAATTGATCATGATAAGCAAAAGAATTCATATAATATCCAAGGTATCCAGATGCAAAATTTCGGTTTGGTCTACATGGAATCGTATGCAACCCTGCTAACATATCTACATCACCTAAACCTGCTATTTCACAACATTTTCCTACAGTTTCATCTTCTGCTGCGTCAGCGATAACTATATCACCATTTTTTAAAAATGAAGATTTATATTTTGCTACAACTAGCTCATTAGATATCATAGGTAATTTATTTTTTGAGACATCTAGATATTCACCAAACTTAGTTAAAATATCTCCATAATGAAGATTTAGAGCATAGCCATTCTCATAATTTAAATCAGCTCTAGAGAGAGCATTATTTTGTATATGTGAGAATATATTTTGAAACTCAGATTGTTCCCAAGCTTGAGTAAATCCTGCAAACCTCCGTTTGGGTTCGCACTCCCCTTCAGCAGGAAACATTTCCGAAAGATAAGCAGATTTTAACGCTTTTGTCTTATTCAACTTGCGTTGATGAAGGGCGATAGTCTTGTCGAGTTGTTTGAAGAAGGTTCCGATTTTTTCTTGTTCCTCTTCGCTTATAGGCGCCGAAAATGAATAATCCGAAATTTGTTTCAAGGAAATGTGTTTAATTGCATTACCCACTGATAATTTATTCATCTCGGATACAAACTTATTGCTGATAGTTATTTGGCAGACAAATTCAAGTTGCTCTGAGTTAAGTCGTCCAACTCGTTGTGCTAAAACTGCTTTTTCGTTACTATACCTACCTGTTTTCCCGATATTAACGCCATCCATCGTGACAAGAATATTGTCACCACTTAGTAAATAATTATCTAGAATAGTAGCTTCAGAAATATCGATCCTATCCCCTACTGATGTTATACCGTTTGCTTCATCCTGAATATTTTTGTTTGTGACGACTAAATATTCTCCATCATCATTGAAATCAGCACTGCTAAATGCTTTTCCCGTTCTAACTTCTGCTAAATCTCCCAACTTACGCTGTTCCCAAGCGTCAGCATTTTTGAACTCTTTAAATCGTCTTTTTGGTAATAACTTTTCATTCTCACTCATCATTCCGCCACCAATTCACTCATCAAAGATTCAAACATACTTTCCAAGTCACGACTTTCTTCATCAATCGCTGACAAAGTATCAGCATAGCGATTGTGCAACATTTGTAGCGTATTTAACTCCTTTTGTAACGGCAGTTCTATTAAACAGACCAAAGCCTTCACTGTATTGCCAAACCACTTTTCATACATCAAGTTGTCGATTTCTTCGTTCGTCAAAGTTAAGATCCGTTCTTGTACAGCTTCTTTTAGTGCTTTTTCATCTGCTTTCACTTCTTTACTGAGTGTTGATTTATCTGCATGTAACTGTTCAACATTTTTTAGATAATTATATTCACTTGTTCCATTACTCGCCTTTTTTAACTCTGTTTTGATCAACTTGTTATCAAAAGCTTCACCGGCTTCATTTAAGATATCTCCTAAAGCATTGGCTTCTTCACTGTCCTCCACTTTCGCAGCTTCAACTAAATCAGATAGCTCAATTTCAATTTCTTGAATGCGTGTTTTCTTTGTTTCAATTTCTTCTAGCTCAACACTGTATAAATGTTTAGCAATCAACTCATTTGGTACGATACTGCCGATCCAGCCGTCTTGCTCGACACGTTTTTTATTGCCAGTTCCCTTCGTTACCATATTTGGTTCACGTGTGCGTCCGGCTGTATAAAAATCACTTAATGCAATGATTTCCGTATCATGGGACAATGCATTCTTCCAGATTTCAGCGACAATTTGATAGCCATCATACACATCAATATTGTTGAACGCTGACAAAATCGCTTTTATTTCATCGAGCATGTCATTCATTAACTGGGATGATTTACTGATATTTTCTACATTTCGTAAAGCATCGAAATATTTATTAATAAAGGATGTTGCTTTTCCCTCGATTTCTTTTGATTTTTCAATAACGCGTGAATCGTTCAAGACCCTATGAGAAATTTCCTCAACCGGTTTCAATAGCTCAACATAGCCGTTACGGATTTCCTTCAAAGATCGTTCTAAAATATCTGGCACTGTAGACTGTAAAACCTTCAAATCGTCAATATTCTTTTGAGGAATCCCACCAAGTAGGTGAGCATCGACGTCTTGCGGAATTTCTTCATCAATAGCTTCAATATAACGGGGAATGTTCATATTGTATTGATTTTTGAGAACATCCTCTCGTTTTACCAATTGGCTATAACCCTTTTCTTCTCTACGTTCAACGAACGTATCTACAATTTTAGCAATATCTTTCTCTAGTAGAACATTTTGTTTCCCTACTTTAGTAAAGCTACGAGAAGCGTCAATAACAAGTACAGGCTCACCAGTTTCACGATTTTTCTTCAATATTATTATGGCTACAGGAATTCCTGTATTGGTAAATAAGCTACTTGGCAAGCCGATAATGGTATCTATGTAATTTTTCTCAAGTAAACGCTCTCGAATCTCTCCTTCTGCGGAACCTCGGAAGAGCACACCATGAGGCAATACAATCGCCATTGTTCCATTTTGTCCTAAGTGGAATAATCCATGTAAGAGGAAAGCAAAATCTCCCTTGGAGTCTGGTGGCAATGCACCAGCGACTTCGAAACGAGGATCACTGACCTTCAGCCCTGCTTTGTTCCAGTTCTTCGCAGAGTAGGGTGGGTTCATAACAACCGCATCAAACTGCACGCCTTCATTTGGACGTTCTGGATCTTCTGGCCAGTCTTGAGAAAGCGTATCACCATTCTTTATAGTCATCTTTTCTGGACGCACACCATGGAGCAATAAATTCATACGAGTTAAGTTATAGGTCGCTGTATTTTTTTCCTGTCCGTAATAACTTAAATCCTTTTGAACATCTTCATCTAAATGTTTTTTAACCGTTAAAAGTAACGAACCAGAACCGACAGTCGGGTCATAGATTGATTTTATATCAGCCGTTTTCGCTACAATTTGTGCCATAACTTCACTGACTTGTCGAGGGGTATAGAACTCCCCTGCTTTCTTCCCGGACTCCATTGCAAACTGACCAATGAGATACTCATACGCGTCACCCAGTACATCGCCTTTTTGTAATGCGACCATGTTCAAGTCTGCAAATAACAAAATTAATGCTTTAATATTTTTGCTGCGTTCGTTTAAGTTACTACCTAATGCCGTATCCGTTAAATCCAGCGTAGAACTTGAGAACAATCCTTTGAAGTCATTCGTATCACCGGACACGGCAATCGTACGTTCGAAGTTATTCAAGCTATCCGTTACTTTTTGAACTTCAAAATCTCCAGAATTGATATCTTTTAACCAAGTTTGATAGAGATACTCAGGCGAAACATAATAACCGAGCACATTTTGAATCATTTTATTTAGCTGTTCTCCGTATTCTGCTTGTGCTTTTGTATATTCCTCTACCAGTTCAGATTGAGTCATCTTCTCTAATCCACTGGTCACTTTAAATGTTTCTAAAGTTTTATCACTCAAAAACTTATAGAACATTAATCCAAGCATGTAATCTTTATAACGGCTGGCGTCCATTGAACCACGCAGTTCGTTAGCGCCGTCCCATAATCTACTTTTAATTTCTTCTGATGTAATCACTTTGTATCCCCCATTGAATCTTCATATAAATTCTTTGTATTGTGTCTATTATTCATTACCTTTAGCAATATTTCCTCTCTATTATAGCAGTCTAATGATATACCCGACTAAAGAGTTATTATAAATAAATGTAGGCAAAAAAATAAGAGCACGACCTGAAATAAAGGGGTAGAATGAATCCTGGCTTCTGCACTACAGACTGATCAGAAAGTAAAGAACGCTTTCTGTCAATCTGTACGTGTCGCTTCAGCACTAAAGAGAGCGATAACCACGGTCTGTACGGCTTAAGCCTACAGATAAGTTGATAGCTCTTCAATCAGAGGCTAGTCAATTTATGTTTATATGGAACAAAGTATAATATAAGATTTTACCAAAATGTCTTTTAGGGTAGATGCAGCCTTACCATTCTGTTTGAAGTTGAAAAAGCTTTGGGGAGCCATAAAGGTTCTGCTCATAGATTGTAAGGCTGTAAAGAACGCATCCTAACCCTCTATGGCATCTCGCTTCCCTCTAAAATCCAAGCGAACAACAGTCTGTAAGAATGATAGCCATCATTCAGCAGCCTGTTTGTTCCATTGCCTAACTTAACGAGTGAACGACTCTGTGAGATCACAATCAAAAAAAAAAAAAGAATAAAGCCAAACATGCGAGCAACCAAACATGCGAGCAGCCAATCAGCTGCTTTTTATTTTGTGTTTTTCCACCCTGTTGCGCTGCGAATCGTATAAGCTGTCCTTTTTTATTGGCATATGAGGTGTTCTATTGTACAGACCCTATTAACCCGTTCTGTAAGGCATCGACCTTACAAGTTGAGATACTGCGAGATACATAGAACGGAAATAGTGAAGCGAGAACGGCAGGGTAGGTTTATTATAGTTATTTATCCGTAAAAAGGTGATTTTTATCCCACATTTGATAATTAACTTGCTTTATACTTTTAAAGTTTTCTTGCTTTACTTTCTTTCGAAAATTATTACATTTTTGATAAATACTAATCCTATTAGACCTCTTAGGACGAGTAATTCTCTCATACTTATTCTCGCCATGAATCTCCCAATAAAGTGGGGGTTCAGCAATAATATTTAATGATGCATCAGGTTCAAACGTCAATAGATAAAAGGACCTTACCAAATCCTTTGCACCTTTTTTCTTAATTTTATAATGAAAGTGCCATCCCATATTAGAACCATGATCATCTGCATCTACCCCAAAATTCGCATTGGGTTTTGGTAGAAGTTCTTTGGATTTTCGACCATAAGATAAGATTTTAAAGAGAGGAAACCCTTCTCCTTCATTATGTATATCTTTTTTGAATCTATGTATTTCAAACACATAATTTTTCCTTATAACCTTAATGAACAAAGTGCTCTCATCTTTTACTAAATTAGTGATTTTTCCTTTAAGTATCTCAATTTCGTAACCATCTTGGTTAGTTAATCCCTTTAAAATTAATTCACCCAAAGCTTGGGTAAATTCACTTTGAGAAGTAAAAAGTGCATTAAAATTTAATTCAAATAAAACTTTTTTTTGGCTTAACTCATCAATTTCAAAAAATAGTTGTATCATTGAATAAATATTTATACTTAGTTTAATAATATATGTATTTCGATTTTCCCCCTCAACATTTTTCAATAATAATCTTAATCTCTCTTTTTTAAATTTATTCTCTATACTTTTTAATAAATCCTTATACTGCGATTTCTTTATTCCAACTAGTCTATTCTTTTTTATGTAATTTACCTTGCTTTCTTTCTCATACTCTTTAATATTAACCGCGAATAAATATAAATTTTTATTTAGGTTATCGATTGCAAAACCAGATAAATATTTATCAATAGAGCAATATTCTTTTAAATATATTTTCAAAATTAAATTCCCTCCCAATTAAGTATTCCTCCAAAGAACTATACTTACCATAAATTTATTCCAGCCGATGTTGGATAGGGTTTAAGCCCTTAACCAGTTACCCTACACTTTATCGTTGATAATTTATTATTCTACTCGGGAAAGGTAATACCTTTTTTCCTTTATATACACTTAGGTCGTAAGTGGGAATCGATGAAAGATGATAAATTAAGCATAATTTATGCTAATAGAATCTGGTGAGTTTATCTTTAAAGTTACAAACAGCTTTTTTGTCACTATCCCACTAAGGGATGGGGAGTTATTTGAATTATAAGACTTAAACAAATAAGTTTCTCAGGAATATTATATGAATTAAATAAAAACTTCCCCGACGAGAATCCTGACTTTCAACATCCCATCTCTTGGATTTGAGGCAATGTAGTGTACCGAATAAAGGACAACTTCACTTATGATACGGTTCATTCTTAAAAATCCGAAACGCCCGATAAACCTGCTCTACCAAAACCAGCCTCATCAACTGATGCGGAAACGTCAACTTACTAAAGGAAAGCGTATCATTCGCCCGTATCATTCGCCTGCTTCATCACAACATCACTCAACCCAAGCGATCCTCCAATAACAAAAGCGCCTTTGCTCTTCCTATTATAAGTCGCCAATCTATCCAAATCCGCAGCTAGCTGCGAACATAGGAGGTAATAAATAAAGGGGATCTCTAATTTGTATCGAGATCCCCTTTATTTTATATGCGTAGGAACCTGTCCAATAGGAGGCGGGAAAAACATGCCTAATCCTTACTCCAACTAGGGAGCTTGCCATTTAATTCTCTACCCTTTAGGCGAGTCGAGTGCTTGGTATGCTAGTTGATACTTTCCGCCTTCGGCAACCTCTGTATGGTACAAAGCCTTGAGAGCAAAGTTTTTCTCTAGCTGATGTTCTTCCATCAACTCTTTTAAACGTATTTGCAATTCCTTGTTTTCATTAATCAACTGTTTCATTTGAGATTTAGTAAACTTCATGATGCTCACTCCTTTCTAAACAAAAATCTATATAATAAAATCCCATTTAACTACTTATGATAAGGCTCCCCCCGCACAATCCGAAAAGCCCGATAAACCTGCTCCACCAAAATTAGCCTCATCAGCTGATGCGGAAAGGTCATCTTACTAAACGACAATGTATCATTCGCCCGCTTCATCACCGCTTCACTCAATCCAAGCGATCCCCCAATCACAAATGCCACCTTACTTTTCCCGTAAGTCGCCAGCTTGTCCAGATCTGCTGCGAGCTGTTCGGAGGATTTCATTTTTCCTTCAATAGCGAGGGCAATGACATGGGTGTCATCTGAGATCTTCCCTAGAATTCGTTCGCCTTCTTTATCTTTCACGATTTTCATGTCAAGGTCGCTTAGGTTTTCGGGTGCTTTTTCGTCGAGCAGCTCGATGATGTCCATTTTGGCATAGGCGCTGAGGCGCTTCAGGTATTCTTCGATTCCTTGCTTGAGGTATTTTTCTTTTAGTTTTCCGACCGTGATGATTGTGATATTCACAGGTTATCCCCACCTTGATGATGTGTTATGAACATGAGTTATCCACAAATGTGTATTTCCTATCCACAGATGGTGGCGAATGTTTATTCCCCTACTATATATATAGCAGGGTTTTCGCACAATTCACAGGCTGTGGATAACCTGTTTGTTTCTTCAATTTTTATTATTTCCGGAGCCAGTTCGTGCTCATCAACATACATATCTATTGCTGTTTCGACATGATCTGCGCATGCTTTCATGGTGTTCCCTCCTTATCCACAGGTGGATTCTTCTTTTATTTTACACGAAATGAACGATTTATCCACATCTTACAAGTTGAAAAGACGGCAAATAAAAACCCCGAAGTGCTTTTGCATTCCGGGGTTCCTGAGCTCACTCTATGTCAGGCTTATTGGAGGCGGGACAGGTAAGGACCACAGATGCGCAGCATGGCCGCTCACCAGCAGCCCCGCTGAAAGGGAGTCCTGAGCCGCCTCCAGACTCCTTTAGTTTCCCTGTGACTGGGATTCGCCCAGTCGCACGTCCACGGATTTCTTTTCTCCGGAGCGGTAGTAGGTGATTGATACGGTGTCACCCGGTTTGAGTTCGTACAGCACCTTCCGCAGCTGGATGATGTCTTTGATATCCTGGCCGTCCATTTTGGTGATGACGTCCATTTCCTTCAGTCCCGCTTTGCCGGCAGGGGAGAGGGGTTCGGCTTCAAAGACGACAACGCCGCGTGTAATGTCCTTCGGCAGCTTGAGCGTTTCCTGCTGGTGGTAGCTTGAGACTTCGTCAAGCGAGCGCATGCTTAAGCCGAGGTACGGTCTTCTGACCTCGCCGTATTTCTCCAAGTCTTCGATGACGGGCTTGGCGACATTGACCGGGATGGCGAGACCGATTCCTTCGACAGAGGATTCGGCGATTTTCATGGAATTGATGCCGATGACCTTGCCGTCGATGTTGATGAGGGCTCCGCCGCTGTTGCCCGGGTTGATGGCGGCATCCGTTTGCAGGACCTCGGAGTTCCAGTCGGGCTGGCCGTCTCCGTTTTCGTCAATCGGAATCGCGCGCTCCGTTCCGGAGATGATGCCCTGGGTGACGGAGCCGGCAAATTGCAGGCCGAGCGGATTGCCGATCGCGATCGAGGGCTCACCGGGCTTGACCTTGTCTGAGTTGCCGAAAGGGGCGACGTTTTTAATGTTTTCGCTGCTGACTTCAAGGACGGCGAGGTCGGTCAGCCTGTCGCTGCCGAGGATCTTCGCCTGAACCCGTGTGCCGTCAGACAGGCTGATTTCCACCTGTGAGGCGCCTTCAATGACGTGGTGATTGGTGACGACGAAGGCGCTGTTGCCGGCTTTTTTATAGATGACGCCAGAGCCGGTTCCCGCTTCGCCGCTGCCTCCATCCTCCTCCCAGAAGCCTGACTGCTGGATGTTGATGACGCCGACGACAGAGCTCGAGACCTTGCTGACGATGTTCGTGATGTCGGAGCTGACGTCAACGGAGACCTGCTTTTCCGGTCCTGCCGGTTCGGCTGCGCCGCCGTTTTCCGTATCCGGTTCAAACCGTCCGTTTACAAAATCATTGACCGCCGGTGCGCCGAAAAGGACGAGAAGCCCTCCGAGAACGGCTCCGGTTATGCCTGCTAAAAACCATCCGCCGCGGTTGCCTTTTTGCCTGCGTGGCGGCTCCTGATAATCCTGATCATAATACCCCACTGTTTCCAGCTCCTTCTTTTCGTATCCTGCTATTGCTTAGTATACTCAAGGAGGGGCGAAAAAATAATCGCTATACGGCCGTTAGCGGGGTGGGCTGTCTTGGATCGGTGTCATACAGGCTGATCTGTTCTCCTAACACAAAGCCCTTGCTCTCGAGTGTCTGCTGAACGGACATTCTGGCCAGGTCCTTCATGTTGTTGTCCTGGCTGAGGTGGGCAAGGTAAATGCGGGAGGTGTGGTCGCCGATTACGTCCGACATAGCGAGGGCTGCATCTTCATTGGACACGTGGCCGACGTCTGAGAGAATCCGGCGCTTGATGCTCCACGGATAGTGGCCCATCTGCAGCATGCTCACGTCATGGTTGCTTTCGAAGACGAAGGCATTCGCATCCTTGATCATGCCCTTCATGCGGTCGCTCACATAGCCGGTATCGGTGATGAGGGCAAGCTTCCGGCCGCCGTGGTGGAACACATAGAACATCGGCTCTGCTGCATCGTGGGAAACGCCGAAGGACTGGATGTCCAGCCCTCCGAAGGTTTTCACTGTGTCGGTTTCAAAGTGGAATTTCTGCTCGGACGGTACGTCGCCGATCAGCTTGTTCATCGCTTCCCACGTCTTGGCATTCGCGTAAACCGGCACCTTGTGCTTTCTTGCCGCGACGCCGAGCCCTTTAATATGGTCGCTGTGCTCGTGGGTGATAAAAATGCCGCTTAAGTCGTCCATGCTTTTGCCGATCTGGCCCATGAGCAGTCCGAGCTGCTTGTTGCTCAGTCCTGCGTCCACCAAAAAGGATTGGCCGTCCGCTTCTATATAAATCGCGTTCCCCGTACTCCCGCTCGCAAGTACGCTAAATTGCAAGCTCATATCTTTGTTCACTCCGTTTATTCTTGATTCGGTCTGACGATCTGCCCGTCAAACGCGTTGACAAAATAATCTTCCTTGTCGTTGATTTCAATGTACCAGTATGGCTGAAGCGATTGCTCGCTGAATTCCTGCTCGGTGTAATAGCCCAGATCGATTTTCGTGATGCTGCTCTTCGGCTTCAGATCGTTCTCGCTGTAAAGTTGGGAAACGGCTTTTGTGGCAGAAAGTGTGTCCTGCTGCTGCTCTTCGGCCGTTGCCTCGACATACGTTTGCTCATAGTTGATGATTTCGCTCTGATCGTTCAGATGCAGCTTAATGACGCCAATCGGCTGCTTCGTCAATTTCTGATAGAGGGTTTTGCCGTCCACCTGCTGAAGATAGGTGATCATACCCTTTTCCTCATCAAACGACCAGTATACATACTGATCTCCGAAAAGGAGCTTGGCGGAGACGAGCTCATCGGCTTTCTGAATGTCCTCTTTTTTCACTGGAATCGGGCTTTTCAGCTCCATCTGCAGCACAGGCTCCGGTTTTTTTTCGCTCAGGTCAAAGACCGGCTCCTGTTCTTTGAGCGCTGCAGCCTCTTCAGGCGTAAACAGGTGGCGCTTGACGGAAAGCAGGTCCACCTTTGAAACATCGGCGGGGAGAGGAGGATAGGTGATTTCCTCTGCCGACAGCTGGTCCTGGATGGATTCCACCTGAATGGAGTCGTATTCGCTCGTGACGACTTTTTGTGAATACTGCCAGGCGAGGAAGAGATCCAGAACTAGAAAAGCGAAAATAAAGATGGTTTTCGTTTTACTCCAATCCATCCTGGCTGCCTCCTCCGACAATGCTTGGGTCTTTAATAAGATGATACGTGCCGGACTTCGTCTCCGCATACCAGGCCGGGTTCACCACGACGTTCTGATCCTCTGAAAAACGGGACAGCTCATAAGCCGGAAAAACGCGCACGACGTTGCCGATGCTTAATTCGCCTGTGCTTTTCTTCAGCATATCCAGGACCTGCTGGCCGTTCTCAATCGCTACTTTTTCTCCATTTGAAGGCGTTTTGAGACCGAACGTCGGATGCACGTAGCGGATGATGTCGTTTTTCCCCCAAAGCTGAACAATCTGGGTGTTTACAAACGGCGGCTCATAGCTCGCAAAGACCGGGAGCCCGTTTTGGACCATGCGAAGCGAGACTTCATTGTTGTCGTTATGGCTGAAAAAGACGTATTTGTCTGTCCAGCCTCCATGGGAATTCAAGTATTCTATGCTCTGCTCCATCGCCTTTGAGAGGTTCGGTGCCGAAGCGGCATTTCGTTTCACATTCGTATCGGTATAGGAGAAGCTCATCTGCCGCTGATCGGACTGAACGACCATCATTCGCGATCCATCCGTATAGATGCTTTTTGATATATCCGTGCCGCTTGTGACATAGGAAGGATTGTTGAACAGCGCTTCCTTGAACTCCTCCCCGGTGTACCGTTCTGTAGAATACGAATACCGGTAATACACCGGCTTTTCTTGCGGCAGCATCAGGATCGTATCCTTATTGGCCCTCGCGTCAAAATAGCGCGGATACTCGTTTTGCGGATCGCTGAAGTACTTGCCCGCAAGCTGGAAGATGACGTCATGCTTCACTTTTACTTCCATCACCGTGTTTTTATTTGTGGAGATGAAGTACACCTTAGCGGTTTTCACTCCGGTTATCGGCATGATGACACGGTCAAAGGAATGTCCATCCGCTTCCTTGCTGTTCCAATTCAAAATTGACTGGAACGTTTTAGCAGGGACTGCCTGGCTGAATACGAGCTCAATTTTCTTCTGGCCGTCCAGTCCATGGATGAACGCCAGGAGCTTTTCCCGGTCATAGGCTTTCGAGATGTTCTTCGTTTCCCCTAAATTCCAGTCCGCCATCGATGTCCAGATCGGGTCAATCCGGGAATCGGCCCCGTAATGGTTCTTCCCTTCATGGTAAAACACTTGCTGCGGTTTGACCACTTCGCTGATTTCCCGTTTTTCGTTTGTCAGCGGCTGGTTCTCAAGGTATCTCATGTTTTCAATCGGGTCCAGTGTGGGCTGGAACGTCCAGATGCTCCACGTGAAAAAGAGACTGACTATGATTAAAAAAGCTAGCACAAGGGTTTTTACTGTTTCCCGCTTCATTCCCAATCATCCTCTTGATCCGGATTGTACGGGAGTGTGAAAAACACGGTCGTCCCCCGTCCTTCCTTACTTTCTGCCCAAATTTCTCCGGAGTGCGCCTGAACCATTTCCCGTGCGATCGCAAGCCCGAGGCCGGTACCGCCAAGCTTCCTTGTTCTCGCTTTGTCGACCCGGTAAAAGCGCTCGAAAATCTTTTTCACGCTGTCCTTTGGAATGCCGACGCCTTCGTCCTTCACGCTGATCAGAAGCTCCTCTTCCTCCACTTGGATTTCAAAGGTAATTGTTCCGCCTTCCGGAGAGTATTTCATCGCATTGGAGATAATGTTGTCCAATACCTGGGTGATTTTATCGGTGTCGATATCGACATAAAGATCCGTAGTTGGGATCCGCCGCTTAAATTTGATGTTTTTCGATTTTGTCATTTCAAAACGGTCGATGACTTTGTTCATAAAGACCGTAAAATTGATCCAGTCCGGCTTAATCCGGTAATCACGGCTGTCCATTTTCGAGAGCTGCAGGAGATCGTTGACCAGTCGGATCATCCGCTCTGTTTCAGTTTGGGTAACATTCAGAAACTGCGGGGCGATGTCCTTGTCTTCCCACGCTCCTTCTACTAATGCATCCAGGTAGCTCCGCATCGTCGTGAGCGGGGTGCGAAGCTCATGGGAGACGTTCGCCACGAATTCTCTGCGCTCTTCATCGATTTTTTCCTGCTCAGTCACGTCGTAAATAATCGCGATTAGCCCTTCGATAAAGCCGCCATGCTCCTTCACAATGACAGAAAAATTGATTCGCAGAATAAGAGGCTTGTCATCTGAGCTGAAATCAAGCAGAAGAGGCTCCTGCGATTCGATCAGCTGGTCAAATTGAACTTCTTCCTCGATATCAAGCAGGGACGTGATTTTCATAGAAAGGGCTGTTTCACGTGAAACGTTCAGCAGCTGGGCCGCCGGATCATTTACGAGAATGATTTCCCCTTTCCGGTTCGTCGCAATGACCCCGTCCGTCATGTTCGCGATGACAGATGCGAGCTTTTTGCGCTCTCCTTCTGTTTGGGAATGGGCTTCCTCCAGCTCCTCCGTCAGATGATTAAAGCTTAATGCAAGCTGGCCGATCTCATCGTTTCCATAAATCCGCACCTTGCGCAAAAAGTTCCCCTTTGCAAGCTCTAAAGCCTGCTTTCTCATGTCCGACAGCGGCCTTGTAATCGTCCGTGCCAGAAAGATTCCGACGAAAGCTGTAAAGAACAAGGAGATGCCTGTGCCCGTTGCCAAAATGTTATTGATATTTCGCATTTGTGTGAAAATTTCTTCCATCGAGGCTTCTAGATAAACGACTCCGACCGTTTCCCCGGATTCATTTTTTATCGGGGTGGCGGAAACGCGGATCCGCTTTTGGGATTCCCGGTCGAACAGGATTTGCGGAGGATTATCATCGACGATAAGCGCCCGCTTGATCATGTTGTCAGTTACTTTTTTGCCGACGATGGAGAGGTTGGCTGTATCGGAGGTAGCAAGCACTCTCATGCTCGTATCGATGACACGGACCTCTTGAATGTCCCCTTGAGAATAATCGTTCAGTACGCCGTTAATGTCCTCCTCGAGCGAATCGGGATCTTCTTTCGGACGTTTTTTTGCAAATTCGATTCCGAGGCTGTAATTGAGCAGGTTGATCTGCTTGTTGATGGAGCTGTTAAAGTTTGCTGTCAGCGATTCTTCCAGCTGCTTGACAAAGTACACCCCGATAATTTGCATCGCCAAAACGATCAGCAACACAAAGATCAGGGCAAATTTAAAATGGATGGAGCGGAAAAACCCAATTTTATTCATTCCAGTTACTCCTGTTCAGGATTACGCAAATAATACCCCACGCCTCTTCTTGTTACGATCCAGTTCGGGTGGCTTGGGTTGTCTTCTATTTTTTCACGGAGGCGGCGCACAGTGACATCCACCGTCCGGACATCGCCGAAATAATCATAGCCCCACACCGTCTGCAGCAAATGCTCGCGCGTCATAACCTGGCCGATATGCTTCGCCAAATAATGAAGCAGCTCGAACTCGCGGTGGGTCAGCTCAATCGTTTCTCCGCGCTTTGCGACGACATACGCATCCGGGTGGATGACAAGGGAGCCGACGGAAATTTCATTCGTATCTCCTGCAGGCTCCTCCGCTGTACCGGCTGTCTGCTGCCTGCGGAGATTCGCTTTCACTCTCGCCAGAAGCTCGCGGGTGCTGAACGGTTTTGTGACATAATCATCCGCACCAAGCTCAAGGCCAAGCACCTTATCAATCTCCGAATCCTTCGCGGTCAGCATGATGATCGGCATGTCATATTTCTTCCGCACCTCGCGGCATACTTCCATTCCGTCCCTGCTCGGAAGCATAATATCAAGAAGGATCAAGTCCGGCTGAAACTCCTCCACCTGCTGGATCGCATCGTTGCCGTCATAGGCGCAGTGCACCTCGTAGCCTTCTTTCTTTAAATTAAACTCTAATATATCGGCAATCGGTTTTTCATCGTCTACGACTAGTATTCTTCTGCTATCCATTCATTATCGCCCCTTTTGGCCAAGGTTTCGCGTATATATAAAGCGTTCATTTTTTATAGCTCTAAACAGACTAATTATACCGATAGTATGTCCTTTTTTCCACCATCTGAAGGGAATAAAAAAGAAGCTGACCTGATTTAATGCCTTTGTTTTCCATCCAGACACCTTTAGGTCAGCTTTCCCGTTATGGTTTTACGTAATTCAGTGGATCTTCGAGATTGCCGTTTTTATAAACCTCGAAATGGAGATGCATGCCGGTTGAGCGGCCGGTGTTGCCCATGACCCCGATTTTGCTGCCCTTCTGAACCGTCTCCCCTTCGGAGACAGAGATCGAATCCAGGTGAGCATAAATGGTTTTCATCCCATTCTGGTGATCAATCTCAATTTTATTTCCGTACGCCCCGCTGTTTCCGGCAAAAACGATTTTTCCGTTGTCGGCCGCTTTAATGGTCCGGTCCTGCACACCGGCAATATCAATTCCTTTATGCTTTCTTCCCCAGCGTACACCCTGCTTGCTCGTTATCGTACCGCCGACGGCAGGCCAGCTTAGGGTGCCTTCGCCTTTGGAGATTTCTTTCGTTCCGACTTCAATCACCTTCGTTACTGGCTCTTTGCGCACTTCATCCTTGACCGTTTCCCTCGTGATTGTTTCCCCGTTCACCTTCGTGTAAACATATTCCAGGAGGGCTTCTCCACCCGTACCGGCCTGCGTCACTTTTTCCTCGCCTTTAGGGAGGTCCGGGTTGTCCTTCCGCTCCTCGCTGTAGGGAATGTCTTCGACTTTTGAGGACTCTTCCTTAACAGTCACTTCTGTAAACGGCTTGCGGACCTTCACCTTAAGCTTATCCTCCGGCTTAATCGAAGAGCGGGGGTCCATGCCGCCGTTAAGCTCCAGCAGCTCATCCGTTGAAAGCTTGAACTCCCGGGCAATGGTCTCGAGCGTATCGCCCTCTTTAACGTGATACTCAGACTCTTCCATTGTTCCTTTTTTCAAGGCTTCAAACCCTTCGTCTTTCTTTTGCACGATGTCCGGATCCACTTTTTGTTCTTTGATTTCAGGCTGCACGGAGTACGAAAGCTCCGTAATCAGGGATTCTCCTTCTTCTATCGGCTCAAATGGCTTTCCGGTCTTTTGATGCTCTTCATAAGCTGTAAGAAGATCCTCCGGAACCATCTCATGAAGATAATCCCTCAGCATTTCCTCCGCCTCTTTCTTTGAGGCAAACGAAGCAGCCGTCTGGTCCCCAAACGTGATGGAGTAAACCTTTGCAGCTACATCAAGCTCTGACACCAGCCTCTCTTTGGCAGCATCATTATCTGCAATCGGACGGAACATCTGCTCCGGCACAATGTCGATATCCTCAACCGTCAAATTCAGCTTTTTGCCGGCATACCGGCTTCCGTCACGCTCCACCACCCGCTCCCCGGCTTCCTTTAAAACGACTTGGTTATCAATGGTCCCAAGCTTTTCCCCATCTATGTATAAATGATAAACGGTCGAAATTTGATCCTCTGCTGACGCCGTCTGTGATCCGAGCATGAAAACCGAAGCCATCACCCCGCATGCAAGCGTATACTTATATTTCAATCTATATGATTCGTTCATTGTCAATTCCCCCTGAAAACGGTTCATCCAAACTGTCGCCAAAAAGGCACCCGTCAAAGATAGCACAGACCTCTCAGGCCTCGCCCAATTTACTTCCAATTGTCATCGGATTGTAGTCATTTTGTCATAAAAAGGGAAGCTGCTGTAACAATCCGGGAATTATTTAACAGGTTTGGCAAGAGCTCTTTCCCCGGGAAATGTGAACAAAGTAAAAAAGACACATTCCACCGGGAACATGTCTTTGGATGGCTTGGGACGGAATCGAACCGCCGACACATGGATTTTCAGTCCATTGCTCTACCGACTGAGCTACCAAGCCATTATAAAATTTTCGTTAGAGCCTATGGTATCACTTGCACACTCTCGCTTATTGAAACCCTCTTACGTTTTAATTAATCTATGTATAAAGAACTAAAATGGCGGTCCGGACGGGACTCGAACCCGCGACCTCCTGCGTGACAGGCAGGCATTCTAACCAACTGAACTACCGGACCAGGAAACGATGTAAAATGGTGACCCGTACGGGATTCGAACCCGTGTTACCGCCGTGAAAGGGCGGTGTCTTAACCGCTTGACCAACGGGCCAATCTTTAAAGATGAGCCATGAAGGACTCGAACCTTCGACCCTCTGATTAAAAGTCAGATGCTCTACCGACTGAGCTAATGGCTCCTTGTTTTACCTACACCCAGAGCATGTAAGACGCCCAAATCTCAGAAAGCTTATTCAAGCAGCAGCTCCATTTGGGCGCTGATGTTTCGCTTCGAAGATCACTCGATCGTGCTCTGCCGACTGAGCTAATGGCTCCTTGTTTTACCTACACCCAGAGCATGTAAGACGCCCAAATCTCAGAAAGCTTATTCAAGCAGCAGCTCCATTTGGGCGCTGATGTTTCGCTTCGAAGATCACTCGATCGTGCTCTGCCGACTGAGCTAATGGCTCCTTGTTTTATCCTTAGCTGTCACCTTAAACTCTGTTGTGGAGCGTCTCAGCGACGTTTCTAATAATAGCATGTGATGCTAGAGAAAGACAATAGTTTTTTTACAAAAATGAAAGAATATTTTTGTAGTGTTTGTTTAAGCATGCAAAGTTCATTATGCTTTCTAATCAGACGGAAGTCTATCATTTTTTCCGGATTACGCATCCGGTGTATTCACCCGCCCCATCACAATCGTACTGTAACAACGCCCGTCAGAGAGAATTTTGTCGCACTCCAATACCCCTTCTACTTTAAATCCATGTTTTTCATAGAGCCTAATGGCTTTCTGATTGGTTTCCAGGACGTTCAGAGTCATTTTTTTCAGCCCTGCTGCATCTGCCCACGCGATGGATGCAGATAATAGCTTCCTGCCGATTCCAAAACCCCAGTATTCTTTTAAAATACCTATCCCGAACTCCGCCTTATGCGAAAAACGTTTAAGCGTGTTTCCCTCGCACCTTGAAAACCCGACAATTTGTCCGCGGGCTTCTGCGACCAGAAACAAGTTCACCGGGCTTACTGCATCCTTGTTGATGAGTTGTTCAAAACGATTTTGATCAATAAACGCCTCTCCGGGTTCCCGGTCTAAATTCTCGGTTTCCCCGTCGATCTGCAGACGCAGGCTGGACATTTCCGCGGCATCCTTTTCAGTTGCCTGACGGACTATATAGGTTAAACCCTTAACATGATATGTTTTCATTTAATGACCTCCTCCTCCATCATAACAAAAAGAGGAAGCCGTCCAGCTCCCTCTTTTTTTAAATTTATTTAATTCGCGCGGTATACACTCCGCAGCACATTCGTCTGTGAACGGTCTGGTCCGACAGAGAAGATGGAAAGCGGAATTCCTGTCAGCTGGGAGACGCGCTCAAGATAATGGCGGGCATTCTCAGGCAGGTCCTCAAGCGTTTTCGCACCGGTAATATCTTCTGTCCAGCCCGGAAGCTCTTCGTAAACCGGTTCGCATTCGGCCAGCTCTTTAAGGCTTGCCGGGAATTGCTCCATCACTTCGCCTCTGAAGCGGTAAGCTACGCAGATTTTGAGCGTTTCGATTCCAGTCAGCACGTCGATTGAGTTTAGCGACAGATCAGTAATTCCGCTGACACGGCGGGCATGGCGGACAACAACACTGTCAAACCAGCCGACGCGGCGCGGACGGCCGGTTGTCGTACCGTATTCGCGGCCGACCTCGCGAATTCTGTCTCCGGTCTCATTTGTTAATTCTGTAGGGAAAGGTCCATCTCCTACACGGGTTGTGTAGGCCTTTGAAACTCCGACCACATGATTGATTTTCGTCGGACCGACGCCAGAACCGATGGTTACTCCGCCCGCTACCGGGTTTGAAGACGTAACAAACGGATACGTCCCCTGATCAATATCAAGCATAACGCCCTGCGCCCCTTCAAAAAGAACGCGGCGGCCTTCGTCCAGTGCATCATTCAATACGACAGATGTATCGCAAACGTATTTTTTTATCTGCTGTCCATACTCAAAATATTCGTCAAGAATATCCTCTATTTTAAAGCCTTCGACCTCATACATTTTTTCAAACAGGCGGTTCTTCTCATCCAGGTTGCGGGCAAGCTTTTCTTCAAAGGACTCACGATCCAGAAGATCAGCGATGCGGATTCCGATTCTAGCCGCTTTATCCATGTAGGCAGGACCGATTCCCTTTTTCGTGGTTCCGATTTTATTCGCGCCTTTGCGGTCTTCTTCCACTGCATCCAATTTTAAATGATACGGAAGAATGACATGTGCACGATTGCTGATTCTCAGGTTGTCCGTGCTGACGCCCTTATCGTGAAGGTACGCAAGCTCCTGAACGATTGCCTTTGGATCCACAACCATTCCGTTTCCGATCACGCAAATTTTATCACTGTAAAAAATTCCGGATGGAATAAGGTGAAGCTTATACGTAACACCATCAAATTTAATCGTATGTCCTGCATTATTGCCGCCTTGATAACGCGCAATCACTTCTGCATTTTCAGAGAGAAAATCTGTAATTTTCCCTTTTCCTTCGTCTCCCCATTGGGTTCCCACTACTACTGCTGAAGACATATCCCTGCACCTCCGAATGCTGTTTAAACGTGCTTTTTTTCTAGTTTTTATATACTAAATCCATCCAATATTGTACCAATTCAGCGAGGCAAAGTCAATTGGTTTTCCGAACATTAGACGGAGTTTGGTAATGTTTTGTTCGTATATAGGCAGGTGGGAGTTTGCTCACAGAACAGTGCGCCTGGCCCGCTCTGCTTAAAGTGTGGGGGTCAAACGCTGGCCAGCCAACTCTTTAGGGAGCATCTCAGTTTTTGTCGAAAAGTCGATATCTTGTAATTTTGGTCGATATATCGGGATCTTGGTCGATATATCTGAATCTTGGTCGATATATCTGAATCTTGGTCGATATATCTGAATCTTGGTCGATATACTGAAATTTCGGTCGATATGCTGGATTTTGAGCGGATCTATTAAAATCTCGGATGATATCCGCTATCAAGGTACAGATTCCCACCCTCTGACTGCACACTCGCCTGAGAAAAAACCAAATTTTCGTGCAAAACATAGCCCTTACGGCAAGACTTTGCCAGCTTTTAGGGCTCCATACAGGTATTCGGTTGGCGCGCCTGGCCCGCTCCCCTTTAAAGCATGTGGGGTCAGAGGAGCTTATAGCTGATCGATTGCTGCATAAGGCGTCACTGAGGACGGTGCCGGAGCTTTCATCCTTTAGCGAATGTGGGGTCAGGCGCGGTGCCTGGCCCGCTCCCCTTTAAAGCATGTGGGGTCAGAGAACCACCCTCGCCAACCCCAGACCGCTCTAAGGCTGCAGGCTTCGGTGCTGAAGCACCCTGTAAGCCGTATTCAAGCACCACAACCTAAGCCATTCTGAAACACCCGGTAACCCATTCTGAAGCACCCGGTAAGCCGGGATAAACCACCTCCCCCAAAAACAAAATAAGAACTCTGAAAATTCTTCTTGCCTAATCCATTCCCCGCGCTTATAATTCAATTTAACGAAAGCGCTTTCGATAAGAGGAGATTCACATGACGACTATTTATGATGTTGCCAGGAAAGCTGGCGTATCCAGCACAACTGTATCAAAAGCACTGAATAATTATCCGGATGTCAGCGAAAAAACAAAGAATGCGATATTAACAGTGGCAGCGGAAATGGGGTATTTGCCTAACTCGCATGCTCAATCGCTTTCTACGAAGAAGAGCTGGTCAATCGGGGTCATGTTTACAGAGGATAATGAAGTCGGGATGAAGCATCCTTTCTTTAACGCGGTCATTGAGAGTTTTCGGAAGCATGCAGAGAATGAAGGATATGATCTGATTTTTCCTTCCAGGAATCTCCGCAACCGGAACACCAGCTATCTGGAGCATTTTCAGTACCGGGGTGTAGATGGCATTATCATTATTTGTTCTGATCAAAACGACCCTCTGGTGCTCGAAATTCTGGACAGTCCGATTCCAATTGTGGTCATCGATATGAATAAAGTGAACAGCAGTGTGATCCATTCTGATAATGTCACTGGCGGAGAAAACGCGGTGGATTATCTTTTGAAGCTTGGTCATACGAAGATTGCGCATATTGCCGGGTCATCGTCTACTTTTTCGGGGAAAGCAAGAATTCAGGGATATCGGAATGCGATGAACAACGCAAACCTTCCGATTCCTGATGGATATTTGATAGACGGCGGCATGTTTTCCATTCAGGAGGGCCGTGCGGGGATGGAGAAGCTGCTGGAGCTGCAGGACCAGCCGACTGCGGTGTTTGTTGCGGGTGATCAGATGGCCATTGGGGCTATGGAAGCGATTAAAGAGAAAGGCCTCGCTGTTCCTGGGGATATTTCCATTATCGGGTTCGATGATATCGAGATGGCGATGTATGTGTCGCCCAAACTGACAACCATTAAACAGGATACGGATGCAATTGGAAAACAGGCAGCCCTGCTGCTCGTAAGCCAGATGATTCATAAAAAGAAATCCATCCGCACCGAAATGATTCCCGTTCAATTGATTGAACGAGAGTCGTGCAAAGAACTGACTTAATTTTTTTACCGGTTTTCGAAACCGCTTTCGTTCAGGTTTATGAAACCGCCTTCAAATTCAGCTATTTTTTTGATGCAAATCGAAACCGCTTTCGGGCATTGGGGTATGATTAAGCTGTAACTTCTCTTTGAAGCTTGCGGGGCTTACACAGAATGATAAGAAAAGGGGCTATTAAGATGAGGAAAACAGGAAGTATTTTGCTATCACTGGTTTTATTAATTGGGATTCTCGCCGGCTGTTCGGGCGCGAATAGCGCGAACGGATCAAAAGACGGAAAAGATATTGATTTACGGGTTTGGTCCTTTACGGATGAATTGAAAAAACCGATTACAAAATTTGAAGAAAAGAACGGCATTAAGGTAGAGCTGACGATTGTACCGATCGCAGATTATCCGACAAAGCTGAAGCCGGTTCTTGAGAGCGGCGTGGGAGCGCCTGATGTATTTACGGGTGAGCTTGCTTTTATCAAGCAGTGGGTTGATGCGGGCTACTGGGAGGATCTGTCCAAAGCTCCTTACAACGTGGAAGAGCTGGCAGACCAATATACTCCATATGTATTCGATATGGGAAAAGATAAAGACGGCAACGTAAGAGCACTCTCATGGCAGACTACTCCGGGAGGCGTGTACTATAAGCGCAGCATGGCAAAAGAAGTGCTTGGAACGGATGATCCGGCAGAGGTCGGAGAAATGATGTCCACTATGGATGGTGTGTTTGAGACAGCGGAAAAAATGAAAGCGAAGGGCTACCGCATGTTCCCGGATGAAGGAGCGATCCGCTGGTTTGCACAAGGGGAATCTCCTGAACCGTGGGTAAACGACAAGAAAGAGCTGCAGCTTTCTGATAGAAAAATTGAGTTTATGGATTATGCAAAAGAATTGAAAGAAAATGGCTATACCGCCAATGCAGCAGAGTGGTCTCCGTCTTGGTTTGAGTCCATGGATAAAGCTGTAAACGTGAAAGAAGGCGGCAAATCAGTGGAGACGAAAGTCTTCTCCTATGTTCTTCCTACGTGGGGATTACATAGTGTCCTGAAAACGAATGTGAAAAAATCCTCTGGCGACTGGGCTGTAACGAGCGGGCCAAGCCCGTATTTCTGGGGCGGTTCATGGCTTGGCGTATACAGCAAGTCCAAAAATAAGGAGCTTGCGTACGATTTCGTTAAAATGATGACTCAGGATAAAGAATTCCTTAGTGAATGGGCGAAAGAAACTGGCGATGTCCTGTCTTACCTTCCGGTTACAGAGGAAATCAAAGGTGATTTTAAAGACGAGTTCCTTGGCGGACAGAATAACTATCAATTCTTCCTGGAGCAGTCCGAAAGCATTAAGCCGGGAATCGTCACGAAATATGACCAGCAGCTTGATACCCTTTACGGAAACGCCGTTAAGCAGTATACAGACGGCAAGAAGTCAAAGGATGACGCTATCAAAGAGTTTTATATGAAAGCAAAGAATGCGTATCCGGATCTGACTGTACCAAGCAATTAATGACCTTTGGGCGGCATAACGGCGTTATGCCGCCTGCTATTTGAAAGAGAGGGAGAAAGGTGAAAAATTTAAATCGGTATGGGTACTTTTTTATCGCACCGTTTTGGCTCGTCTTCTTAGTATTCAGTATCTATCCTGTAGCATTAACCTTCTATTACAGCTTTACAAGCTATACCGGAAGCGGTACGGCGGAGGTTATCGGATTTACGAACTACATCCGTCTTTTTACAGACACGTTCTTTGTACAGGCCTTTTTCAATACATTGAAGATTTGGGGGATCAATTTTGCCTTGCAGATGGGTCTCGCTTTGATTCTGGCCGCGATTTTTTCTGACATGAGATTGAAAATGAAGGGCCAGTCGTTTTTCAGGGCAATTTTTTACCTTCCGAATCTGATAACCGTCAGTTCAGTAGCCTTGCTGTTTGGTATTTTGCTTGATTGGCAGCACGGTTCCCTAAATATCGTTCTTATGAATCTTGGAATCATTTCCGATCCAATCAACTGGCTGAATGAACCGGCAACAGCTCAGATATCGGTTTCTCTCATCTTGACGTGGATGTGGTTCGGCCATTCCTTTATCGTCATCATGGCAGGGATTTCCGGCATCTCCAAGGATTATTTCGAAGCAGCCCTGATTGATGGAGCCAATCGCTGGCAAACGCTCACCAGCATTACTCTCCCTCTTTTAAAGCCCATTCTGCTTTATATCATGATTACGTCCCTGATCGGAGGCCTGCAATTATTTGACCTCCCGATGCTGATTACAGACGGAATCGGTTCTCCTGATGGATCCCTGAACACTATGGTTCTGTATTTGTATAATCAGGCCTTTAAGTACAACAATTATGGCTATGCATCCGCAGTGGCCTATGGATTGTTCTTGATCACCGTCATTTTTTCTGCCGTCGTCTTTAAATCGATGTATGGCAGTGAGAAAAAACAAGCAAAGCAGGTGCAGCCATGATATCCAGGCCTGAAACGAACCAGACTCTTCATACAGAACGCACAACGAAGCCGGTTGTGATGGAGCCGAAAAAGGGGAAAGACCGCATCATCAAAGTCATTCTCTATACAGGCATGACCGCGCTGGCCATTGCCTGCTTCATTCCTTTCCTGATGATGCTCATCAACGCAACCCGTTCGAATGAGGCCATCCTGACAGGATTTACGCTTGTTCCCGGTACTTCTTTAGCCGAAAACTATCAGACGATGATGGATTATGTGAATGTATGGACCGGTTTTAAAAACAGTCTGTTCATCTCCGTTCTTGTCACATTGCTGACCGGCTATTTTTCCGCCCTGACCGCTTATGGATTTGCTTTTTACCAATTTAAAGGAAAAAATTTTCTGTTCGTATTTATGCTTGTGATGATGATGGTTCCGGGTCAGCTCGGTCTGATCGGATTCTATGAATTATCGAAAACGCTGGGAATTTTGGATACGTATATTCCCCTGATTGTACCTGCCGTCGCGAGTCCGTTCGTCGTGTTCTTCTTGCGGCAGTATATTTTAACGACGCTGCATCCGAGTCTAATTGAGGCCGCAAGAATCGACGGAGCGAGTGAGATTAAGATTTTCCATATTGTCGCGCTTCCAATCATGATGCCGGCAATTGCGACCATGTCCATTTTTACCTTCATCGGCTCCTGGAATAACTATATTATGCCGCTTGTCCTGATTTTCTCGCCGGAAAAATATACGCTGCCTGTTTTGATGGGCTTTTTGAAAGGCTCCCAAGTCGCTCAAAATCTCGGTTCCATGTATTTGGGGATCGCCATTTCCGTTGTCCCGATCATGATCGCGTTTCTTTTCTTATCTAAATACATCATTAACAGCATCTCGGCTGGAGCCATTAAAGAATAAAGGAGTGGAATGAAGTGAATTTTTCTAAAGATTTTATTTTCGGCACCGCAACCTCATCCTATCAGATAGAAGGAGCCCACCAGGAAGGCGGACGCACCCCTTCCATTTGGGATGCATTCTGCTCGGAGCCCGGAAAGGTTTATGAGCAGCATAACGGAGATATCGCATGCGATCATTACCACCGCTATGAAGAAGACATTCAGATCATTAAAGATTTAGGGGTAGACTCCTACCGTTTCTCCATTGCCTGGCCGCGGATTTTTCCAAGAAAGGGAGAATTCAACCGGGAGGGGATGGAATTTTACAAAAACCTTGCCACGCGCTTGCGGGAAGAAGGCATTAAGCCCGCCATTACCATTTATCATTGGGACCTGCCGCTTTGGGCTCATGAAGAAGGCGGCTGGGTGAACCGCGAGTCCGTCCAGTGGTATCTCGATTTCGCAGAGGTTTGCTTTAGAGAGCTTGATTATTTAGCCGATTCCTGGATTACGCATAATGAGCCTTGGTGTGCAGGGTTCCTTGGCTATCATCAAGGGGTCCATGCTCCGGGCCATACGAACCTGGAGGAAGCGGTCAAAGCCGTCCATCACATGCTCCTCTCTCATGGAGAAGCCGTAAACATGCTGAAAAATACGTTCTCGTCTTCAACGGCGATCGGGATTACACTTAACCTTTCCCCTGTCTATGCGAAAACCGATTCAGTAAACGATCAGCTGGCCGCCAACAACTCTGACGGTTACTCCAACCGCTGGTTCCTGGACCCTATTTTCAAAGGCCATTACCCAGCCGATATGATGAATTTGTTTTCTAAATATGTCCATTCCTATGACTTTATTAAGCCGGGAGATTTAGAAACGATTTCCACAGCCTGCGATTTCTTCGGCATTAATTACTATAGCCGCGGCATCGTTGAATTCAGTGCTGCCAATGATTTTATGACCAGAGGTGCGTATTCCTCCTATGATAAAACCGGAATGGGCTGGGACATTGCTCCTGTTGAGTTCAAGGATTTAATCATCCGTCTCCGCCGGGAATATACGGATTTGCCAATCTTTATTACCGAAAACGGAGCTGCCTATGACGATGAGGTGGTTAATGGACGAGTTCACGATTCGCTTCGGACAGCGTATATCGAAAAGCATCTTCAGGCCGTATCGGACTTAAACCTTCTTGGGATGAACATACAAGGCTATTATTTATGGTCGCTTCTCGACAACTTTGAATGGAGCTTCGGCTACGATAAGCGCTTCGGCATGATCTATGTCGATTTTGATACACAGGAACGCATTTGGAAGGACAGCGCCTATCGTTATGCGGAAATCATTAAGCAGAGGGAGCCTTCCTTGCAGATTGGTTCCTGAAAGAAGCCCGTAGAGGCACTCCGAACGCGAATCTGGATTGGATGAACTTTCAAAAGACAGGAGAAAAGGGTATGACCACAACGAGCAAAACGATTAAACTCATTCAGACAGCAAAACACTCGAACGACCGATTAACAGTGAAAGAGCCGGTTTCCTTCGGCTCTCCGCTGTTTTCAAATCCTATTTATGTGGAGTTGAACCCGGCTCAGACGTTTCAAACCTTCCTGGGCTTCGGCGGTGCTTTTACGGAAGCGGCAGCCCATACCCTTTCTCTGATCAGTCCGGAAAAAAGAACCCGGGTGATCGCCGATTATTTTAACCCTGAAGAGGGGCTCGGATACCGGTTCGGCCGCACACATATTAACAGCTGCGATTTCTCGCTTGGGAACTATACGTATGTTCCGGACCAGGCCGATACATTAGACCATTTTTCCATAGAAAGAGAACGGGAGCTTGTGCTTCCATTAATCAAAGATGCCGTGAAGGCTGCGGGACAAAGCCTGAAAATTGTTTCCTCCCCCTGGAGTCCGCCCGCCTGGTATAAAAGCAACGGAGAAATGAACAACGGGGGCAGGCTGCTTCCCGAATACAGACAGCTCTGGGCGGACTATTACATACGCTATATAGAAGAGATGGAAAAAGAGGGCATCCCGATCTGGGGCATCACCATTCAAAATGAACCCGAAGCCAGCCAGGTATGGGATTCCTGTCTGTACACTGGAGAAGAAGAAAGAGATTTTATCAAACATTATTTGGGACCTGCCTTGAAGAAAAACGGATTGGACGATCTTAACGTCATCATCTGGGATCACAACCGCGACCGTATTTATGAGCGGGCCAAAGCGGTCCTAAGCGACCCTGAAGCTGCCCAATACGTTTGGGGGACAGGCGTTCACTGGTATGTATCAGAGGAATTTGAAAACCTGGCCAAGGTTCATGAGCAATTCCCGGACAAACACCTCATCTTTACCGAGGGCTGCATCGAAGGCGGAGTAAAACCTGGTGCGTGGCACACCGGTGAACGGTATGGCCGGAACATCATCGGTGATCTAAACAACCACCTCGAGGCCTGGATTGACTGGAACCTGGTTTTAAACGAACAGGGCGGGCCTAACCATGTCGGGAATTATTGTGATGCCCCCGTCATTGCGGATACAGTCAGCGATGAGATTCATGTGAACAGCTCCTATTATTACATCGGGCATTTCAGTAAATATATAAAGCCCGGCGCAAAGCGGATTGGCTGTTCGGTTTCGAATAACGCCCTGCTCGCAACAGCCTTCCAAAATCCAAACGGAGAAATCGCCGTCATTGTCATGAACCCTTCTGATGCAGAGCAGGAAGTCTGTCTGCAGCTCGAGGACAGGACAGCAGCGTCTATGCTCCCTCCGCATTCGATTTCTACATTGATCTACTGAAGCTTTAGACCCCGCCTTGAGCGGGGTTTTTTTATGGGGATGAAGGATGTCGAAGGGGGCGTAGCGGATTTTGTCGAAAAGTCGATATGCTGCAATTTCGGCCGATATATCGGAATAATATCCTATATCTCTCAGGCCCCCTAACTAGTTTGGACACCTCCTCTCATTCTAAATATAATGAGGGCAGAGGAGATGAGGCCAAGATGAAAAGAAAGAATGGTCCGATTGAGGACGTAAAGAAGAAATATGTCAGAA